>JAGPIX010000144.1 GCA_018054745.1 Alicycliphilus sp.
TGGCCAAGGGCGTGATCTGCGCCTCGGCCGGCAACCACGCGCAGGGCGTGGCCATGAGCGCGGCCAGGCTGGGCACGCGCGCCGTGATCGTCATGCCGACCACCACGCCGCAGGTGAAGGTGGACGCGGTGAAGACCCTGGGCGGCGAGGTGGTGCTGATGGGCGACAGCTATTCCGACGCCTACGAGCATTCGCTGCACCTGCAGCAGGAGCAGGGCCTGAGCTTCGTCCACCCGTTTGACGACCCGGACGTGATCGCCGGCCAGGGCACGATCGCCATGGAGCTGCTGCGCCAGCTGCAGGCGCTGGGCAGCCACCGGCTGGATGCCGTGTTCGTGCCGATCGGCGGCGGCGGGCTGATTGCCGGCGTGGCCAATTACCTGAAGGCGGTGAGCCCGCAGACCAAGGTCATCGGCGTGCAGATGAACGACTCGGACGCCATGGCGCAATCGGCGCGTCAGCATGCGCGCGTGCAGCTGCCCGACGTGGGCCTGTTTGCCGATGGCACGGCCGTGAAGCTGGTGGGCGAGGAGACCTTCCGCGTGGCGCATGACCTGGTGGACGACTACGTGATCGTGGACACCGACGCCGTCTGCGCCGCCATCAAGGACATCTTTGCCGACACGCGCAGCATCGTCGAACCATCCGGCGCCCTGGGCGTGGCGGCAATCAAGCAATACGTGGCGAAGCACAAGACCAAGGGCGAGACCTACGCCACCATCCTCTCGGGCGCGAACATGAACTTCGACCGCCTGCGCTTCGTGGCCGAGCGCGCCGACGTGGGCGAGGAGCGCGAGGCGCTGTTCGCCGTCACCATCCCCGAGGAGCGCGGCAGCTTCAAGCGCTTTTGCGAGGTGGTGGGCGCGCTGCCCGGCGGGCCGCGCAACGTGACCGAGTTCAACTACCGCATCAGCCACGAGCGGCTGGCCCATGTGTTCGTGGGCCTGTCCACCCATGGCCGGGGCGAGTCGGAGAAGATCGCCAGGAATTTCGCCAAACAAGGCTTCGAGTCGCTGGACCTGACGCACGACGAGCTGGCCAAGGAGCATCTGCGCCACCTGGTGGGCGGGCGCTCGCAGCTGGCGCGCGACGAGCGCCTGATGCGCTTCACATTCCCCGAGCGGCCGGGCGCGCTGTTCAAGTTCTTGAGCCTGATGCAGCCGACCTGGAACATCTCGCTGTTCCACTACCGCAACCAGGGCGCGGACTATGGCCGCATTCTGGTCGGCATGCAGGTGCCGGCGGAGGATGCCGCCGCGTTCGACGCGTTCTTGCAGGCGCTGGGCTACCCCTATGTCGAGGAAACGCAGAACCCGGCGTACCGGCTGTTCCTGAAGGCCAATGGAGGCTGACAGCGCCTACTGGGAGCGCCGGCGTCTCGCCGGCATGGAAGCGCCAACAGCCATCAGTTAACAAGCACCCATGCAAGCCCTGCGCCACTACCTGCTGGCCGTGCAGTTCTTCACCCGCCTGCCGGTCACGGGCCGGTTGGCGGCCTGGGTGGGCTATAGCCCGGCCATGCTGCGCGCGGCCAGCGCGCACTTCCCCGGTGTGGGCTGGCTGGTGGCAGCCGTGGCCATGTGCGTGTATGCGGCGCTTTGGTGGGCACTGGGCGGCCAGGGTTTTGCGCCGCTGGTGGCAGCCGTGGGCAGCACCATCGCCACGGTGCTGGTGACCGGTGGCTTTCACGAGGACGGTCTGGCCGACGTGGCGGACGGCCTGGGCGGCGCCTATGAGCGCGAGCGTGCGCTCACCATCATGAAGGACTCGCGCATTGGCGCATTCGGCGCCATGGCCCTGGTGCTGGCCCTTGGCGCCAAGCTGGCGCTGCTGGCGCAGCTGGGCAGCCTGGGGCTGGAGGTGGCGCTGTGGGCCCTACTGGGCGCGCATGTGCTCTCGCGCCTGTGGCCACTTTTCGTGGTGCGCGCCCTGCCCCATGTGGGGGATACGGCCACGTCCAAGAGCAAGCCGCTGGCAGATCAGATCACGGGTCGCGCCCTGGCGGCCGCAATCCTATGGTGTTTTTTGCCTCTAGCACTTATGTACCAAGCGCTAGGCGCTAGTGTTTTAATAGTATCCGTACTGTGCAGCGCCCTGGGCGGCGCCTGGATGCTGTGGCGCTATGCCCGCCGCCTGCAGGGGTTTACCGGCGACTGCCTGGGCGCCACGCAGCAGGTGGCCGAGATTGGCTTTTACCTGGGCGCGGCCATGGCCCTGGCGCCACGCGCGGCATGAACGGCCCGCGGCTGTGGCTGGTGCGCCATGCGCGCCCGCTGGTCGCGCCCGGCCTGTGCTACGGCCGGCTGGACATGGCCGCCGACGCCAGCGCCAGCCGCAGCGCCGCCACGGCACTGGCACATGCCCTGCCGGCCAAGGTGGCCGGCGTATGGCATTCGCCACTACAAAGATGCGAGCTGCTGGCGCTTGAACTGCGGGCGCTGCGGCCCGATTTGGCTTCAAACCCGGAGCCGCGCATCGCCGAGACCGACTTTGGCGCCTGGGAGGGCCAGGCCTGGAGCGCCATCGCCCGCGCCGAGATCGACGCCTGGGCCGCCAATCTGGCCGGCCATGCCCCCGGCGGCGGCGAGTCGCTGGCGGCCATGCTGCAGCGCGTGGCCCTGGCCCTGCGCGATGCCGCGGCCCGCGCCCATGACCAGGGCGCGGACATGGTCTGGATCAGCCATGCCGGGGTTGCGCGTTGCGTGCAATGGCTGCAGCAGCATGGGCCAGGACGTGCGCCGCAGGCGCATGAGTGGCCGCTGCAGGCACCGGATTTTGGCGCCTGGGTCAGCGTGGCCCTGCCAACCCAGGGCTGGGCCTGAGAGGTTGAGAGCCTGACGGCAGGCGGGCTATTCGTATTGCTGGGGCGGCTGGGCCGCTGGCGCCTGCTGCATCCGCGGCGCCTGCTGGCGCATGGGCTGAGTCGCCGGCGCGCCCTGCCCCTGCAGGCCCAGCTGGCGCGGCAGCTCCAGGGCCAGCGTGGTGGCGCCATCGACACTGGCGCCCAGGCGCGCCTCGCGCCGGCCCAGCGACTGCAGTACCAGGCCGGGCTCGATGGCGGCGCCCACGCGGTAATGCCGGGGAGGCTTGCCGTCCACGGCGATCAGTGCCGCGCCGTCACCACTTTGCGTGCCGGCCAGCACACCCAGCAGCGTGAAACGGCTGGCCGCGGCCGGCGTGGCGGCGGCCGCCTGGGCATGGGCGCCCAGCAGCCGGGCCAGCGCCTGCGCGTCGGGCAGGATGGGCTCGGGCGCGGCGGCCACGGGCGCCGGGCCGGCCGCGGGCTCGGACAGCCTCAGCCCCCAATAGACCGCGCTGGCGCCGGCCAGTGCCCACAGCACCAGAGTGGCAAGGGGCGGGGCCCAGCGGGTGAGTGAGAGTGTTGCCATGCCAGCATTATCATTGAGCGCTTTCGCTCTACCGGATTTGCCGCGCCGTGACGCCCTCCTCCCACCCTTCTTTTGCACAACATGCCCGCCGCCGCCTCGCCGCGGGCTTCACCCTGATCGAGCTCATGGTGGTGCTGGTGATCATCGGCGTGCTGGCCGCGCTCATCGTGCCCAATGTGCTCGATCGCGCCGATGACGCGCGCGTGACCGCCGGGCGCACCGACATCGCCAACATCTCACAGGCGCTCAAGCTCTACCGCCTGGACAACCAGCGCTACCCCACGGCCGAACAAGGCCTGCAGGCACTGATCGCCAAGCCCGCCACCGCCCCGGTGCCCGGCAACTGGCGCCCCTACCTGGAAAAGCTGCCCAACGACCCCTGGGGCCACCCCTACCAGTACCTGAACCCGGGCATCAAGGGCGAAGTGGATGTGATGTCCTTCGGCGCCGACGGCCAGTCCGGCGGCGAGGGCAAGAATGCCGATATTGGCAGCTGGCAGTAACGCCCTCACGCCACGGCCAGTCCACGCATGACACTGGCACAAGCCATGCCGGCAGGCGCCGCGCAAGAGCCACCCGGCCGCGCGGTGGCCCAGGGCGGATTCACACTGCTTGAGCTGCTGGTGGTGATCGCCATCATCGCCCTGGCCACGGCCGGCGTGGGCCTGGCGCTGCGTGACAGCGGCGCTGCGGCGCTGCAGCGCGAGGGCGAGCGCCTGGCGGCGCTGCTGGAGGCGGCGCGGGCGCAGTCGCGCGCCTCGGGTGCGGCCGTGCGCTGGCGCGCCGATGCCCAGGGCTTTCAGTTTGAGGGCCTGGTGGGCAGCCAGCTGCCGCGCCATTGGCTGGACAGCGCCACCTCGGTGCGCGGCCCGGCAACGCTGTGGCTGGGGCCCGAGCCACTGATAGGCGCGCAGCAGGTGCTGATCGTCAGCCAGGCCCACCCCGAGCGCGCCGTGCGCGTGGCCACCGACGGGCTGCGGCCCTTCAGCGCGCAGGCCCTGCCATGAAAGACAAGGCGGCTGGGTTCACGCTGGTCGAGGTGCTGGTGGCCCTGGCCATCGTGGCCATTGCGTTGATGGCGGGGCTGCAGGCCACATCCGCCCTGACGCGCAACACCGCACGCCAGACCGACGTGGTGCTGGCCCATGCCTGCGCCGAGAACGAGCTGGTCAAAGTACGCCTGTCGCGCCAGATGCCGGCCATTGGCGACGCGCGCGTGGTCTGCGAGCAGGCCGGGCGCGGCTACGAAGTGGCGGTGAGCGTGACACCCACGCCGAACCCGCAGTTCCGGCGCGTGGATGCGCAGGTGTTTGACGCACAGGCGCCGGTGCTGCGCCTGTCCACCATCGTGGGAAGGTATTGATGCGGCGCGGGCAGCCCGGTTTCACCCTGGTCGAGCTGCTGGTCGCCATTGCGGTGATGGCGCTGCTGGCCATCGTCAGCTGGCGCGGGCTGGACGGCATGGTGCGCGCGCAGCAGATCACGCGCGAGCGCGCCGACGCCGTGCTGGAGCTGCAGACCGTGCTGGCGCAATGGGGCGCCGACCTGGACGCGCTGCAGGCCATCGAGCACACCGAGCCCCTGGCCTGGGATGGCCAGGCGCTGCGCCTGACGCGCCGCGGCATGCGCCAGCCCGACGAGGGCGCCATCGTCGTCGCCTGGGCGCTGCGTAACGCGGACGGCACCAACCGCTGGCTGCGCTGGCAGTCGCCCCCGGTGCGCACGCGCGCCGAATGGAGCGAGGCCTGGGCCCGCGCCGCGCAGTGGGCGCGCACGCCCAGCAGCGCCGAGCGCGAGCGCGAAACGCTGCTCATGCCGCTGGCCGGCTGGCAGCTGTATTACTACCGCGGCGGTGCCTGGGCCAATGCACAGTCGGCCAACACCGGCGCCAGCCTGCCGCAGGCGCCCGGCGGGCTGAGCAGCACCGCGGCCAGCATTCCCGAGGGCGTGCGCCTGCAGCTCACGCTGCCCGAGGGCGGCGCGCTGGCCGGCGTGGTCACGCGCGACTGGGCGAACCCGCTGCTGGGCGGGGGCAAGTCATGAGGGCCCGGAACGTTGAGCGATGGGCGTCCAGGGTTTTGCGGGGGCGCGCGCGCAACGCACAACGCACAACGCACAACGCACAACGTGCCAGCCAGGCAGGCGCCGCGCTGCTGACGGCCATGCTCACCGTGACCCTGGTGGCCACCTTTGCCGCCGCGGCCATGTGGCAGCAGTGGCGCGCTATCGAGGTCGAGACCGCCGAGCGCGGGCGCATCCAGTCGGCCTGGATCCTGGTCGGCGCGCTGGACTGGTCGCGCCTGATACTGCGCGAGGACTCGCTGGCGCAGGGCGGCGACGGCACCGATAACCTCAGCGAACCCTGGGCCGTGCCGCTGCAGGAGGCGCGCCTGTCCACCTTTCTGGCCGCCAACCGCAACGTGGCCCAGGTGGAGGATGCCAGCACCGACACCGCCGACGCCTTTCTGTCCGGCCAGATCACCGACCAGCAGGGCCTGCTGAACCTGCGCAACCTGGCCGGCGACAAGCAGGTGGACGCCACCGCGCAGCGGCAGTTCGCGCGCCTGTTCGACTACCTGGGCCTGCCGCGCCAGCAGCTTGACCAGCTGGCGCAGGCGGTGCTGCTGGCCACCATGCGCGAGGGCGGCACTGACAACACGCTGCTGCTGCCGCAAAGCGTGGCCCAGCTGGGCTGGTGGGGGCTGCCGCAGCAGTCGGTCACGGCGCTGGCGCCCTACGTCACGCTGCTGCCCGTGCGCACCCTGGTCAACCTGAACACGGCCAGCGCC
>JAGPIX010000044.1 GCA_018054745.1 Alicycliphilus sp.
CATCCAGGCGGCGCAGGTTGGCACCAAGGGCCAGGGCGCGGGCCACGGCGGCATCGGCGGCGGGGCTGCTGCCCAGGTCGATGGCCAGCGTGTCAAAGGCGCTGGCGTGCTGGGCGGGCAGGCCCAGGTGTTTCAGGCCGGCGGCCAGGATGGCGGTGAGGCGCGCCACGCGCTGGGCGATGCGCGTGAGGCCCTCTGCGCCGTGATAGACGGCGTACATGCTGGCGATGACGGCCGGCAGCACCTGCGCGGTGCAGATGTTGGAGGTGGCCTTTTCGCGGCGGATATGTTGCTCGCGCGTTTGCAGCGCCAGGCGGTAGGCCGGCTGGCCGTGCGCATCGACGCTGACGCCCACCAGGCGCCCTGGCATGGAGCGCTTGAAGGCGTCCTTGCAGGCCATGAAGCCGGCGTGAGGGCCGCCCGCGCCCATGGGCATGCCAAAGCGCTGGGTGGTGCCGATGACGATGTCGGCGCCCATCTCACCCGGAGCTTTGAGCAGGGTCAGCGCCAGCAGGTCGGCCGCCAGGATGAAGGCCGCGCCCTTGGCGTGGATGGCGTCGCTGGATGCCTGCCAGTCGGCCAGCCAGCCGCTGGAGCTGGGGTATTGCTGCAGGGCGGCAAAGTAGTCGTCGCTGGCGATGGCGGCGTTCCACTCGGCCTCGGACTGCACGAGTTTGACGGTGAAACCCAGCGGCGCGGCGCGGGTTTGAATGACTTCGATGGTCTGCGGGTGGCAGTCGCCGCTCACGATGATGCTGTTGCCCCGGGCCTTGACGGAACGCTTGGCCAGCGTCATGGCCTCGGCGGCGGCCGTGGCTTCGTCCAGCATCGACGCGTTGGCGATGTCCATGCCCGTCAGGTCGGTGACCATGGTTTGGAAGTTGACCAGCGCCTCCATGCGGCCCTGGCTGATCTCGGCCTGGTAGGGCGTGTAGGCGGTGTACCAGGCGGGGTTTTCCAGAATGTTGCGCAGGATGACACCGGGCGTATGCGTGCCGTAGTAGCCCTGGCCGATGAAGCTTTTCTTGATCTGGTTCTTGGCGGCTATTGTTTTCAACTCGGCCAGTGCCTCGGCCTCGGTGCAGGGCGCGGGTAGATCCATGCTGCTGGCGCGCGCGATGGAGCGCGGCACGATGGAGGCCACCAGCGACTGGCGCGAGGCCTCGCCAATCACGGACAGCATCAGCGCCTCGTCAGCGCTATCGATACCGATATGACGAGGCAGGAATTCGGCGTGGTTTTCCAGCGCGGAGAGGGGCAGGGCAGGCATGGGGTGGGTTCAGGTCAGATTGGCTGGTAGCCCTTGCTGGATCAGCGCGGGCAGCTCATATTTTTGGGTGATGCATTTGGCGTTGAGCGTCTGAGGGGACGCTCAACGCTCAACGCTCATCACGCGCTGGCGGCAAAGGCGTTGTAGGCCGCTTCGTCCATCAGCGCGTCCAGCTCGGCGGGGGCAGAGAGCTTGACCTTGAAGAACCAGCCGGCGTTCATGGGGTCGGAGTTGGCCAGCGAAGGATCGTCACGCAGGGCCTCGTTCACCTCGACGACCTCGCCGCTCACCGGCATGTAGACGTCGGCCGCGGCCTTCACCGACTCGACCACGCCGGCCACGTCGCCCTGGGCAAAGGTGGCGCCCACGGCGGGCAGGTCGACGAAGACCACGTCGCCCAGCGCGTCCTGCGCATGTACGGTGATGCCGACCACGGCAGCGTTGGCGTCGGCGCTGTTGACCCACTCGTGGTCTTTGGAAAACTGGATGCTCATGGCGATGCTCCGATAAAAAAGTTGTGAGAAGGGGCAGCGCGCACTGTAGCCGCGCTGCCGGTGTAGCGAAACCGAAAAAATCAGCCGCGGTGGTAGCGCGGGGGCAGGAAGGGCGTGGGCGAGACCACCATGGCCACGGGCTTGCCGCGCACCATGGCAAACACCTCGGTGCCGGGCTGGGCGTACTCGGGCTGCACGTAGGCCAGGGCCAGAGGCTGGTTCAGCGTGGGCGAGAGCAGGCCGCTGGTGACATGGCCAATATGCTGGCCGTCCATGTTCTCCAGCACCGCCGGCTCGCGTACCGGCACCCGCTCCTTGGCGATCAGGCCCACGCGCTTCTTCGACAGGCTGGCCGGGTTGTCGATCTGCGCCAGCACCTTCGCCGCGCCCGGAAAGCCGCCAGCGCGCTCGCCGCCGCTGCGGCGCACCTTCTGGATGGCCCAGTTCAGCGCCGCCTCGGGCGGGGTGGTGGTGCTGTCGATGTCGTTGCCGTACAGGCACAGGCCGGCCTCCAGGCGCAGCGAATTGCGCGCGCCCAGGCCAATCGGCTTCACCTCGGGCTGGGCCAGCAGGGCGCGTGCCAGGGCCTCGGTGTGCTCGCCGGGCACGGAGATTTCAAAGCCGTCCTCGCCGGTGTAGCCGCTGCGCGTGATGAACAGCTCGGCGCCATTCCAGGCGAAGCTGCCGCCGCTCATGAAGACCAGCTTTTCCACGCCCGGCACCAGGCGCGAGAGGGCCGTGACCGCCTGCGGCCCCTGCAGCGCCAGCAGGCCCTGGGTGGGCAGGGTGACGATCTGGCAGCGGTTGCCGATATGCGTCTCGATATGCGCGATGTCGGTGAGCTTGCAGGCACCGTTGACGATCAGGAACCAGGTGTCGTTGCCCTGGTTGAAGAACATCAGGTCGTCGATCACGCCGCCCTCGTCGTTGAGCAGCAGGCCGTAGCGCTGCTTGCCTTCGGCCAGGCCCTGCACGTCCACCGGCATCAGAGACTCCAGCGCCGCCGCCGCGTCGGCTCCGATAAGCTTGAGCTGGCCCATGTGCGAGACGTCGAACAGGCCGGCGGCCTGGCGCGTGTGCTGGTGTTCGGCCATCAGCCCGCTCTTGTACTGCACGGGCATGGAGTAGCCGGCAAAGGGCACCATGCGGGCGCCCAGCTCGATGTGCAGGGCGTTCAGGGGGGTGGTCAGCAGTTCGGTGTCGGACAAGGCATGTCTCCAGGGCAAATGCGGGCCATGGCGCAACGCACCATGGTGTTTGCCCTGCTGTCCTCTTTACCTGAGAGATTCACCCCGGATGGCAGGGTTTGCTCCTTCGGTGGACGCCCGAAACCGGTTGGGGCGCCTCTCTCCAGCAAGGAAACGCCCGCAGCAATCGCGGGCGTGTCGTCAGTCCTTTTGCCTGAGCGTTTTGGCTGCTGCCTGCGCCTTCGGCGGCCCCGCGGGGGGGCTCTCTCCTGACAGCCGGCAATTCTACCTTGCGCGACGGGCTGGGCAATGCGTGCTGGTGTTTTCCGATAAGCTGCCAGTTGGTAACAAAAATGAAGGTCGGTAGTGGCATCAATGGCTGAAGAAGTGGTGACGGACAAGAACGGCCTGGTCTACCCATGCGGCGTTGCGCCCGCGGTAGGCGACGCCAAAGAACTGGCCCCGGGCGTATGGTGGCTGCGCATGCCCATGCCGTTTGCGCTGGACCACATCAACCTGTGGGCTTTGCGTGATGGCGATGGCTGGGCGCTGGTCGATACCGGCATCTGGTCCACCGACACGGCGGGTGCCTGGCGCCAGCTGTTTGCGGGGGTGCTCGATGGGCCGGTGACGCGTGTTTTCGTCACCCACATGCACCCCGACCATATCGGCATGGCCGGCTGGCTGACGCGCAAGTTTGCCTGCCGGCTGTGGATCAGCCGCCTGGAGTACCTGAGCTGCCGCGCATTGAGCGTCGATACCGGGCGCGAAGCGCCGGATGACGCCATCGCGTTCTGCCGGCGTGCCGGCTGGGGCGAGGAGGCGATCGAGACCTATCGCACCCGCTTTGGCGGCTTTGGCAAGCTGATCTATGCGCTGCCCGACAGTTACCGGCGCCTGCGCGATGGCGAGGAGATCGCCATAGGCGCGCAGCGCTGGCGCGTGGTGGTGGGCGCGGGCCATTCGCCCGAGCATGTCTGCCTGTACTGCCCCGAGCTGAAGCTGTTGATCTCGGGCGACCAGGTGCTGCCCGGCATTTCGTCCAACGTCTCGGTGTTTCCGGCCGAGCCCGATGCCAACCCGTTGGCCGACTGGCTGGAGTCGCTGGAAAAGCTCGAGCGCAGCGTGCCGGGCGACGTGCTGGTGCTGCCATCGCACAACCAGCCCTTCCGGGGCCTGCATCGGCGCATTGCCGCGCTGCGCGACAGCCAGCATCGGGCGCTCGACAGGCTGCGAGAGGCCTTGCGGCAACCGCAGCGCGTGGTCGATGTCTATGGCGCGCTGTTTTCCCGCCCGGTCACCGCGGACAACATGCAGATGAGCCTGGCCACGGGCGAAAGCGTGGCCCATCTCAACTACCTGGTGGCGCGTGGCGAGGCCAGGGTGAGAATGGGGAAGGAGGGCTGCGCCTGGTATCAGATGGTCTGATCACAGGCGACGGCCCCTGGCCTTACTTGTAGAGCAGCTGCGGCAGCCACAGGCCTATGGACGGCCAGGCATACAGCAGCACGATGGCCAGGATCTGTATGCCCATGAAGGGCAGCATGCCCAGGAAGATCTGGTTCAGCGTCACATACGGCGGCGCCACGCCCTTCAGATAGAACGCCGACATGGCCACTGGTGGTGACAGAAAGGCGGTCTGCAGGTTCAGCGCCACCAGCAGGCCGAAGAACAGCGGATCGACCCCGAAGTGGCTCAGCAGTGGAATGAAGATGGGCATGAAGATCACGATGATCTCCGTCCACTCCAGCGGCCAGCCGAGCAGGAAGATGACGATCTGGGACAGCACCATGAACTCGACCTTGGTGAGGTTCATGGACAGCACCCATTTCTCGATCACTTCCTGTCCGCCCAGCAGCGCAAAGGCGGCTGAAAAGATGGCCGAGCCCACGAACAGCCAGCACACCATGGCCGAGGTCTTGGCCGTCAGGTAGACCGACTCGCGCAGCACGTCCATGGTCAGCTGCCGGTAGGCCGCCGCCAGCAGAAAGCCGCCGAGCGCCCCCATGGCCGCCGCCTCGGTGGGCGTGGCCAGGCCGAAGACGATGGAGCCCAGCACCGCCAGGATGAGCATCATCAGCGGGAAGAAGGAGCTCAGCAGCATCTTGAAGATTTCAAGCCGGGCAAAGCTCAGGAACAGGTAGAACAGGGCCGTGACCGCCCCCAGCAGCGAGAACAACACCCACCACCAGGTGGGGGCCGGCTGCGTCTCGGCCTGGGCTGGGGCCTCGGCCGCTGCAGCGGCCGGCGGTTCGGCCACGGCCGCGCCATCCTGGCCCTGTGCCTGAACTTCGGGCTCGGCGCCCGGGGGCTCGGCCAGCGCGGTATCCGGCTGGTTCTCTTCGGCTTGCTCTGCGGGGGGCTCCTGGAGGCTGCCCTCTGCCGGGGGCTCTTGCAAACCTCCGTCGCCGGGCGGCTCTTGCAGGCCGGAGGCAGAGGAGCCGCTTTCGCCCAGGCCTATGGGCTGGATGTCGAACGTCTCCTCCACCTTGACCGTGGTGACGGCGTTCCAGCTGCTCACCACCAGCACCAGAAACAGCAGCCCGGGCAAGACCACCAGGGCCAGCTGGCGCAGCACATGGGCCAGTGGCACCTGGGCGTTGCGCCGGCCCTTGAGCGCGTCCAGCAGTCGCACCAAGGCATGCTGGCCGGTCTGCGCGGGCAGGGCGGCGGTCAGCGCCGGCAGATCGACCTGGCGTTCGGCATCGGACAGTGGTGGCGCCCAGGCCGGCTTGATCTTGGCCACTATGACCACGTAGACCACATACAGGCCCGCCAGCACGATGCCAGGGAAGAAGGCGCCGGCGTACAGCTGCACCACCGACACCCCGGCGGTCGCGCCATACAGGATGAGCAGGACCGAAGGCGGAATCAGGATGCCCAGGCAGCCGCCGGCCGTGATGGCGCCGGCCGAAAGCGGGATGCTGTAGCCGGCGCGTAGCATGGCCGGCAGCGCCAGCAGGCCCATCAGCGTGACCACGGCACCGACGATGCCGGTGGCGGTGGCAAAGATGGCGCAGGTGACCAGCGTGGCCACGGCCAGCGAGCCCGGGATGCGCGCCATCGCCAGGTGCAGGCTCTTGAACAGCTTTTCGATCAGGTTGGCGCGCTCAACCAGGTAGCCCATGAACACGAACAGCGGGATGGCAATCAGCACGTCGTTGACCATGCTCTTGTAGGCGGCCTGCACCATCAGGTCGAGCGAGCGGGTGATGTCCCGGTCGTACGCCAGCCAGGTGAAGATCATGCCCATACCCATGAGGGTGAAGGCGGTGGGAAAGCCCAGCATGATGGCCACCACCACCAGCGACAGCATCAGCAGGCCCAGGTGGCCGTTGGTGATGGTGGGTGTGCTCAGCAGCCCCCAGGCCGCGCCGCCCACCACCAGGGCCATGATGGACAGACCGAACCACAGTTCCTTGCGCAGCTTCATGGCTTGCCCCCCTGCTGGCCGGGTGTGGACGTGGGCTGGCTGGCTTCGTACATGCTGCCCTCGATATGCACCATCTGCTTGAGTTTCTCGACGTCGACTTCCTCCACGTCACTCTCGCGCCGCGGCCATGCGCCCTGGCGCAGGCAGATCACACAGCGCGCAATTTCAGCCAGCCCCTGCAGCAGCAGCGCGGCGCCGGCCAGCGGAATCACGAACTTGAACGGATACAGCGGCAAGGGCTCGGCCGAGAAGGTCTGCTCGCGAATCGCCAGCGACTCCTGCGCGTAGTTCCAGCCGGCCCAGGTCATGGCCAGCACACCCGGCAGGAAGAACAGGCCGTACAAGGCCAAGTCCAGCCCGGCCTGCACGCGGGGGCTGAAAAAGCCATACAGCACGTCGCCGCGCACATGGCCGTTCTTGGCCAGGGTGTAGGCGCCGGCAAGCATGAACATGGTGCCGTAGAGCATGATTTGCGCGTCCAGCACCCAGGCGTGGGGCTTGTTGAGTGCGTAGCGTGAAAAGACCTCCCAGCAGATCAGCAAGGTCAGTGGTACGCAAAGCCAGGCGGCTGCCTTGCCAATGAAGGTCGACACGGCGTCGATCCGAAGCAACAGTTTTTGCATGGTGACAGAGCCGCAGGGGCTCGCAGGCGAAAGGGGAGTGCGTGCCTTGCGGGGGGGCTTGCCCCTCCGTGGCAGGCAAAAAAGAAGGCCTGATTCAAGGCCTTCTTGTCGCGGTCGGACTTACCCCTTCTTCTTGGGTGCGAAGTAGTGATTCCAGGCCATCCGGTAGTCGATGGTGGTGTCGTTCTGCCAGCGTCCGCTGCGCTGGGCAAATGCACGCATCGACTCCAGCACCTTCTTGAACATCGGGTTCTCTTCCGCCTTCTTGGCCGTGACCTTGTCCCAGGCGGCCAACTGGGCGCGCAGGATGGCGTCGGGCGTCTTGTAGAACTTCACGCCCTGCTTGGCTTGCATTTCGGCATAGTCCTTGGCGTAGCGGTCGGCAGCCTTCCAGCTCATGTCGGCGCTGGCGGCCTGCGTGGCGTAGTCGATGATGGACTTGAGCTCTGCCGGCAGCGCGTCGTACTTGGTCTTGTTGAACAGCACCTCGAACTGCTCACTCGACTGGTGAAAGCTCTGCAGCATGCAGTTCTTGGCCACGTCGGGAAAGCCCAGCACGCGGTCGCTGGAGGCGTTGTTGAACTCGGCCGCGTCGAGCAGGCCGCGATCGAGCGCCGGCACGATCTCGCCACCGGGCAGCGGATTGACAGCCACGCCGAGCTCATTGAACACGTCCACAGCCAGGCCGACGGTGCGGAACTTCAACCCCTTGAGGTCTGCCACCTTGGACACGGGTTTCTTGAACCAGCCCAGGGGCTGCGTGGGCATGGGGCCGTAGAGCTTGGAGACCACATCGAGGTTCAGGCTCTTGTAGATTTCTTCAAGCAGCTCCTTGCCCCCGCCGTAGTTGTGCCAGGCCAGTACCATGTTGGCATCCATGCCAAATGCCGGGCCAGAGCCCCACAGCGCCACCGCCTGGTTTTTGCCATACCAATAGGCCACCACGCCGTGGCCACCGTCCAGCGTGCCTTTGGCGACTGCATCCAGCAGCTGGAAGGCGGGCACCACGGCGCCTGCGGGCAGCACTTCGATCTTCAGCCGATTGCCGGCCATGTCGTTCACCTTCTTGGCGAAGTCCACGGCAAATTCGTGAAAGATGTCCTTGGCCGGCCAGGTGCTTTGAAAGCGCATGGTGGTCGTCTGCGCCGTGCTGATCATGGGCACGGAGAGGGCGCCTGCGCCAACGGCTGCGCCCTTGAGAAGCTTGCGGCGGCCTGTCTCTACGGTCTGCTTTGTCATCTAGCTCTCTCCTTCGGTTGGGTTGTCTGGTCTGTCCAGAGCCCGTGTCTTTTCCGGGTAAGAGGTAGTAACAAAGAGGTTTTACGCGCATCGCTTGCGCCAGGCTGCCAAAGAGTGATTGAGCGTTTTGCACCGCCGGGATGAGTTTTTTTGCGCCGGCCTGGCAGCTTGCCAAGACCCCGCCCGGCGGTAACCGGGTGGGGGCCTGTCAATGTTGTGCGCCCCGGTAAGAGCGCCTTGATGTACAGAGTATGCTTGGGACGGTCTGGATAGATTTGCTTAATTTCTTCAAAATTTCCGAATTTGCAGAATAATTTTCTGCATATACGCAAAATAGTGAACAATGCAGCGTATGGACAGGCTTGATAGAAAAATACTCTCCGTGTTGCAGGGCAATGCGCGCGCCAGCCTGCAGGACATCGGCGCCGCCGTCGGCCTGAGCCCGTCGCCCTGCTGGGGGCGCATCAAGAAGATGGAGGAGTCGGGCGTGATCGAGGGCTATACCGTGCGCCTGAACGCCCAGGCGCTGGATCTGGGCGACACCGTGCTGGTGCAGGTGACGCTGGACAGCCATAGCGACAACACGCTGGAGAAGTTTGGCGAGGTGCTGGCCAGCATTCCAGAGGTGGTGGAGGCGCACCTGGTTTCGGGTGACTATGACTATCTGCTGCGCGTGGTGGTCAAGGACACGCGCGACTACGAGCGCCTCTTGCGCGAGAAGCTCTACAAGATCAAGGGCATACGCCACAGCCGGTCGAGCTTTGTGCTGCGCACGCTGAAAAAGGCCGACCTGCCGCTGGGTGTGTAGCGGCAGGCCGGCCTGTCTTTGGCGCTGGGTCAATACGCCTCGGGCTTCACCTGCATTTTGGCGTAGGGCACGATGCGCGAGCCCTTCACCAACCGATAGCCGAACCAGATCACCAGGAACAGCGGCAAACCGATGTAGGTGGCCACGACACCCGTCCAGTCGATGCGCTCTTGCAGGAAGGCCTGGTAGTTCTGCCCCAGCGTGATGGTCATGCACAGCACGAAGGCAAAGATGGGCCCGAATGGAAACGATGTGGTGCGGTAGGGCAGGGCGGAGAGTTGAAGGCCCTGTGCCACATAGCCCTTGCGGAAGCGGTAATGGCTGATGGCAATGCCCAGCCAGGCAATGAAACCGGTCATGCCCGAGAGGTTGAGCAGCCAGATGTAGACCGCCTGCGGGCTGAAGATATTCGTCAGAAAGCACAGCGCCGCCACCACCGTGGTGGCGATCAGCGCGATCACCGGCACGCCGTTGGCGCTGACGCGGGCAAAAATGCGCGGCGCCATGCGCTGGCAGGCCAGGGTGTAGAGCATGCGGGTGGAGGCATACATGCCCGAATTGCCCGCCGACAGGACCGAGGTCAGCACCACCGCGTTCATCACCGCCGCTGCCGACAGCAGGCCGGCGCGCTGGAACACCAGGGTGAACGGGCTCACCGCGATGTCACCGACATCGTTCTTCAGCAGCTGTGGGTCGGTGTAGGGAATGAGCAGGCTGATCACCAGGATGGCGAACACGTAGAACAGCAGGATGCGCCAGAACACCTGGCGCACGGCGCGCGGGATGTTCCTCGCCGGGTCTTCCGACTCGCCGGCGGCGATGCCGATCAGCTCGGTGCCCTGGAAGGAAAAGCCGACGATCATGGCCACGCCGATCAGGGCGGCAAAGCCGCCGGCAAAGGGGGCGTCGCCCTGGGTCCATAGCGCCAGGTTGCCCCACAGACCTTCGGGTGCGCCGCCGCGCATGATGCCCAGGATCATCAGCACCCCGATGCCTATGAAGACGATCACCGTGGCCACCTTGATGGCGGCAAACCAGTACTCGGCCTCGCCAAAGCCGCGCACCGAAATGGCATTCAGGCCGAACATGATGGCCAGGAAGACCGCGCTCCACAGCACCCCATCCACACCCGGGAACCAGTAGGCCATGACCAGTTGCGCGGCCACCAGATCGACCGCAATGGTGACGGCCCAGTTGTACCAATAGTTCCAGCCCAGGGCGAAGCCAAAGCCCTCATCGACGTAGCGCGCGCCGTAGGTGGCGAACGAGCCCGAGGTGGGCAGATAGGCCGCCATCTCGCCCAGGCTGGTCATCAAAAAGTAGACCATCAGACCCACGACCATGTAGGCCAGCACGGCGCCGCCAGGGCCGGCCTGCGAGATGGTGGCGCCGGAGGCGACGAACAGGCCCGTGCCGATGGAGCCGCCGATGGCGATCATGGACAGGTGGCGCGCCTTCAGGGCGCGGTGCAAATGGTTGCCGGAGGTGGAGTCGCTGGCACTCATGGTGAGTCCTCGAAGGGATGGCTGCGGCGCCGCCGTTGTGCGGCGCGCCTATGCCTTGGTGTCCTGTGTGGACTGGGAAATGAAGAGGGGAAGAGGGCCGATGGTGTCGGCCCGCCAAGAGGGAGATCAGCTCAGCAGCAGGGCGTCGTCGGCCAGCTTTTCGCCGCGTACCTTCTCGAACATCTGCAGCAGGTCGGGCACGTCCAGGCGTGCGCGCTCCTCGCCCGACACGTCCAGCACCACCTGGCCCTGGTGCAGCATCACGGTGCGCTGGCCCACGTCCAGCGCCTGGCGCATGCTGTGCGTGACCATCATGGTGGTGAGCTTGTTCTCGGTCACGATGCGCGCCGTGAGCTGCAGCACGAAGTCGGCCGTGCGCGGGTCGAGCGCGGCGGTGTGCTCGTCCAGCAGCAGGATGCGCGATGGCTGCAGCGCCGCCATCAGCAGGCTCACGGCCTGGCGCTGGCCGCCCGAGAGCAGGCCGATGCGGTCGGTGAGGCGGTTTTCCAGCCCCAGTCCCAGCGTGGCCAGGCGTTCGCGGTACATGGCGCGCTCGGCCTGCTTGACGGCGCCGCGCAGCCCGCGGCGCGTGCCGCGCTGCTGCGCCAGGGCCATGTTCTCCTCGATGGTCAGGTCTTCGCAGGTGCCGGCCATCGGGTCCTGGAACACGCGCGCCACGCGCTCGGCGCGCTCCCACACGGGGCGGCGCGTCACGTCCAGGTTGTCGATGGCGATGCGGCCGGTGTCCACGCCCAGGTCGCCCGAGATGGCGTTCAAAAAGGTGGATTTACCCGCGCCGTTGGAGCCGATGACGGTGACGAACTGGCCGGCCGGGATCTCCAGCGACATGCCGCGCAGCGCGCGCGTCTCGATCGGCGTGCCGGGGTTGAAGGTGATGAAAAGGTCTTGTGCGCTCAGCATGGGTGGTTTCTCCTGGGGGCGCATCACTTGCGGCTGCTGAGCTTGCGCTTGAGCTGGGGAATCACCAAGGCCACGGTAACGAGGGCGGCGGTGACCAGGTTCAGGTCCTGCGCCTTCAGGCCGATGAAGTCGCTGTTGAGCGCCGCGGCGATGAAGAAGCGGTAGACGATGGCGCCCACGATCACGGCCAGCGTGGCATAGACGATGCGCCGCGACGGCAGGATGGACTCGCCCACGATCACGGCCGCCAGGCCGATGACGATGGTGCCAATGCCCATCGAGATATCCGAGCCGCCCTGGGTCTGCGCAAACAGCGCGCCGGCCAGGCCCACCAGGGCGTTGGAAATCGCCATGCCCAGCAGCACCATGGCCCCGGTGTTCACGCCCTGGGCGCGTGCCATGCGCGCGTTGGAGCCGGTGGCGCGGATGGCCAGGCCGCGCTCGGTGGCAAAAAACCAGTCCAGCGCCAGCTTGGCCAGCACCACCACCACGAACAGCACCATGGGGCGCGCCACGTAGTCGGGGATGCTCTCGGGCTGCAGCAGGGTGAACAGGGTGGTGTCGTTGATCAGTGGCACGTTCGGCCCGCCCATGATGCGCAGATTCACCGAGTACAGCGCAATCATCATCAGGATGCTGGCCAGCAGATCCATGATCTTGAGCTTGACGTTGAGCCAGCCGGTCACCAAACCCGCCAGTGCGCCGGCCGCCGTGGCGGCCAGCGTTGCCAGCCAGGGGTTGGTGCCGGTGGAAATCAGGATGGCACAGACCGCGCCGCCCAGCGGAAAGCTGCCGTCCACCGTCAGGTCGGGAAAGCGCAGCAGGCGGAACGAGATATAGACCCCCAGCGCCACCAGGCTGAAGATCAGGCCGATTTCAACGGCGCCGAGCAAGGAAAAAAGAGACATGGGGCGGGGCTTGGAAGCTGGGGGCAAAAACAAAGCAGGAGCCCCGGAGGCTCCTGCGCACAAGGCCAAGGGGCCGTATTGTTACTGAACGACCTGCGCGGCCGACTTGACCAGCTGCTCGGAGAGCTTCGCGCCCTGCTTCTCGGCGGCGCCGGGGTTCACAAACAGCTCCAGCTTGCTGCTGGTCTCGGGCTTGATGTCGCCGGGCTTTTCGCCCTTCAGGATGCGCACCACCATGCGCCCGGTCTGCTCGCCCAGGTCACGGTAGTTGATGCCCAGCGCGGCAATGGCGCCGCGCTTGACGCTGTCGGTGTCCGAGGCGATGAGCGGGATCTTGGCGTCCTGGCCGACCTTGACCAGCGACTCGTAGGCCGAGACCACGTTGTTGTCGGTGTTGGTGTAGATCACGTCCACCTTGCCGATCAGGCTGCGTGCGGCGCTGCTCACGTCCACCGAGCGCGGGGCCGCGGCCTCGACCAGGGTCATGCCCAGCGTGGGCAGCAGCTTTTGCAGCTCCTTGACCACGACCACCGAGTTCGCCTCGCCGGGGTTGTAGACCATGCCCACGCGCTTGGCATTGGGCACCACCTGCTTGACCAGATCCATCTGTTTGTCCAGCGCCAGCAGGTCGGACACGCCGCTCACGTTGGTCTTGCTCGGCTCCCAGCTCGGCACCAGCTTGGCGGCCACCGGATCGGTGACGGCGGAGAACACCACGGGCACGGTCTTGGTGGCGGCCACCACGGCCTGGGCCGACGGTGTGGCGATGGCGACGATGGCGTCGGGGTTGTCGCCGACGAACTTGCGCGCGATCTGCGCCGCCGTGCCGGTGTTGCCCTGGGCGCTCTGGTATTGCCACTTGAGGTTCTTGCCCGACTCGTAGCCTGCGGCCTTCAGGGCGGCCTGCACGCCGTCGCGCACCGAGTCAAGGGCGGGATGCTCCACGATGGCCGTCACGGCCACGGACTTTTGCTGCGCATGTGCAACGGGGGCAAGGGTGGCCATGGCCAGGGCGAATGCGCCCAGGGGGGCCCAAGACAAGCTCTTCATTTCGGTTCAATCTCCAGTGGAACGTGCGGTGTTTCCTGTGCTTGTTATTCCAGGCCGATGCAGGAAGGTCATGCGGCTGGCACGCGAGTCTAGCGTTTGCGCGGTCTGGTCGCGTCGGTTGTTCCCCGTACCGGCGACACTTTAACGGTTTTAATGGAATTGGCCTGCAGCGCTTGATATACAAGCGCAGCAAGCTATCAAAATCATTGCTGCCAGGGCTGGGCTTACATGCCCGAATAGTTCGGGCCGCCGCCGCCTTCGGGTGTCACCCAGACGATGTTCTGCGTAGGGTCCTTGATGTCGCAGGTCTTGCAGTGCACGCAGTTCTGCGCGTTGATCTGCAGCCGCTGGGCGTTGCCGCCCTGGGCCTCGTCGGGCACGAACTCGTACACGCCGGCGGGGCAGTAGCGGCTCTCGGGGCCGGCGTACTTGGCCAGGTTCACGTTCACCGGCACGCTGGCGTCCTTGAGCGTCAGGTGCGCGGGCTGGTTCTCGCTGTGATTGGTGTTGCTGATGAAGACGCTGGACAGGCGGTCGAAGGTCAGCTTGCCATCGGGCTTGGGGTAGACGATGGGCTTGCACTCGGCGGCGGGCTTCAGGTAGGCGTGATCCGGCGTATCGCGGCGCAGCGTCCAGGGAATGTGACCGCGCAGCGCGAACTGCTCGATACCGTTCATTGCCGAGGCCATCACCAGGCCCTTCTTGAACCAGGCCTTGAAGTTGCGCGACTTGTTCAGCTCGGTGTAGAGCCAGCTGGCCTCGAAGGCCTTGGGGTAGGCGGTCAGCTCATCATGCTGGCGACCGGCGCCAATGGCATCGAACGCGGCCTCGGCGGCCAGCATGCCGGTCTTGATGGCGGCGTGGCTGCCCTTGATGCGGCTGACGTTCAAAAAGCCCGCGTCGCAACCCACCAGGGCGCCGCCAGGGAAGACGAACTTGGGCAGGCTCAGCAGGCCGCCCGCCGTGATGGCGCGCGCGCCATAGCCCAGGCGCTTGGCCGGCTTGATGCCCTTGGCCTCGTCGCCCTCCAGGTACCAGCGGATGTTGGGGTGCAGCTTCCAGCGCTGCATCTCCTCGAACGGACTCAGGTAGGGGTTGCTGTAGTCCAGGCCGGTGATGAAGCCCAGCGTGACCTTGTTGTCCTCCAGGTGGTAGAGGAAGGCGCCGCCGTAGGTGTTGTTGTCCATGGGCCAGCCGGCGGTGTGCAGCACGAAGCCGGGCTGGTGGCGCTTGGGGTCGATCTCCCACAGCTCCTTGATGCCTATGCCGTACGTTTGCGGGTCGCTCTCGGCGTCCAGCTGGTACTTGGCGATGATCTGCTTGCCCAGATGGCCGCGTGCGCCCTCGGCAAAGATGGTGTATTTGGCATGCAGCTCCATGCCCAGCTGGAAGTCGCCCGTGGGCTCACCCTCCTTGCTGATGCCCATGTTGCCGGTGGCCACGCCCTTGACCGAGCCGTCGTCGTTGTACAGCACCTCGGCCGCGGCAAAGCCGGGGAAGATCTCCACGCCCAGGCCTTCCGCTTGCTCGGCCATCCAGCGCACCACGTTGCCCAGGCTGACGATGTAGTTGCCGTGGTTCTGAAAGCAGCCGGGCAGCAGGAAGTTGGGCGTGCGAAACGACGAGGACTCGCCCAGGAACACCATGGCGTCGTCGGTGACGGGCTGGTTCAAGGGCGCGCCCTTGGCCTTCCAGTCGGGGATCAGCTCGGTGATTGCCTTCGGATCCATGATGGCGCCCGAGAGGATGTGCGCGCCGGGTTCAGACCCCTTTTCCAGCACCACCACCGATACCTCCTGGCCTTTTTCTGCCGCCAGCTGCTTCAGGCGAATCGCCGTGGCCAGCCCGCCGGGGCCGCCGCCGACGATGACCACGTCGTATTCCATGGCTTCGCGTGGGCCGTAGGTGCTGAGGATTTCTTCGTTCGTCATGGGTGTCTCTATTGCTTGGATCGTTGGAAAATGGGCCGGCCCAAGCAGCCATGCGGCTGCGGCCGTGTTGGCGATGATTGTATTCACGCCAACACGGAACCGTGGCAAGCCCAGCTTGCCCTGTTTGAACGACTTACCAAGACCACCATGAAAATCGAGATTGCCGAACATAAGAAGCTGGCCCACAGCATGGAGCTGGATGTGCGCTGGGGCGACATGGACGCCATGGGCCATGTGAACAACGCGGTGTACTTTCGCTATATGGAGAGCGTGCGCGTCGAGTGGATGCGGGCCGTGGGTTGCGAGCCCAGCCCCAAGGGCCAGGGGCCGGTGATCGTGAATGCATTCTGCAACTTCTACCGCCAGCTCGAATACCCGGCCCGGCTGCTGCTCAAGCTCTATGTGAGCGACCCGGCGCGCACCACGTTCGAGACCTGGACCACCATCGAGCGCCTGGATCAGCCCGGCGTGCTGGCCGCCGCCGGCGGGGCCACGGTCATCTGGGTGGACTTTCCGGCGCAAAAGGCGGTGCCGCTGCCGGACTGGATGCGCCAGCTGGTGCTGTAGCGGCGCCCAACCGCAGGCGCGCCTCGAAGCCGCCGCTTTCACCTGGCAGCGGTGATGTCAATGTCAGTCCCGCACCGTGCTTTGCGGCAATGGTGGCCACGATGGACAGGCCCAGGCCGTAGCCCGCGCGCTCGGCGCTGTCGCGCACATGGCGCTGCTGCAGGGCCTGCAGGCGCGCGCCGTCCACGCCCGGGCCATGGTCGCGCACGGTGAGCATGCTGCCGGGGCCGACGATGAGCTCCACGGCGCTGCTGCCGGCGTAGTGCAGCGCGTTCTCCACCAGGTTGCGCAGCGCAATCGCCAGCGCGTCGAAGTCGCCCAGGGCGATGGGCCCCGGCCCGGCGTAGTCCAGCACCAGGTCGAGCCTGTCCACGGCCACATCGTCCTGCCAGAACTCCTGCGCCACCGTGGTTGCCAGCTGGCCCAGATCCACGGGCTGGCGCGCAAAGGGAGCACTCGACTCGGCGCGCGACAGCTGCAGCAGCTTCTCGGTGCGCAGGCCCAGCGTGTGCAGGGCGTTGATGGCGGCCTGCACGTCGCCCTGGCTCAGGCCATGCTCCAGCGCCGTCTGCAGGCGCAGGCGCGCGGCGGCCAGCGGCGTGCGCAGCTCGTGCGCGGCGTTCGCCGCCAGGGCGCGCTCCACGTCCAGGGCATGGGCCAGGCGTTCGAGCAGGCGGTTCACATGGTCTTCCACGCTGCGCAGCTCGCGCGGCAGGCCGGCCAGGGCAATCGGGGTGAGCAGCTGGCCGCCCCGCAGGCTGATCTCGTGCGTCAGCTGATCCAGCATCCTGAGTTCGCGCCGCGCTATGCGCCGCAGCAGCAGCGCCAGCGGCGGCAGCATGGCCAGCATGGTGAGGATCAGGCCGGTCAGCGTGCGGTTTGCGGCCTCGCGCCGCTCCTGCAACGGGTCGGCCACCTGCAGGTAGATGGTGCGCGTGGGGTGGATCAGCGTGTACACGCGCCAGGCGGGGGTGTTGGCAAAGCCCTGGGCCAGGGGCACGTCGAATTGCTCGGGCCTGGCCTCGGCCGAGCGCGCCAGCACCTGGCCGCCGGGCGCGACCAGCTGGTAGAGCACATCGGCATCGGCAAACGAGCCCGGGCTGGGCAGGATCAGCGGCCCGGCGTCGGCGGCTCGCGCCGGGGCCTGGTCCAGGTGCTGCAGCGCGATGTCGAACATGCGGTGCGCGACCTCGACGATTTCGTTGTCGAAGTTGTGGTTGATCTCGCTGTCGGTGTACCAGGCCACGCCCAGCACGCACAGCAGCCACACGCCGCCCACCCACAGGATGAGGGTGCGCGCCAGGCGCCCGGCCAGGCTTTGTGCGCGCTCGGCGTTTGGGCCGGCGCTCATGCGGCGTTGCCTCGCACCAGCCGGTAGCCCAGGCCGCGCACGGTCTCGATATGCTCGCGCCCGAGCTTGCGGCGCAGCCGGCTGATGAAGACCTCCAGCGTGTTGCTGCCGGTGTCGTCGTCAAAGCCGTACAGGGCGTCCTGCAGGCGCTCGCGCGTGTGCAGGTGGTCGGGCCGGGTGGCCAGCACGCGCAGCAGCGCCCATTCCTTTTGTGTGAGGGCCATGGGCACGCCGGCGCGGCGCACCTGCTCGCGCGACAGGTCGATCTGCAGCTCGCCCAGGTGCAGCACCGGCAGCTGGGCCGTGCTGCGCCGGCGCTCCACGGCGCGCAGGCGCGCCAGCAGCTCGCCGGGGTCGTAGGGTTTCACGAGGTAGTCGTCGGCCCCGGCGTCCAGGCCATGGATGCGGTCGCTGACCTGGTCGCGCGCCGTGAGCACGATGACGATGGGCCGCTCCTTGAGGCCGCGCAGCTGCGGCAGCAGGCTCAGGCCGTCGCCGTCGGTCAGGTGTAGATCGAGCAGCACAGCCGCGTACTGCGCCGCATGCAGCGCGGCACCAGCCTGGGCCAGGCTGGGCACGGCATCCACCACAAAGGCCTTGGCGCGCAAATAGCCGCAGACGGCCTGGGACAGGGCCTCATCGTCTTCCACCAACAGCACGCGCATGCCAGTCCTCGTCGCAGTCACAGGACTGCAAAGTGTAGGCCCGCGCGGCGGCCTGGCCCGTTCATGCTGCGTTCAGGCCAGTGGTCTACGGTTGCAGGCTTTGCCGGGTCTTGCCATGCCTTCCTGGACCTTGCGCCGCTTGTGGGCGCTGACGCTGTTGTTCTTCGTGCTGCTGGTACTGTGGGACGCCACGGGTTTTGATTTGCCCCTGGCGCGCTGGTCTGGCTCGCCCCAGGGCTTTGCCTTGCGCCAGCAGCCGCTCTTTGTGTTGCTGTCGCATGAGCTGCCGCGCATGGCCGGCGCGGCGCTGTTGCTGGCGTTGCTGGTGGGGGTGTTCAAGCCCTGGGGGTTTCTGTGCCGCCTGGCGCCGGGCGAGCGCTGGCAGCTGTGGCTGTCCATTGCCGGTGGGGCCTTGGCGATCACCGTGCTCAAGCGCCTGAACCACACCAGCTGCCCCTGGGATCTGGCCGAGTTTGGCGGCGTGGCGCGCCATGTCTCGCATTGGCTTTGGGGTGTGCGCGACGGGGGCGCGGGCCATTGCTTTCCGGCGGGCCATGCGTCCACGGCCTTTGCCTATCTGGCAGGCTGGTTTGTATTGCGCCGCAGTGCACCGCGCGCTGCCGGCCGGTGGCTGCTGGGGGCGCTGCTGGCCGGCATGCTGCTGGGCCTGGCGCAACAGATGCGCGGCGCGCATTACATGAGCCATACGCTGTGGACGGCCTGGATCTGCTGGGCCTGGGGCCTGGCGCTGGAGACGGCGCTGCAGGTGCACCGGCATGGCAGGGCTGTTGTTGCAAACCTGAACCAAGCCTGAACCCGGTCTTCAGCCAGGTTTCAGAGGCGGGGCCGAGCATGGCGGCCCATGTCTCAGACCCATTTCAGCAGCCTGGCTTCCAGTCCCCAAGCCCTTGCGGCGGCGCCGTCCGGCCCGGCCTGGCTGGCGTTTCTGCGCCGCGGCCTGCAGCGCGTGGATGGCTGGTTTGCCAGCCCCTTGTCGGCCCAGCAGCTGGTGCTGCGCCTGTCCGTCTACCTGGTGCTGGCGGCCAACTGGCCGCTGTGGCTGCAGCTGGTGCAAATCGGTGGCGCGCCCAGCATCTACCTGCGCTCGGTGGCCGAGATGGCGCTGCTCATCGTCTGCGGCATGGTGGCCTTGCTGGCATTCACCGCCTGGACTCGCGGCATGCGGCTGCTGTGGTGGCTGGTGCTGCTGGTGGCGGCGCTGGCGCAGTACTACATGCTGACCTACAGCGTGGTCATGGATCCCGGCATGGCCGCCAACGTGCTGCAGACCGATGCCCGCGAGGCGGCCGATCTATTGAGCCCGCGCCTGCTGGGCGCCGTGCTGGCCGTGATGGTGCTGCCGACCTGGTGGCTTGTGCGCGTGCGCATCCCGCCCATGCGGCCGCTGCGCCAGCTGGGGCGAAACCTGGCCCTGCTGGCCCTGGCGCTGGCCGTGGCCGCAGGCATGGTGGCGCTCAATGCGCGCCATCTGGCGCCGCTGATGCGCAACCACCCGCAGCTGCGCTACCTGATGAACCCACTGGCCAGCCTGTACTCGACCAGCGTGGCGCTGGCGCGGCCGGTGTTTGCGCGCGGCCGCACCCTGGTGCCGATGACGCAGGGCGCGGCACTGGGCGCTTCCTATGCATCTGCCACCAAGCCGCTGCTGTTCGTGCTGGTGGTGGGCGAGACCGCGCGCGCCGACCATTTCGGCATCAACGGTTATGGCCGCGACACCACGCCCGAGCTGGCCAGGCGCGGCGTGATGAGCTGGCGCGAGGTGCGATCCTGCGGTACGAGCACGCTGGCCTCGCTGCCCTGCATGTTCTCGCCGCTGGGCAAGAGCGCATTCGAGGCGCGTGACAATGAATATGAAAACCTGCTGGACGTGGCCCAGGCCGCCGGCCTGGCCGTGCTGTGGCTGGACAACCAGTCCGGTTGTAAGGGTGTGTGCGAGCGCGTGCCGCACGCCAACGCCGCCGACGGCCTGGGCGCGCAGGAGCGCAACCGCCTGTGCGACGGTGGCGAATGCCGCGACGAGGCCATGCTGCAGGGCCTGGATGAGCGCCTGGCGGCCATGCCCGAGGGCCAGCGCCAGCGCGGCGTGCTGCTGGTGCTGCACCAGATGGGCAGCCATGGGCCGGCGTATTACAAGCGCTCGGCCGATGGCGCCAAGCGCTTTCTGCCCGAATGCCGCACAGAGGTGTTGGCCAACTGCGCCCACGGCGAGCTGGTGAACGCCTATGACAACTCCATCGCCGCCACCGACGCCTTTCTGGGCCAGACGATAGCCTGGCTGCAGGGCCAGTCTGCAAGGTATGACACCGGCCTGCTGTACCTGAGTGACCATGGCGAGTCGCTGGGCGAGTACGGCCTGTTCCTGCACGGCATGCCCTATGCCATGGCGCCCGATGTGCAAAAGCATGTGCCCATGGTCGCCTGGCTGGACGGCGGCCTGCTGCGGCGCGGCCGGCTGTCGTCCAGCTGTCTGAGCGCCGGCACCGACGCGCCGCTGACGCATGACAACCTCTACCACAGCATGCTGGGCCTGCTGGATGTGCAATCGCCCTCGTACCGGC
>JAGPIX010000145.1 GCA_018054745.1 Alicycliphilus sp.
CCCCTCACCCCTCCCTCTCCCCAAAGGGGCGAGGGCGACCGGTTGCGCCGGCTTTACTCCCTCTCCCTCTGGGAGAGGGTTGGGGTGAGGGCTCGCGGCACAGTCTGAGGTATGTGCCTAATCAGGGTTTTTTGCTTAGCGTGGCTGCATGCGGATGGCGCCGTCCAGGCGGATGGTCTCGCCGTTGAGCATGGGGTTCTCCAGGATGTGCAGCGCAGTCATCGCGTATTCACTGGGGTGGCCCAGGCGCGCCGGGTGCGGCACGGAGGCGCCCAGCGACTGGCGGATGTTGTCGGGCAGCTTGGCCAGGATGGGGGTGTCGAACAGGCCCGGGGCGATGGTGCAGACGCGGATCAGCTTGGTCGCCAGGTCGCGCGCGGCGACGATGGTCATGCCGATCACGCCGGCCTTGGACGAGGCGTAGGGGATCTGGCCGATCTGCCCCTCATAGCCCGCTATCGACGCGGTGAGCACGCAGGCGCCGCGCTCGCCGTCCACCGGTTCATTTTTCGCCATGGCGACGGCCGCCAGGCGCAGGGTGTTGAAGGTGCCGATCTGGTTGACACGGATGATGTTGGTGTACTTCTCCAAGGATCCGGCGCTGCCGTCCTTCTCGATCAGGCGCAGCGGCCCGCCTATGCCGGCGCAATGCACCAGGGCGCGGAAGTTGCCAAAGGCCTCGGCTGCGGCGACCGCGGCCTGCATCTGCGCCTCGTCGGAGACGTCGGCCTTCACGTAGCGCAGGCGGCCGGGGTATTTCGCCTCCATGGCGGCGCCACGCTCGTCGTTCAGATCGACGGCGACGACATTCAGGCCGCGCTCCAGCAGGGCGATGGCAGATGCCTCGCCCAGGCCGGAGACGGCGCCGGTGACGAGGGCGGTCATTCCTGGTTGCAGTTTCATGTTGACTCCATTTTTTGGCGGTTACTCTCTCTCCCGCTGGCGGGAGAGGGCAGGGGTGAGGGTGGATGGCAACATCAGCCGTCATGCCTGAACTACCCCCTCACCCCTGCCCTCTCCCCCAAGGGGGCGAGGGAGAAGACGGGGGAAATTACAAGCGTTCGATGATGGTGGCGTTGGCCATGCCGCCGGCCTCGCACATGGACTGCAGGCCGTAGCGCCCGCCGCCATCCTCCAGCGCGTGCAGCATGGTGGTCATCAGGCGTATGCCCGAGGCGCCCAGCGGGTGGCCCAGGGCGATGGCGCCGCCGCGCGGGTTCAAGCGCTCGCCGTCGGCTTGCAACTCCTTCTGCCAAGCCATGGGCACGCTGGCGAAGGCCTCATTGATCTCGTAGTGGTGTATGTCTTCCAGCTTCATCTTCGCCTTGGCCAGCACGCGCTGGGTGGCGGGGATGGGGGCGGTCAGCATGTAGAGCGGGTCGTCGCCCACCACGTCGAAGGCCACGAAGCGCGCGCGGGGCTTGAGGCCCAGCTGCAGCGCCCGCTCCTCACTCATGATCAGCATGGCGCTGGCGCCGTCGGTCATTTGCGAGGCATTGCCGGCGGTGGTGCTCCACTGGATTTGCGGAAAGCGCTTGGAGAGCTCCTCGCTCTCGAACACGGCCTTCAGGCCGGCGAGCTTTTCCACCGTGGTGCCGGCGCGTATGGTCTCGTCCGCCAGCACGCGGCCGGCGGGCGTATCGATGGCTACGATCTCGCGCTCGAACCGGCCCGCCGACTGCGCGGCAGCGGCGCGCTGGTGCGAGCGGGCGGCGTAGGCGTCGAGCTCGGTGCGACTCAGCCCCCACTTGGCGGCCACCAGGTCGGCCGACACGCCCTGGCCCACCAGGCCGGGCGCGTAGCGCGCATCGAAGCGCGCGCCGGTGGTGTTCTGGCCCATGCGCGAGCTGCCCATGGGCACGCGGCTCATCGACTCGACGCCGCAGGCAATGACCATGTCCTGCACCCCGGCCATGATGGCCTGGGCGGCGAAGTGCACCGCCTGCTGGCTGGAGCCGCATTTGCGATCGATGGTGGTCGACGGCACATGCGTGGGCAGGCCGGCGGCCAGCCAGGCCAGGCGCCCGGGCGTGCCGGCCTGCTCGCCGGCCTGGCTGACGCAGCCGCAGATCACGTCATCGACCTGGCCGGGGTCGATCTTGTTGCGCTCCACCAGCTGCTGCAGCACCTGCGACAGCAGATCCACGGGGTGCAGCTGGGCCAGCGCGCCATCGGGCTTGGCCCGGGCCATGGGACTGCGGATGGCATCGACGATGACGGGATTTTTCATGTGCACTCCATGCGGTTAATGAAACAAATGATCCATTAAAACCAATAATCACGCCGTTAGTATCTGCTTAACGCGGTGTTTTTCCCATGCTTTGTCGATGTAATGGCTGAAAGAATCCGGCTCAAGATGTGATTTGTGAGACACGTATTTCGCAATTCCTGGCGCAGGGCCATCCCGGCCATGCGCCTGCAGAACCAAGGGTGACAGGCATGCAGGACTTCTTTGGCCGCGCCAAGGCGGCCCCCGACCGGGTGGTGGTAGTTTTGGCCGAACAGGGCCGCAGCTGCACCGCCGGCGCGCTGGCGCAGCAGGCGCTGCAAATGGCGCAGTGGCTGGCGGCCCAGGGCCTGCAGCCGGGCGAGCGCTTTGCCGTGCTGCTGGAAAACCGTGCCGAGATCCTGGCCCTGGTGCTGGCCGCGCGCGAGGCCGGGGTGTACGCCGCCGTGCTCAGCACGCATCTGACGGCCGACGAGGTGGCCTACATCGTGCAGGACTGCGACGCGCGCCTGATCGTGGCGTCCAGCCAGACCCTGCCGCAGCTGGCCGACCTGCCCCGCACCCTGGCCCTGCCCTGCTGGACGGTGGACGAAGCCCAGCCACAGGCCGCATCGCTGCCCGCCGCGCTGGCGGCGCTGCCAGGCCCGGCCATCGACCTGAGCGACCGCCCCCTGGGGCGCGACCTGCTGTATTCGTCCGGCACCACGGGCCGGCCCAAGGGGGTGCTCAAACCCCTGTGGCCCGCCAGCCTGCGCGGCCAGTGCGACCCAGAGGCCCTGGGCACGGCGCGCCTGATGCAAGTGGACGAGCGCACGGTCTACCTCTCGCCCGCGCCGCTGTACCACGCCGCGCCGCTGCGCTACACGCTGCGCGTGCTGGAGCTGGGCGGCAGTGCGGTGATCATGGAACGCTTCGACGCGCAAAGCGCGCTGGAGCTGATAGAGCGCCACCGCGTCACGCACAGCCAGTGGGTGCCGACCATGTTCACCCGCATGCTCCGGCTGCCCGAAGAGCTGCGCCGGCGCCATGACCTATCCAGCCACCGCGTGGCCATACACGCGGCCGCGCCCTGCCCGGTGGATGTCAAGCGCGCCATGCTGGACTGGTGGGGCGACATCCTGATGGAGTACTACGCCGGCTCCGAGGGCTGCGGCACGACCATGATCAATTCCGCCGAATGGCGGTTGCGCCCCGGCTCGGTGGGCCGCGCGACCACGGGCCAGCTGCACATCGTGGACGACCAGGGCCGCGAGCTGCCCGCGGGCGAGATCGGCCAGGTGTTCTTCTCTGGCGGCGGGACTTTCAGCTACCTGAACGACCCGGAGAAGACGCGCCAGGCGCTGAATGAGCAAGGCTGGTTCACCTATGGCGACATCGGCCATGTGGATGCCGATGGCTATCTGTTCTTGAGCGACCGACGCGCCGACCTGATCCTCTCGGGCGGCGTGAACCTGTACCCACAGGAGATAGAAAACGCCCTGGCGCGCCACCCCGATGTGCAGGAGCTGGCCGTGGTCGGCGTGCCGCACCCCGACTTTGGCGAGGTGCCGCTGGCCGCCGTGGTGCTGCGCCCAGGGGCAGAGCCCTCGCCGGCCACGGCGCGCGCCATCGCCGGCCAGGCCGCCGTGGTGCTGGCGCGCCTGAAGCTGCCGCAGCGCATGGTGTTTGTCGAGAGCCTGCCGCGCCTGGAGACCGGCAAGCTGCTGCGGCGCAAGCTCAAGGAGCAGTACCGCGATGCGCCGCAGGCAGGATTCGCCCTGCGAGACTCTTAAAACAATAGCTGTCTGCGCTTATCCATCAAGCGCTTCAACCAAATTTCACTTGATTAGCGATATGTCTCAGACCGGCCGTAAGCCCTCACCCCCACCCTCTCCCAGAGGGAGAGGGAGTCATACCGGCGCAACCGGTCGCCCTCCCCCCTTTGGGGCTGAAGGCTGCGGCTCCAGTTCCGCATGCGCGGAACTGGACAGCCTGAAGAGCACAGCGTCTCGCTGTGCCCCCGGGATGGGTGAGGGGCCTCAGCGACATGTGCATAGCCAGGCAATTTCACCCAACCCATCAGCGAGTTCCATCATGCAAGACCTGACCACCCGCAGCATCTACCGCGAAGACCACGAGCAGTTCCGCGAGCAGGCGCGGCGCTTCTTCGAGCGCGAAGTCGTGCCGCACCATGCCCAGTGGGAGCGCGACGGCATCGTGCCCAAGGAGGTCTGGCGCAAGGCCGGGCGCGAGGGCCTCTTGAACCCCATGCTGCCCGAGCCCTACGGCGGCGGCGGCGACTTTGGCCATGCCGCCGTGCTGCTCGAAGAAATCGCCCGCGCCGGCGCCAGCGGCCTCGGGTTTCCGCTGCACTCGGACATCGTCGCGCCGTACATCTTCGCCTACGGCAACAAGGAGCAGAAGGACCGCTGGCTGCCGCGCATGGCGGCGGGCGAGCTGATCGGCGCGATCGCCATGACCGAGCCCGGCGCGGGCAGCGACCTCAAGTCCGTGCGCACCACGGCCGTGCGCGATGGCGACCACTACGTCCTGAACGGCAGCAAGACCTTCATCACCAACGGCATCAACAGCGAGATCGTCATCGTCGTCGCCAAGACCGCACCCGAGCTGGGGGCCAAGGGCGTGTCTCTGATCGTGGTCGAGGACGGGACGCCGGGCTTCAGCAAGGGCCGCAAGCTGGAAAAAATAGGCCTGATGGCGCAGGACACCTCCGAGCTGTTCTTCGACAACGTGCGCGTGCCCGTGGGCAACCTGCTGGGCGAGGAGAACCTGGGCTTCAGGTACCTGATGCAGGAGCTGGCCCAGGAGCGCCTGGTGGTCGCCGTGCGCGCCGCCGCCTCGGTCGAGACCTTTTTGCAAAAAACCGTGGACTACACGCGCGAACGCAAGGCCTTTGGCCAGACGGTGTTCGAGTTCCAGAACACCCGCTTCAAGCTGGCCGAGGCCAAGGCCCAGGCCACCATGCTGCGCGTCTTTGTGGACGACTGCATCGCCCTGCACCTGCGCCGCGAACTGACGCCCGAACGCGCCGCCATGGTCAAGCTCAACGCCACGGTGCTGCAGAACCGGCTGCTGGACGAGTTCTTGCAGCTGCACGGCGGCTACGGCTACATGACCGAATACCAGGTGGGCCGCGCCTGGACCGACGCGCGCATAGGCCGCATCTACGGCGGCAGCGACGAGATCATGAAAGAGATCATCGCCCGCACTTTGTGAGTCCCCAAGTACAAGGAGAGAGACATGACACGCAACCGACGCACCACCCTGGCCCTGATGGCCCTGGCCGCCGCCTGCGCCACCCTCGGCACCAGCAGCGCCCAGGCACAGGGCGACTATCCAGCGAAGCCCCTGCGCTTCATCGTGCCCTACCCGGCCGGCGGCGGCACCGACACCATCGCGCGCCTAATAGGCACGCAGCTGACCCAGCGCTGGGGCCAGCCGGTGGTGGTGGAGAACAAGCCCGGCGCCAGCGGCATCCTGGGCAACGACATCGTGGCCAAGGCGCCCGGCGACGGCTACACCGTGCTCATGGGCATCACCGCCGTGGTGCAGATACCGGCGCTGTACAAGAAGGTGCCGTACAAGCTGGCCGACCTGGCGCCGGTGTCACAGATCGCCAAGTCGGCCGACCTGCTGATGGTGCCGCGCAGCTCGGGCGTGACCACGCTGGCGCAGTTCGTGGACAAGGCCAAGGCCGCGCCCGGCACCATGAACTACGGCACCTACGGCAACGCCACCTCGTCGCACATGAACGGCGAGCGCTTCAAGCAGCAGGCCGGCATAGACCTGACCCACATCCCCTACCAGGGCTCGGGCCCCGAGATGGCGGCCCTGCTGGGCGGGCAGCTCACGCTGGCCTTCGTGGACGCCACGGCCGCCTACCCGCACATCAAGTCGGACAAGCTGAACATCCTGGCC
>JAGPIX010000146.1 GCA_018054745.1 Alicycliphilus sp.
CCAGCGACTGGACGGCCCTGCCCTCGGCCAGCGGCTGGCGCTGGTTCAGCGGCGCACAGCTGCAGCGCGAGAGCACCGGCAGCTTCGAGGTGAACAGCACACGCCTGCGCGCCGGGCGCACGCAAAACACCGACCACATCGACCGCAGCTATTACCTGCAGCACGACACCGCCGACAGCCAGGGCATAGGGGCGCCGGCCTCCAGCAGCGCCATCAGCGCCAACTTCGGCTGGACGGGGCGCTACTTCAACAACAATAACGCCCCCACGCGCGGCTGGGGCCTGGCCGGCGAGATCGGCCTGGGCAGCACGCTGCGGCCCACGCGCGAGCCGTTCATGCGCACGCAGCTGCGCTGGCAGTCCTTCATTGACCTGGGGCGCGTGGACCTGGGCAACAAGGTGCGCCGCGCCAGCCGCCTGGCGCTGCGCGTGGAGGGCGGCGCCGTGCTGGCGCGCGCCGATGCCGACATTCCCGTGACCCAGCTGTTCCTGACCGGCGGCGACACCACCGTGCGCGGCTATGGCTACCGCAGCATAGGCGCCGGCATCAACAACGGCCAGACCTATGGCGGCCGCTACATGACGGTGGCCAGCGCCGAATGGCAGCGCCCCATCACGCTGCGCGGCAACCGCACCGACTTTGAAAGCGCCGTGTTCATCGACGCCGGCGCCGTGGCCGACAAGCCCGGCGAGCTGAGCGCCCGTGTCGGCCTGGGCGCCGGCCTGCGCTGGCGCAGCCCCGTGGGCCCGCTGCAGGCCGACCTGGGCTACGGCCTGCAGTCGCACGAGCTGCGCCTGCACCTGCGCCTGGGCTATACCTTTTGACAATGAGCCCCGGCCACCACCCCAACCCCTTCGCCGCAGCTGCTGCGCCACGCCCGCAGCCCACACCGCCGCGCCGCAGCCACCGGGTGCTGCTGGCGCTGGAGCTGCTGCTGGCCACGGCCCTGGCCTTGCTGCTGGCGCTGTGGTGGTGGGCCGGCAGCAGCGGCTCGCTGGCCAGCACGCTGTCGCGCGCCACGCACTACCTGCCCGAGGGGCAGAGCCTCGAAACCCGCGAGGTGACGGGCTCACTGCGCGCGGGCGGGCGCATCGGCTGGCTGCGCTGGAGCAGCCCCACGCTGACCGTCGAGGTGCAGGATGCACGAATCGCCTGGCGCCTGTCTCCGTTGCTGCGTAGGCAGCTACAATTTTCAGAGCTTCAGACCACACAGATCACCCTCACACCCCAGGGCGAGGCCAGCAGCGAACCGCCCGAGCCGCTGCAGCAACTGCTGCTGCCGCTGCAGGTGGAGCTGCCCTTTGCCTTTGAGCGCATCACCTGGGCCGGCGCCAGCCCCGTCACCATCGAAGGCCTGGCCGGCAACTACCGCTACGACGGCACGCAGCACCGACTGGAGGTGCAGCAACTCAACCTGGCCCAGGGCCGCTATGCGCTGCAGGCCCAACTGCAGGCACGCGCCCCCATGGCCCTGACGGCCCAGCTGGACGGCAGCGTGCACACCGCCTTGCCCGGCAGCACAACGCAGCTGCAGGCGCAGGCCAGGGCACAGCTGCAGGGCAGCCTGGCAAGCGCCGCCGGGCGCCTGAACGTCACGGCGCAGCTGCGCGGCACAGGCACCGAAGGCCGCCCGCCACTGCACGCCGACCTGCAGGCCAGCCTGGCGCCCTGGGCCGGCCAGCCGCTGCTGCAGGCCACCGCCGAACTGCAGGCGCTGGACCTGGCCGCTCTGTGGCCCCAGGCGCCGCGCACGCGGCTCAGCGGCAGCGCCGGCCTGGAGCCCGCAGACAACGGCTGGCGGCTGCACGCCGCGCTGCACAACGCCGAGGCCGGCCCCTGGGATCGCCAGCGCCTGCCCTTTGACCGGTTGCAGGCAAGCGCCAGCTATGACGGCCAGCAGTGGACGCTGCCCGAGGCCGCGCTGCACATAGGCCAGGGCAGCGTCACCCTGCAAGGCAGCTACCAACCGGCCACGCACGCCCTGCAGGGCCGCGCCGAGCTGCGCGCGCTGAACCCAGCCGCCCTGCACACCCTGCTGGACGCCGCCCCGTTGAGCGGCCAGGCCAGCGCCGACGGCGATGCCGATGGCGCCGTGCGCTTTGCCGCCGACCTGCGCGGCGCCACAGCCAAACGCGCGCAGGCCAAGAGCACCGCCACGCTGCGCCTGGAGCAACTGACGCTGCAAGGCCGCTGGCAGGGCGAGCAGATCGAGCTGACGCGCCTGCAGCTGAACGCCCTGCAGGCCCAGGTCACGGGCCAGCAGCTGCGCATCCACACGGCCGCCCCCGCGCTGCAGGGCCGGCTGCAGGCCCAGCTGCCCGGCGCCACGGCGCAGTTCGACGGCCAGCTTGCGCCGCACGGCGGCCAGGGCCGGATCAGCCTGCGCCTGGCCGACGCGCAGCGTACCCAGCGCTGGCTGCAGGCCCTGCCTGGCCTGGGCGCCGTGACCGAGGGCTGGAGCCTTCATGGCAACGCCGAGCTGCAGGCCGACTGGCGCGGCGGCTGGCAAACGCTGCAGCAGCAGCTACAGGCGGCCGGCCTGCTGGCCGGCGCGCCAGCCAAGGGCGCAAACACCGCAGACGGCTTTGAGCTGCAGGCCCGCTTGAGCGCGCCACGCCTGCAGGCCACGCGCGCCGCGCAGGCAGGCGCCGCGCCCCTCACGCTGGAACTGCTGCGCACCAGCGCCAGCCTGGGCGGCCAGCTCGCCCAGGCCCGGCTGCAGTGGGACGGCGAGCTGCGCCAGCGCAGCGACGCCGCCCAGCCCGAGCTGCGCGCCCAGCTGCAGCTGCAGGCCCAGGCCGGCAGCAGCGGCGCCGGCCGCTGGCAGGCGCAGATCACCAGCCTGCAGCTGCAGGCGGGCGCCAGCGGCCAGCCCGGGCCCTGGACGCTGCGCCTGGCCAACGCCCTGAGCCTGGAGCTGCGCCAGTCGCCCCAGCTGGCGCTGCAGGCCAGCGCCGGCCAGGCCAGCATCCAAGGCCCGGCCGCTGGCGCGGTACAGCTGCACTGGCAACCGCTGAGCTACGCACAGGGCGCCCAGGGCCCGTCCCGGCTGCGCAGCCAGGGCGAGCTGACCGGCCTGCCCCTGGCCTGGGTCAATGCCTGGCGCGTCGATGGCCAGCCGGCCCTCACGCGCCTGGGCCTGGCCGGCAACCTGGTGCTGAACGCCGCCTGGGACGTGGACGCCGGCGACCAGCTGCGCGCCAGCGCCCGCCTGCAGCGCGCCAGCGGCGACCTGAGCATCCTCGCCGGCGACCTGGACGCGCCCACCCTGGTGCACAGCAGCGGCCAGGGAACCAGCACGGTACAGGCGCCGGGCGGCACACCCGCCGGCCTGCGCCAGGCCGAGCTCACGCTGAGCGCCGACGGCGACGCGCTGCGCGCCCAGCTGGCCTGGGACAGCGAACGCGCCGGCCGCGTGCAGGCCGAAGGCCAGACCCGCCTGAGCCACGGCGCGGGCGGCTGGGCCTGGCCCGAGGACGCCCCGCTGGCCGCCAGCGTGCGCGCCGAGCTGCCCGACCTGGGCCTGTGGTCCACGCTGGCGCCGCCCGGCTGGCGTGTGGGCGGCAGCTTGAGCGCCGACGCGCGCCTGTCCGGCACGCGCGCCGCGCCGCGTTGGAGCGGGCAGCTCGCGGCCGACCAGTTTGGCGTGCGCTCGCTGCTCGACGGCGTGGATCTGCGTGATGGCCGCCTGCGCGCCACGCTGCAGGGCGAGCGGCTCACGATCACCGAACTGCTGCTGCATGGCGGGCGCGGCAGCCGCGCACGCATCGCCGGCTACAGCGGCAACCGCACGGCCGCGCCGCAGGACGGCGGCCAGCTCAGCGCCAGCGGCAGCATCAGCTGGGGTGCGGCCGGCCTGGCCATGGACCTGCGCGCCAAAGCCCAGGCACTGCAGCTGCTGGTGCGCGCCGACCGGCAGCTCAGCCTCTCGGGCGATGTGCAGGCCGGCCTGCAGGGCGGGCAATTCAGGCTGCGCGGCAAGCTGACGACCGACCGTGCCACCATCCTCCTGCCCGATTCCAGCGCGCCCCGGCTGGGCAGCGACGTGGTCGTGCATTCCGCGGCGCTGGACAGGCAGCGCGCCGCGCAGGCGGAACAGGCGAAACAGGCAGGCCAGGCCGGCACCAAGGTGGAGGCGGCCCGGCCGCCCGACATCGCCATCACCCTCAACCTGGGCGACGACTTTGCGCTGCAAGGCCATGGCATCACCACGCGCCTGGCGGGCGAGCTGGACATTCGCAGCAGCGCCGCCACCGGCGGCCAGCCGCGCGTGACCGGCGAGGTGCGCACCGTGGCCGGTCGCTACCGCGCCTGGGGCCAGATGCTGGACGTGGAAAGCGGCCTGCTGCGCTTCAATGGCCCCTACGACAACCCGGCGCTGGACGTGCTGGCGCTGCGCCCCCACATCAGCGTGCGCGCCGGCGTGCAGGTCAGCGGCACGGCCCAGGCGCCGCGCGTGCGGCTGTACTCCGACCCCGCGCTGCCGGACGCCGAAAAGCTCTCCTGGGTGGTGCTGGGCCGCAGCGCCAGCGCCGGCGGCGCCGAGGCCGCCGTGCTGCAGCAGGCCGCCCTGGCCCTGCTGGGCCGCGGCGGCGGCGACCTGACCGGCGACATCGCGCGCCAGCTGGGCCTGGACGAGATCGGCGTGAAAGGCCCGCAGGCTGGCGCCGACGCCAGCGAAGCCGCCCTGACCCTGGGCAAGCGCCTCACCAAGGACTTGTACGTGACCTACGAGCGCAGCCTCTCGGGCGTTCTGGGCACGCTGTACATCTTCTACGACCTGTCCCGGCGCCTGCAGCTGCGCGGGCAGACGGGCATGCAAAGCGCGGTGGATCTGATCTACACCGTGCGCTATGACTGATTTTGATGAAATCGGCCCGCAGCGCACAACAGACAAGCGCAAGCAGCTATAAAAAACGCAGCAGTCACATCCCACCGGAACACCCGCGCCGCGCCCTTACAATGCGGCCCGTCCTCCCCGTAGTTCAATGGATAGAACGAGCGCCTCCTAAGCGCTAGATACAGGTTCGATTCCTGTCGGGGGGACCATCCAGCCCCACGCCAGACAACAGCGCCAGCAGCAGCGCGGCCGCCGTGTTGTGCACCAGTACCAGGGGCAGCGGCAGGCGCAGCCAGACCTGCACCAGCCCCAACACCACCAGCAGCAACGGCAACGCAACCAGCCAGGCCGCCACTGCGCGGCGCCCCAGGCGCCATGCCTGCCAGGCCAGCACCAGCAGCACCAGGGTCAGGGCCATGCCGCTCCAGCGGTGCAGCATGTGTACCAGTGCGCCTGCGGCATGGCCAGGCAGCAGGTCGCCGGCGGGCAGCGCCCAGGGATCGAGTGCCTGCCAGGAGCCGGCACGCCAATCGCAGGCCCCGAGGGCGGGGCAGCTCAGGCCCGCCTCGCCGGCACTGACCATGCCGCCAAGCGCCACCTGCGCCCAGGCCAGGGCCGTGGCCACGGCAAGCCATGCGGATGGCAGGGGCCTTGATCGGGCTGCGTCGGCATGCCCCGCCATCAAGGCCAGGCGCACGCTGAGCGCGCACATGGCAAAGCCCGCCAGCAGGTTGCCCAGCGTGACCGCGGGCAGGCGCGACGGCCCGGCCAGGACGCCCAGCAGTGCCAGAAACAGCACCAGCCCCAGCAAGCCCAGCGCCAGACGCGCCTCGGCGCGCATTGCCACGCCCGCAGACAGGGCCAGCCCCACCATCGCCAGCACCAGCAGCAGGGTCGCCGAGGCCACCACCCTGTGACCCATGCGCGCCATGGCCACCCCCGCGCCAGCCTCTGGCAGCGTCGCGCCGACCTGCACGGCGGCGATGCCCTGGCACTGTGGCCAGGGTTCACAGCCCTGTTCCGAGCGGGACTGACGGATGAAGGCACTCAGGCTGGCGACCACCAGCATCAGGGCCGCGCACAGCCAGGCCAGGCGTTGCAATAACAGGCGCCGACGGGTTGGGGAAGCAAAAGAGAGCATGAAACAGACAGAAGGAAAGCCCCAAAGGCGCGCAGGTTGACGCAAGTCCAGCGCCAACGCCGTCAAGACCGTGGATTATTCAAATCAAGGGTTTGCCCCATTCCATATCAAGAACCTGACATGCCGGGCCAGGCGATTGTGGCATCAGGGCTGCGGGTGGGC
>JAGPIX010000147.1 GCA_018054745.1 Alicycliphilus sp.
CCCGCACCACGCGCGCCACCGGCAGGCCCGGCGGGTACAGGCCATCGACACCGCTGGTGGTCAGCAGGTCACCCTCCTGCACGTCGGCGTTGCCGGGCGTGAAGCGCAGCTCCATGCCGCCGCCCAGCCCGGCTACCGGGTCGCCATAGGCCACGCTGCGCGCGCCGGTGCGCACGTTGAGCACGGGAATGGCCTGGTCGCGATCTATCAGCAAGGTGACCTCGCTGAGCATGGGATAGACGCGCGTCACCTGCCCCAGCACGCCGGAGGCATCGACCACGGGCGCGCCGGCCTGCACGCCCGCAAGCTGGCCGCGATCGACCATGACGCGCCGGGTGTACGGATCGGCCGTGTCATAGATCACCTGGGCGGCCTGGGCCGGCGTGTCCAGGCGCGCACGCAGCGCCAGCAGCTGGCGCAGCTCGGCGTTCTCGCGCAGCAGCTGGTCGGTCTCGCCGGCGCGCACCGACATCTGCGCCATCTGCTTTTGCGCCGCGTCCGCCGCCTGCTGCGCGGCCTGCAGCGACTGCAGGTAGCCCAGGCCCTTGTCGGCCAGCTCCACGGGTTGCAGCATCAGCCATTGCAGCGGATACAGCGCCGTGGCCACCACCTTGCGCAGCGGTTCGGTGATGCGAAAGCGCGCATCGGCCACCATCAAAAACAGCGCCAGGGCGCTGTAGAGGGCCAGGCGCGACAGCGGCGAAGGCCCATGCTTGAACAGCGTGGGCGCCGAGCGGTCCAGGGTTCCCAGGGGCATGCGAACAGCGCGCCAGCGGCGGCGTGGACTTATTCGCTGGTGAAGATGCTGCCCTGGCGATCCATGCGCTCGAGCGCAATGCCGCAGCCACGCACCACGCAGGTCAGGGGCTCTTCGGCCACCAGCACGGGCAGGCCGGTTTCCTCGGCCAGCAGGCGGTCGAGGTCGCGCAAGAGCGCGCCGCCGCCGGTGAGCATCATGCCGCGCTCGGCGATGTCGGCGCCGAGCTCGGGCGGCGTCTGCTCCAGCGCCGTCTTGACGGCAGAGACGATCTGGTTCAGCGGCTCGGTCAGCGCCTCCAGCACTTCGTTGCTGGAGATGGTGAAGCTGCGCGGCACGCCTTCGGACAGGTTGCGGCCCTTGACCTCCATCTCCTTGACCTCGGAGCCGGGAAAGGCCGAGCCAATATGCTTCTTGATGGACTCGGCCGTGGGCTCGCCGATCAGCATGCCGTAGTTGCGCCGGATGTAGTTGATGATGGACTCGTCGAACTTGTCGCCGCCCACGCGCACGCTGCCCTTGTAGACCATGCCGCCCAGGCTGATGACGCCGACCTCGGTGGTGCCGCCGCCGATGTCCACCACCATGGAACCCGAGGCCTCGGACACCGGCAGGCCCGCGCCTATGCCTGCGGCCATGGGTTCCTCGATCAGGTAAACGGCCGTGGCGCCAGCGGCTTCAGCTGCATCTTTAATAGCACGACGCTCGACCTGGGTCGAGCCGCAGGGCACGCAGATGATGATGCGCGGGCTGGGCGTGAGCACCGAGCGCGGATGCACCATCTTGATGAACTGCTTGATCATCTGCTCGGTGATGACGAAATCGGCGATCACGCCGTCCTTCATCGGGCGGATGGCCTCGATGTTGCCGGGCACCTTGCCCAGCATGGCCTTGGCCTCACGGCCCACGGCCTGGATCACCTTCTTGCCATGCGGCCCGCCCTCGTGACGGATGGCGACGACCGATGGCTCGTCCAGTACGATGCCCTTGTCGCGGGCAAAAATCAGGGTGTTGGCGGTACCAAGGTCAATGGCCAGGTCGGTGGAGAAATACCGACGGAAAGCTCCGAACATGCAGGAATCCTCATCAGGCACGGCATGCACTTCGGCCTGCCATCGCCGGGTTTTACAGGGTATTTGTGGGTATTTTTCGCGCAATGGCCGGCAATGTGCTGGCATTGCGGCAAAGGCGGGATAATAACGCATCCCCTGTGAATAACTCTCCCAGGAGCGTGACTCGGATGTTTGTTTACATACCGTTGCCCACGCCCCGCCGTCCTTTTTTCCCCTTATGGCACTGACACCCCAGGACATAGGCCGCATCGCCCATCTGGCCCGGCTCGAGCTCGCCCCCCAGGAAAGCGAGCGCATGCTCACGCAGCTCAACGACTTTTTCAGCATCGTCGAGGCAATGCAGGCGGTGGACACCAGCGGCGTCACCCCCCTGCCCCACCCCGCGGCAGTGATCCAGGACGTGCACCTGCGCCTGGCGGCCGACGTGGCCAGCGAGCCCAATCAGCGCGAGGCCAACCAGCGCAGCGCCCCGGCCGTGGAGCGCGGCCTGTTCCTGGTGCCCAGGGTCATCGAGTGAGGGCGCGGCCATGAACAACAACACCGATCTGCACGACCTGGGCGTGGCCCAGCTGGCCGCCGCACTGCGCGCCAAACAGGTGAGCGCCGTCGAGGCCGCCCAGCATTTCCTGGCGCGCGCCAAGGCGCACCAGGGCCTGGCCGCCTACCTGGCCATCGACGAGGACGTGACGCTGGCCCAGGCGCGCGCTCAGGATGCCGCCCTGGCCACGGGCCAGGCGGCGCCGCTGGCCGGCCTGCCAATCGCGCACAAGGACGTGTTCGTCACGCGCGACTTCCCCACCACCGCCGCCAGCAAGATGCTGGCCGGCTACCGCTCGCCGTTTGATGCCACGGTGGTCGCGCGTCTGGCCCAGGCAGGCTGCGTGACGCTGGGCAAACTCAGCTGCGACGAGTTCGCCATGGGCGCCAGCAACGAAAAGGCCGCCATTGCCGCCCTTGGGCTGGACGCGCCCCAGCCCGCGCATAACCCCTGGAACCCGCGGCATGTGCCCGGCGGCTCATCCGGCGGCTCGGCCGTGGCCGTGGCGGCGCGCCTGGCACCGGCGGCCACCGGCACCGACACGGGCGGCTCCATCCGCCAGCCGGCCAGCTTTTGCGGCATTACCGGCATCAAACCCACCTACGGCCGCGCCAGCCGTTACGGCATGATCGCCTTTGCCTCCAGCCTGGATCAGGCCGGCCCCATGGCACGCAGCGCCGAGGACTGCGCCCTGCTGCTGAGCCAGATCTGCGGCCCCGACCCGGAGCGCGACGCCACCAGCCTGGATCACCCGGCCGAGGATTTCACGCGCGGCCTGCAGGGCTCCATCGCCGGCCTGCGCATAGGCGTGCCGGCAGAATTTTTCAGCGATGGCCTGCAGGACGACGTGCGCACCGCAGTCGAGGCGGCCCTGAAGGAATACGAAAAGCTGGGCGCCAGGCTGGTGCCCATCAGCCTGCCGCGCACCGCGCTGTCGGTGCCGGTGTACTACATCCTGGCCCCGGCCGAGGCCAGCTCCAACCTGTCGCGCTTTGACGGCGTGCGCTATGGCCACCGCGCCGAGAACTACACCGACCTGCTGGACATGTACAAGAAGACCCGCGCCGAAGGCTTTGGCGACGAGGTCAAGCGCCGCATCATGATCGGCACCTATGTGCTGTCCGAGGGCTACTACGACGCCTACTACCTGCAGGCGCAAAAGATCCGCCGCATGATCGCCGACGACTTCCAGGCCGCGTTCCAGCAATGCGACCTGATCGCCGGCCCGGTGGCGCCCAGCGTGGCGCCGCAGCTGGGCGCGCAGACCGACCCGGTGAGCAGCTACCTGGCCGACATCTACACCCTGCCGGCGTCGCTGGCCGGCCTGCCCGGCATGAGCGTGCCGGCGGGCTTTGGCGGCGCGGGCCTGCCCGTGGGCCTGCAGCTGATAGGCAACTACTTCCAGGAGGGTCGTTTGCTCAATGCCGCGCACCAGCTGCAGCTGGCCACCGACCACCACCTGCGCCGCCCGGAGGGCTTCTGACCATGAGCACGCAACTGATCCAGGGCTACGAGGTCGTCATCGGCTTCGAGACGCACGCCCAGCTGGCCACGCAATCCAAGATCTTCAGCCGCGCCAGCACCGCCTTTGGCGCCGAGCCCAATACCCAGGCCAGCGCCGTCGATCTGGCCCTGCCCGGCACCCTGCCGGTGATGAACCGCGAGGCCGTCGCCTGCGCTATCAAATTGGGACTGGCTCTTGGCTCCCACATTGCGCCAGAGAGCATTTTTGCCCGCAAGAACTACTTTTACCCGGACCTGCCCAAGGGCTACCAGATCAGCCAGTTCGAGATCCCGGTGGTGCAGGGCGGCGAGGTGTCGTTCTTTCTTGGCGAGGAAAAGAAGACCGTGCGCCTGGTGCGCGCCCACCTGGAGGAAGACGCCGGCAAGAGCCTGCACGAAGAGTTCCACGGCATGAGCGGCATCGATCTGAACCGCGCCGGCACGCCGCTGTTGGAGATCGTCACCGAGCCCGACATGCGCGGCAGCGAAGAAGCCGTGGCCTACGCCAAGGCGCTGCACCAGATCGTCACCTGGATTGGCATTTGCGACGGCAACATGCAGGAGGGGTCGTTCCGCTGCGACGCCAACGTCAGCGTGCGCAAGCCCGGCGCGCCGCTGGGCACGCGCCGCGAGATCAAGAACCTGAACAGCTTCAGGAACATGCAGCAGGCGATCGACTACGAGATCCGCTGGCAGATCGAACAACTGGAGGACGGCCACAAAATCCAGCAGGCCACCGTGCTGTTCAACCCCGACACCGGCGAGACGCGCGCCATGCGCACCAAGGAGGACGCGGCCGACTACCGCTACTTCCCCGATCCGGATCTGCCACCGCTGCGCATCGCCGCCAGCTGGATAGACGAGGTCAAGGCTGCCATGCCCGAGCTGCCGCGCGCCATGGCGGCGCGCTTCGTGGCGCAATACGGCCTGCCCGAGTACGACGCCACCACGCTCACGCAAAGCCGCGCCATGGCGGCCTACTTCGAACAGGCAGCCCAGGCCTGCGGCCAGGCAAAATTAGCCAGCAACTGGATCATGGGCGAGATCTCGCGGCGCCTGAACGCCGAGGAAATCGGCATGGAGGCAGTCAAGGTCACCAGCAGCCAGCTGGCCACGTTGATCAGCCGCATACAGGACGGCACCATCAGCAACAACGCGGCCAGGCAGGTCTTCGAGGCGCTGTGGAACGGCGAGGCCACCGAGGTGGACGCCATCATCGAGGCCAAGGGCCTGAAGCAAATGAATGACAGCGGCGCGCTGGAGAAAATCATCGACGAGGTGATCGCCGCCAACCCGGCCAACGTGGAGCAGTACCGCGCCGGCAAGGACAAGGCCTTCAACGCCCTGGTCGGCCAGGTGATGAAGGCCAGCAAGGGCAAGGCGAATCCGCAGCAGGTCAATGAGCTGTTAAAGGCCAAATTGGCCTGAAACGCCCGCCAGACAAGCGCAAACAGCTATCAAAAATAAAGGCTCCTGCAGGAGCCTTTATTTTTGCGGCGCCGGCAGCTGCCCCCATTGGGTGGACGAGGCGCGCTGCGCCGCCCACAGCTGGCGCAGCTGCGCCAGCTCGGCATCGAAGCGTTGGTGGATGCGGCGCTTCTCCAGCTCCTGGGTGGCCAGAAAGCGCTGCTGGTCGGCCAGGGCCTGCTCGTTGTCGGCAATCTGGCGCTGCAGCAGTACGGGGGCCTTGGTCACGTCGCCGCGGTAGAACTCCAGCTCCACGTCCAGCCGCCTGCGTTCGGCCTTCAGCGACTGCACGCGTTTGTGCGCCACGACGACAACCTCTTCCACCTGATCCAGCGCCGCATTGCGCTCGGCCTGGTGCGTGGCCTCGTCGGGGTAGCGCGCCGTGAGCGCGCGCTCGCGCCGGCGCTCCTCGGCGATGCGGGCGCTCTCCTCGGCCTGCTTGCGGCGCTGCACCTCCTGCGCCGCGCGTTCATGCTCGGTCAGCGAGGGGCCGATGCGGCGGCGCTCGGTGCCGGTGTGGTCCAGCACGCGCTGCTCACGATCCACGCAATCGGCAATCGGCCGGTCGGAGGTGATGCGCCGGCCATGCTTGTCGATGCAGGTGTAGACCTCTTGCGGCGGCCTGGCCTGCTGCGCCCAGGCCTGCGCTGCCGCGGCCAGCGCAACGCATGCCATCAGCCCTCCCGTCACTGCCTTTGTTTTCAAGCCATTGCCCCTCTCACGGCCCATGCCTCAGTCATTGACGCCATAGCGCTGGCGATAGGCCAACACGCGCTCGTGGTGGGCGTGCAT
>JAGPIX010000148.1 GCA_018054745.1 Alicycliphilus sp.
GCCTGCCAGCATGCATCGCGCCAGGTGGTGCTGCTGCTCAAGGAGCTGCAAAAGGGCCTGCTGCGCACGCGCCGGCCGGTGCTTGGTCGATAAAATTTGGTGTTTTCAGGTTGCAGAGCTTGTCTGGTAAGCGTTTGCAGCAATCTTATTGATAGCGTTTTTTGTTGCCAATCTGCTCAACGCCCGACGGTGACCGGCACCACGTCGCCATTGGCGCGCTTGGCGTAAATGTCTTGCCCCGCAAGACGGATATCGTTGCAGGCCGAGCGGAAGACCTTGAACTCAAAGCAGACCCTGCCGTCTTCGGCGAGCCAGGTGCCCGTGTCGGAGCGGCCGGCGGCGTAGATCGTCAGGTGGTTCCCTTCGGCGGCATAGTCTGCCCGGACAGTGCTGCCGTCGGGCATGGGGGTTCTGGTGGATTTGCCGCGCAGCAAAGCGGCCAGCTCGGCCGCTGATGGCGTCCGCACACCGGCGGGAAAATCCCTGGCCGGTGGCGCGGTGGCGGCGCAGGCTGTCAGCAGCAGCGGCAGCAGTGGAGCGGACAGGCGGGTGATGGTGTTCATGTGAGCCTCCGTGAATCAATCGAATGCGCAGCAGGCGGGCGGCTGCCCGCCTCACGCAGCGACATCACAGGCCCAGCTGCACCTTCATCGCCGCCCAGGCCGTTTCGTTCAGGCGGTTGGTGGTGGACTGGCGCGCGCTCAGGCTGGGCTTGACCTCGTGCGCGCGATAGACCCAGCGGCTGCTGGGGTCGCCGGCAGTCCATTGGATCTCCGCGTAGGCAACGTGGTAGTTGAGCGCCGGGGTCGGCGGTTGGCCGGCAAAGCGCAGCACGCGCGCGCCGTTGATCGTGTCGATGCTGTAGCTGCCCTTGGCGGCGATGGCTGCGCAGTTGGAGACCACGGTCTGCGCTTCGTTCAGGTCACATTCGTAGTACGTGGCCGTGCCCTGGGTGGCGTCGGTGGGGGCAAACGACACGCGCAGGTTCTTCAGTGCGCTGCTGGTCTGCGCCAGGTTCAAGGTGTTGGCGCCGGTGGGCGATGCCGCGCCCGAGGTTGGGTAATACGCGATCACCGCCTCCAGCGTGTTGCGGCTCTGCGGCAGCCTACGGCTCCACACGCTGGTGATCGTGATGCTGGGGGCGAGCTCTACATTGGTGCGTATCCATTCCTCGGCGCCTGCGGGGAATGCGGCGGCGCCCAGCTTGCCTGTCAACGCCGTTGTCGAGATGCCGGCATTGATGGTGTTGGACGGCATGGCCTGCCAGCGGTTCACCAGCGTGGCCATGGCCTCGCCGGCCACGCTGTTTGCGCGATCCCAGCCCAGCAGGGTCTGGCCATCGCAGTACACCGCGCGGTTCGGGTTGCCCAGCGTGCTGCGCAGGAGCACGCTGCGGTCGCAGTACTTCCAGCCGCTCGGGGTAAGGACGGCGTTGCCATAGAGCGAATCCTCGGTCATGTCCACGCCGCCGCTCCTGCCGCTGCGCGCAAAGACCGATTGCTCCTCTGCGGTGCCTGCTGCCCTGGCCTGCCGGTCAACGGTGACCAGGTAGTAGTCGCCCGATCCGCTGTAGTTCAGTTGGCGCAAGATGGTCGATGCTGGTGCGGCCGCCTGCTGGTTGCCCACCTCGAGGGCAATGCCCTGGCGCAGCATGCCCGAGACCACGGCCGCCGCCGTGCGGGCGGTATCGCGCACCTGCGCGTCGTCCCAGGCAGGGTCGTCCTGGTAGTTGTCGATCTTGGCGGCACCGATCGCCAGTTGCAGCGCCACGTTGGCGCGCGCATCCGCTTCGGTCATGCCGGCGGCCACGCCTGCCTGTGCCAGGGTGGTCAGCGGGTTGATGGCGCCGCCCGAGCCGGCCGGGCGCTTGAGCACGTAGTCGGCGTCGGTGGCGGCCACGGCCGGGTTGTGGGAGTCGATGGCGGTCGTGGCCGCGGCCGGGTCACCGGTCTTGACGGGGGCTATCAGGCGCGCCGCCGCACCCTGGGAGGCCGTGGTGGACAGGCTGTACTTGCCATCGGCCCCGGTGGCGCTGGATGCGGGTTCGCCGCTGTCGCAGGCGTCGTTGCCGTTCAGGTCCAGGCAGACGACGACGTTCTTCAGCGTGCCGAGGCGGGCCACTTCGCCGCTGAGGGTGATGCTGGCGCCGCTGCCGCCGCCGCCTCCACCGTCGCCGCCGTCGGTGTCATCGCTGCTTGAGCCGCCGCATGCCGCCATCGCCAGCGCAGCGATGATGGTGAGGGAGTAGGGTAGCCGTCTGCCATTGGTGTATCGCATGGTGCGCCTCGTTGCTTCTTGGGTTCAGGTGGTTCGTCTTGCGACACCGAGTACGCTAAAGGAGGCGCTTCCTGGATACGTCACCCAGTTGGGTGACTCCATCTCAAATTCCATTTCACCCGTGTCGTTGTGGCGCGCCTTGCCGTGCTGCCGCGTTCACTGAACATCTGGCGCCTGGATGCGAAGAACCTGGACGCGCAATCACTGGTCGTCGCGCCCCAACACCAGCCCCATGCGGCTGGCTGCCACGATGGCCTGCGTGCGCGTGGTGACGCAGAGGGCGCGCAGCACGGCGCTGACATGGGTCTTGGCGGTGTTGTGGCTCAGGCCCAGCTCGCGGGCGATCAGCTTCATCGGCTTGCCTTCCAGGATCAGCCGCAGCACCTGCGTCTGGCGTGGGGTAAGTCCCAGCTCGGCAGGGCTGGTGCGCGGCTGCGCAGGCACGGCCAGCGCAATGCCTGCCAGGCTGAGCGGGGGGATATGGATGCCGTGCGCCAGCACGGTGCGCAGCGCCTCGAACATCTGCTGGGACGATGCCGACTTGGGGATGAAGCCCATCGCGCCGAGCTGGATGGCGCGCAGCACGGTGACCTGATCCTCTTGTGACGACAGCATGACCAGCGGCATGCCGGGATGTCGTTCGCGTATCGTCTCCAGCGCCTGGAAGCCGTTCGCGCCGGGCAGGATCAGGTCGAGCAGAACCAGGTCGATGCCCGTGTCATGGTCGAGCGCGGCCAGAGCCTCCTCCAGGTGTGCGGCATGCACCGTCTGCACTGCCGGATCAAGCTCTTTGAGCAGCAGCGCCACGCCGTCGCGAAACAACGCATGATCATCGACCAGCAGGATCCTCATGGTCGCAGTCTGCACCGTTTTGCCCTGTCGCGCCTCCCCCGGTTGGGGGATCGTTCAATGCCGCTTCGATGGCCGCCAGCAGCCGGTCGGTGCCTACGGGCTTGTGCAACAGCGGCAGCCCGGCGTCAGCCACGCGCCGCAGGTCGGCAGCGCCTATGTCGCCGGTGATGATGATCGCCGGCACCGCGTGGCCGATGCGCGCCCTTATCCGCTGTACAGCGCCCAGGCCGTCATGGGAGCCGCCCAGCCGGTAGTCGCACAGGATCAGGTCGGGGTAGCGCAGGTGTTCGTCCAGCAGCGCCAGGCACTGCCGGGTGGATTCGGCGATGAGCACATGCGCCCCCCAGCTGTGGCACAGCGCCTGCATGGCGCGGCGCGTGTCAGCCTCGTCGTCGATCACCGCGATGAAGGCGCCGGCGATGCGCCGCCCGCTGGCCAGGGCCGGGGGCAGCGGCGCCGCCACCGGCAGCGCCTCGGCCGCCGGCAGCAGGATGGAAAAACAGCTGCCCCGGCCCGGCGCCGAGCGCAGCACATGCGGATGGCCCAGCAGGTCGAGCGTGCGCTTGACGATGGCCAGGCCCAGGCCCAGCCCCTTGCTGCGGTCACGCTCCGGGTTGCCCACCTGGAAGAACTCGTCGAAGACATGCGGCAGCTGAGCCGGCGCGATGCCGATGCCGGTGTCCCATACCTGCAGCTCGATGGCGCCGGGCCGGCGCCGGCACCCGACCAGCACCCTGCCGCGCTCGGTGTAGCGGATGGCGTTGGACACCAGGTTGGCCAGCACCCGCTCCAGCAGCACGGCGTCGGTGCGCACGGCGCAGCGCGAAGGCACCACGGTCAGCCGAAGCCGTTTGTGCTCGGCCTCGGGTGCGTGGCTCGCCGCCACGCGGTGCAGCAGCTCGGCCAGGGCATGGTCGCCCAGCACGGGGCGGGACATGCCGGCATCGAGCCGGGAGATGTCGAGCAGGCCAACGAACAACGCCTCCATGGCCGAGATGGAAGACTGGATGTGGCCCACCAGCTGGCCGACCTGCGGCGTGACCTCCTGCCTGCGCAGCACCCCCACCAGCAGGCTGATGGTGTGCAGCGGCTGGCGCAGGTCGTGGCTGGCCGATGCCAGGAAGCGCGTCTTGGCCTGGCTGGCCTGCTCGGCCTCCTCGCGCCGGGCCTGCAGCAGGGCGTTGGCCTTGGCCAGGTCTTGCGTGCGTTCGGCCACGCGGGTTTCCAGCAGCCGCAACGAGTCGCCCAGGCGCTCGGCCATCTGGTTGAAGCGGTCGGCAAGCTGGCCCAGCTCGTCGCTGCGCGCCAGCTCGATGCGATGGTCCAGCTGGCCTTCGCCGATGCGGTCTGCGCCTTCGGCGAGTTGCTGGATCGGCCGTACCACCCTGCGCGCCAGCACGATGCCGACGCCCGAGCCCGCCAGCACGGCAAGCACCAGGATCGATAGCGCGCTGGCCAGCGCGCGGCGCACCGGCTCGTACGCTTCGGCGCGAGGCTGCTCGGTGATCAGGCGCCAGCCAGGCACGCTCAGTGCCGCCGCACGGGCGACCATGGCCTGGCCCTCGGGGGTGTCGAACTCGATCAGCGCGCCAAGGCCGGATGTGCCGGCGGCGATCGCCGTGCGTACCGGCGGGCGGGAAGACCAGTCGGGGCGTGCCAGCACCTGGAGGAAATCAGGGTGTGCCAGCAGGCGCCCTACGCCATCGACGACGTAGGCGTAGCCCTCTCGACCAATACGCGCCTCGCCGATGATGTCGCGCAGTTGCGTCAGATCGATCTGCGCCACCAACACGCCACTATCTGCAAGCTGGCCGCGCCGCGCCATCACCACGCGTGGCTGGTTGGCGGCGTAGGTGACCGGGCCGAACCACGATGCGTTGGCAGGGGCGTGAAGGAATTCGGGCGAGTGGCTGCGATCCTCTCCCACACCGACGCGGTCGGGAGCCATGCGCGAGACGCGTACGCGCTCCTGGCCGTGCGGGTCGATCCAGTACAGCTCCTGGAGCGCCCGCGACTGCCTCATCAGCCGGTACAGCTCGACCTGGATGTCGGCGTCCGTGTCGCCCAGGTGGCGCGAGTCCTGCAGCGACAGGGTGGCGCGCAGCAAGGCGCCGGTCTGGCCGAGGAATCGGTCGATCCGGGCCGAGGCCCTGCTGGCTTCGAGCGCCTGCCGTGTTTCCACGGCAACGCGCGTTTCACGCTGGATCAGCCAGAGCTGCGCGAAGCCGCTGACCACGAGCACCAGCGTGACCAGCGCAGCGATCGACAGGGCATAGGCCTGCCACAAGCGAAGGCTGGGCGGACGCATCAGCGGGTGGGCGGCTGGGCGGCGGCCTTGGCATCGCCCGGGGCGTCAGCCGTTGGCGCCAGCGTGACCTCGCCCGGTCGAATCAGGCGGTCGGCACGCGCAAGCAGCGCGGGCGGCAGCGTCACGCCTATGCGCTCGGCGGTGTCGAGGTTGACGACCAGCGCCGCCTCGTACAGTTCCTCGACCGGCAGTTCGGCCAGGGGGCGGCCGCGCAGCACTTGATCGACATAGCGCGCCCCGCGCCCGCACATGTTGACGCGTCCGATGGAGCCATAGCTGAGCAGGCCGCCGTGGCGCGTGGCGAACCAGGATGTGTGAGCGATCGCCGGCAGTCGTACCCGCAGCGCCTGGCGCGCGTGTTCGCCGAGCAACACCGAGGAATCTGGCCAGATCAGTACGGCATCGACCTTGTGTCGCGCCAGTTCATCCCAGGCAGCGGCCACGCCGGCATCGCCCGAAAAACGCACGCGTACCCCTTCGATGCCGGCCTGCCCAAGCATGTCCGCGAAAGGGCCGAGATCCTTCAGCCGCTCGTGTCCGGTGTGCTGGCCGTTCGTGAGCATGCCGATGCGGCGCGCCTGCGGGAACGCCTGCAGCAGCACCTCCATCGGCTTGAAAAAGAACTGCCGCTGCAGGCCCAGGGTGACGCCCGTGACATTGGCCAGCGGGCGCAACTGGGCATCA
>JAGPIX010000045.1 GCA_018054745.1 Alicycliphilus sp.
CTAACCCGAAAGTCAGTAACTCCATGAGCGCCGCCCTGCCCTGCATCCCCACATCAGCAATCCCCAAGCGAGGCCGTCGCAAGGACGCCAGGCCGGGTGAGCTGCTGGATGCCGCGCTAGATTTGTTCGTGGACAAGGGCTACGCCGCCACCCGGGTCGAAGAAGTGGCGGCGCGCGCCGGTGTCTCCAAGGGCACGCTGTTTCTGTACTTCCCGAGCAAACAAGAGCTGTTCAAGGCCGTGGTGCGCCAGAACATTGCCGGGCGCTTTGCCGAATGGGATCTGGAGCTTGAATCCTATGTGGGCACAAGCCAGGATCTGGTGCGGTACTGCTTTGAAACCTGGTGGGAACGCATAGGCTCCACCAAGGCCTCGGGCCTGGGCAAGCTCATGCTCAGCGAGGCGAACAATTTCCCCGAAATCGCCGAGTTCTACCGCCACGAGGTGGTCGAGCCTGGCCACCAGTTGATCCGCCGTGTGTTGCAGCGTGGCATGGATCGCGGTGAGCTGCGCGCGCTGGATCTGGAGCACGCCGTGTACCTGGTGCTGGCGCCGCTCATGTTTCTCATGTTCTCGCAGTCGACGCCGGCGTTGTGCATTCCCAACGCCGAGCGTTTTTCACCACAGGAATACATACGCCTGCAGGCCGACAATGTTTTGCAGGGTCTGTGCGTGCGCTCGGCCTAAAATCGCAGGTTTATCCGATCACAGTGACCGCCTTCCGGAGTACTCCATGAACTTGCCTCTGAACACGTCCATCGACATTCACGACCCTGTCGAGCAGGCCCGCTACAACATGGTGGAGCAGCAGATCCGGCCGTGGAACGTGCTCGATGCCGGAGTGCTCGAGCTGCTGTCACGCGTGCGCCGCGAAGACTTTGTGCCGCCCAGCTACCAGGGCCTGGCCTTCATCGACACCGAAATCCCGCTCAACCCCGACGCGCAAGAAGCCGCACGTCTGGGACAGGTCATGCTCGCGCCGAGGGTGGACGCGCGCATGCTGCAGGATCTGCAAATCCAGCCCACCGACCGCGTGCTGGAGATAGGCGCCGGCTCGGGCTACATGGCCGCCCTGCTCGCCGCCTGCGCCGAGCGTGTCGTAACGCTGGAAATCGACCCTGACCTGGCCGAGTTTGCGCGCGAGAACCTGCGTAGCGCCGGTGTGGACAACGCCGACGTGCGCCAGGCCGACGGCGCACGCGACCCCATTCCCGACGGCCCGTTCGACGTCATCGTGCTCAGCGGCTCGGTGGCCGAGGTGCCGCAAAAGCTGCTGGCGCTGCTGCGCGACGGTGGCCGCCTGGGCGCTTATGTGGGGCAAGAGCCGATGATGCGTGCCACCATCGTGCGCCGCCAGGGCGAGCACTTCGAGACCAGCCAGCCCTGGGACGTGGTCGTGCCGCGCCTGCGCCACTTCCCCGAGCCCTCTTCCTTCAAGTTCTGAACGCTGCACCCAACCGGCCTTGCATGATTGACCATGTCCGTCCCGCCCAGCTGGCCGATTGGCTCCTCAGGCATGAGGCCGGACATCCGTTGGTGCTGGACGTGCGCGAGCCCTGGGAGCTGCAGACCGCCAGCGTGGCGGCCCAGGGCTTCGAACTCGTGGCCATCCCCATGGGTCAGCTGCCGATGCGGCTGACCGAACTTGACCCCAACCGCCCCACCGCCTGCCTGTGCCACCACGGCATGCGCAGCCTGCGGGTGGCTGCCTTTCTGATGCAAAACGGCTTTGACCAGGTGGCCAACATCACCGGGGGCATAGACGCCTGGTCGCATGAGCGCGATTCGGCCGTGCCGCATTACTGACTTGCGGCCCCTCACAGGCCGCACCCCCAATCTGCCCCAGCCATCCATTTCAACGCCATGAAAGCATTGCAGCGGGTTTTCTCCTCCACCCTTCGCATGAGTGCCGTCTACGCCCTTTGCGTTGCCGCGGCACCCCCCGCGCAGGCGCAAAGCCTGTCGGCATTGATCGAGCATGCTCGCGGCTACGACGCGGCATGGCAGGCCGCACGGGCGCAACTGCAGGCCGCGGGCAGCCGTGCTGAACAGGCCCGTGCCGGCCTGCTGCCCAGTGCTGCGCTGACCGGTGGCGCGAATTATTCGCGCACCGACATGTCACGCGCTCGTCTGTCCGACGTGAATGTCAATGGCCCGTCGCAAACGCTGGGTGTGCAGGCGACGCAGCCCCTGTACCGCCCGGCCAACCGCATCGCCTTTGAGCAGGGCCAGCGCGGCACGGACTTTGCCCAGGCGCAGCTCGAAGGCGCCGAGCAGGATCTGCTGATTCGCGTCACCCAAGCCTACTTTGACGTGCTGGCCGCAGGCGACACGCTGACCTTCGTGCGCGCACAAAAGACCGCTGTGGCGGAACAGCTTGCCGCGGCCAAGCGCAACTTCCAGGTCGGCACCACCACCGTCACCGACGAGCGCGAGGCGCAGGCCCGGCATGACCTGGTCACCGCCCAGGAAATCGCCGCCAGCAATGACCTGCATGTGAAGCGCCTGGCACTCGACCAGCTGGTTGGGCGCACCGGCGCCACCCCCCTGCCCCTGGCTCAGTCCGCGCAGTTGCCGGCCGTGCAGCCCGATGACGTCAGCAACTGGGTGCGCAGCGCCGAGGAGCGCCAGCCCCAGGTACGCCAGGCCCTGATTGCGCTGGACGTGGCCAAGCTGGAAACCGCCAAGGCCAAAACCGGCCACCTGCCCACCGTCGACCTGCAGGCAGGCTACAACGTACAACGCACACCCAACGGCAGCATCAGCATGCCGGGCGTGCATTCGCGCACCGACGCCGCCACCGTGGGCGTGGCGTTGAACCTGCCGCTGTTTGCCGGCTTTGCCGTGCAAAACCGCATCAAGGAAACCCTGTCCCTTGAAGACAAGGCCCGCGCCGACCTGGACAACGCGCGCCGCAACGTAGCCCAGGCCGCGCGTGCCGCCTTCTTCGGCGTGCAATCGGGCCTGAGCCAGGTTGCCGCGCTGCGGGCTGCCGAGGCCTCCAGCCAAAGCGCGCTGGACGCCAACAAGCTCGGCTACCAGGTCGGGGTGCGCATCAACATCGACGTGCTCAACGCCCAAAGCCAGCTCTACCAGACCAAGCGCGACCTGGCCGCCGCGCGCTACAACGTACTGGTCGGCACGCTGCGCCTGAAGCAGGTGGCGGGCACGCTGACGATGGATGACGTAACGGCGGTGGATGCGTTGCTGATGCGATAGTTTTCAGCACTCTGCGCTTACCAGACAAGCGCAAAGTGCTATATTTTCAAAAGCAACCGAGGACTTACAGCTGGTGCACCACCAGCTTGAATTCCGGATCCTCCTCAAAGGCCCGCACCTCGAAGCCCAGTCTGCGCATGAGTTTGAGCATGGTGGGGTTGTTGGCCAGCACCAGGCCCTGGATCTCGGCCAGGCCGCGGTCGCGGGCGACTTCCATGATGCTGTGCATCAGGCGCGAGCCCAGACCCTTGCCGGCGAAGTCGTCGGCCACCAGCAGGGCAAACTCACAGCTGCTGTGATCCGGGTTGGTGACATAGCGTGACACGCCGACGATGCGATCCTTGTGGCTGACCTCGCCCTCTTCGTCCACGATGCGTTCGCGCTGCACGGCCACCAGGGCCATTTCGCGGTCGTAGTCGATCAGGGTGAAGCGCGACAGCATGGACGGCGGCAGCTCGGCGATCTGCGAGACAAAGCGGAAGTAGCGGCTCTCGGGCGACAGCTCCTTGACCAGGCGCTGCACCATTTGCGCGTCGTCCGGGCGGATCGGGCGCACCAGGCATTCGCCACCGCCGCGCAGCGGCCAGATTTGCTCGTAGCGCGCCGGGTAGGGGTGTATCGACAGGTGGTTGTAATGGCCGGCGCCGGCGCTTTCGGGGCGACCGCTGGCGTGGGCCGATTCATGCAGGGCGATGCGCGCATCCACGGCCACGGCGCCCTGCTCGTCCACGATCAGCGGGTTGATGTCCATCTCGCGCAGTTGGGGCAGCGCGCAGACCATTTCTGAGACGCGCAGCAGCACCTGCTCCAGCGCCTGCATGTCCACGGCGGAGGCACCACGCCATTCGCCCAGGGTTTCGGCCACGCGTGCACGGCCGATCAGGCTGCGCGCCAGAAACTGGTTCAACGGCGGCAGCTCCATGGCGCGGTCGTTGATGAGCTCGATCATGGTGCCGCCTGCGCCAAAGGTGATTACCGGGCCAAACGGGTCGTCGCTCACCAGGCCGATGCAGATCTCGCGCCCACGGCGCGCACGCGCCATTTGCTGCACGGTGACGCCATCGATGCGCGCATCGGGCTGCAGGCGCGCCACCCGCTGCACCATGTCGTTGTAGGCGTCGCGCACGGCGGCGCCGCTTTGCAGGTTGAGTACCACGCCGCCCACGTCGGATTTGTGCGCGATGTCGCGCGAGTGGATCTTCAGCGCCACCGGGAAGCCCAGTTGCGTGGCGATCATCATGGCCTCGTGGGCATTGCGTGCCAGCAGCGTCTTGGTGACCGGGATGTGGAAGGCGGCCAGCAGCGTCTTGGACTCCATCTCGGTGAGCACGTTGCGGCGCTCGGCCAGCACGCTTTCGATGACCAGGCGCGCGCCATCGATGTCGGGCTTGGCCAGCGTGGTCAGTGACGGAGGCGTTTGCTGCAGCAGCTGCTGGTTTTGGTAGAACGAGGCGATGTTGCCAAAGGCGCCCACGGCCGCCTCGGGCGTGCGGAAGGTGGGGATTTGCGCGCTGCGCAGAATCTTGCGCGCCGGCACCACGGTGGCGTCGCCCATCCAGCAGCTGAGCAGCGGCTTGGGTGCCAGCCGCTTGGCGTCGGCCAGGGCCTGGGCCACGCCCTCGGCGTCGGCGCCGGGTTTGGGCGAGAAGATGGCTAACACGCCGTCGATCTGCCGATCCGAGAACGCGGCCTGCAGCGCCCGGGCGTAATGCTGGGGCGTGGCGTCCTCGGACAGGTCGATGAGCCCGCCGAGCGAGGCCAGGGCCGGCAGCTGCGGCGCCAGGCTGGCGCTGGATTCTGGCGAGAGCAGGCCCAGGTCGAGGCCGATTTCGTTCTCCCAGTCGGCGGCCAGCACGCCGGGGCCGCCGCCGTTGGTGACGATGGCCAGGCGCTTGCCCACGGGCCGGTAGCGCGATGCCAGGCATTTGGCGGCCGAAAACAACGCCACGAAGGAGCGCACGCGCACCGCGCCGGCGCGGCGCAGCACGGCGTCAAAGACATCGTCGCTGCCGACGATGGCACCGCTGTGCGTCTGCGCGGCCTTGTTGCCCGCCGGCTTGCGCCCGGCTTTCAGCACCACCACCGGCTTGGCATGCGAAGTCGAGCGCATGGCGCTCACAAAGCGGCGTGCGTCCTGTATGCCTTCCATGTAGACCACGATGCTTTGCGTGCGCGCGTCGTTGGCCAGAAAGTCCAGCGCCTCGCTCAGGCCCATGTCGGTGTGCGGGCCCAGCGAGATCACGCTGGAAAAGCCCACGCCGTTGTTGCTGGCCCAGTCCAGGATGGACGAGGTGAGCGCGCCCGACTGACACACCAGTGCCAGAGATCCCTCCTGCGCCAGCGGTCCCGCGGCGCTGGCGTTGAGCTGCAGCGATGGGCGCTGTATGCCCAGCGAGTTGGGGCCCAGCAGGTGCATGCCCTCGCGCCGGGCAATCTTGTGCAGCTGCCCTGCCAGCTCGGCGTCCACGCCATTGGACAGCACCAGGGCAGCGCGGCAGTTCATGCGGCCGGCGATCTCCAGCGCCGCCGGCAAGTCCTTGTTGGGCTGGACGATGATGGCCAGGTCGGCGCGAATCTGCGCCAGATCGGCCAGGGTGCCACTGGTGTTGATGTCAAAAAACTGCAACGTGCCGGTGAATTTCTGCGCCTTCAGCCCGTCGAGCAATGCGCGCGCCTGGGGAGTTTGTGACTCCGGGGCGTCGGGGTCACCAGCCAGCACGATGACCGAGCCGGGGGTGAACAGGGAAGTGAGGTAGTGCTTTTCCATCATGATGGTTGCGATTTTCTACGGTCTAGGGATAACCCGTAAATACGTACGTGTCCGTATGTGGAAATTGTTGCTTGAATGTAACCGTAACGATGGTATGCAATGCTGCGGACTGCACCGACGCGGCCGGCAGGGCAACAGGCTCACGCCGCCAGCAGCCGCACCACCGCCCGAGCCGTGGCCTGGGCGGCGCCACGGTGGGTCTGGGTAAAGCTCTGGCAGCGCTGGGCCAGCTGTGCCTGGCGCGGGCCATCCGCGGCCAGGGCGCAGGCGGCGGCAATGCCGGCGGCCATGTCGCTCACGCGCTGGGCGGCGCCGGCGGCCATGGCCAGATCGGCCGCCTGGGCAAAGTTGAAGGTGTGCGGGCCCATGACCACGGGGCAGCCGCAGGCCGCCGCCTCGATCAGGTTCTGCCCACCCAGCGGGGCAAAGCTGCCGCCCAGCAGCGCCACATGGGCCATGCCGTAGTACAGCGCCATCTCGCCCAGCGAGTCGCCCAGCCAGACATCGGCGTTCTGTGGCGCCTCGCTCCATTGGCTGCGCCGCGACACGCGCAGGCCGGCGGCCTCCAGCAGTTGCTGTACCTCATCAAAGCGCTGGGGGTGGCGGGGTACGACCAGCCACTGGACGGGTGGTAATGCTTCTTTATTAATAGCTGTTGGCGCTTGTCCTGTAGGCACTAGAGCCTGTTTTTGCTTTAAAACATCCAGCCACATCGCCTCCTCGCCCTCGCGCGAGCTGGCCAGCAGCACCACGGGGTGCAGACTGGCCTGGCGCCAGCCGCGTCCCTGCGCCAGCTGGGTGGCCGAGGGCTCAACATCAAATTTGAGGTTGCCGAACACCCCGGTAACGGGCGCGCCCACGCTGCGCAGGCGCGCCGCGTCCTCCTCGGTCTGGGCCCAGACCGCCGACAGCGCGGCATAGGCCGGGCGCGACAGCCAGGCCAGGCGCTGCGCGCCGGCGCGTGATTTTTCATTCAGGCGCGCATTCGCCAGCACCAGCGGCACCCGCTCGCGCCGGCAGCCGGCCACCAGGTTGGGCCAGATCTCCGTCTCCATCAGGATGCCGATGGCCGGGCGGAACTGGCGCAGAAAGCGCCGCACGGCACCGCGCGTATCCCAGGGCTGCCAGACCTGCAGGTCGCCGGGCTGCAGCAGTTTTTCGCCCTCGGCCCGGCCCGTGGCCGTGCCGTGCGTCAGCAGCAGGCGCATGCCGGGCAGCTCTATGCGCAACTCTTTGAGCAGGATGGCGGCGGCGCGCGTCTCGCCCAGGGACACGGCATGTATCCACACCAGCGGCCCGCCCGGCGCCGGCGCCGCCACCGGCTGCGCGTAGCGGCCAAAGCGCTCGGGCACGGCGACGGCGTAGCCGGGCTCGTTCACGGCGCGCCGGCGCAGCTTGCGTCTGAGCAGCGGCTGGGCCAGCCACAGGGCCAGGCTGTACAGCCACAGGGCGATGGTCTGCATGGGCGCCGCAGTGGGTGGCGCCGGGCTCAGTGGGCCGCGCCGCCGACCTGGGCGCCAGGCTTGACGCGCGCCAAGAGCGCCAGCATCTCGCCCTCGATGCGCTGGAGCGCCGCATCGGTGTGGCCCTCAAAGCGCAGCACCAGCACCGGCGTGGTGTTGCTGGCGCGGATCAGGCCAAAGCCGTCGGGCCAGTCCACGCGCAGGCCGTCTATGGTGCTGATGGCGGCGGGCGCGGCGAAGGCGTCGGCCGCCAGGGCCTGCAGCTCGGCCGTGAGGCGGTGCGGCTCGCCCTCGGCGCAGGCCACGTTCAGCTCGGGCGTGCTGTGGCTGGTGGGCAAGGCGTTGAGCACGCTGCTGGGGTCGGCGCTGCGGCTCAGGATCTCCAGCAGGCGGCAGCCGGCGTAGGTGCCGTCGTCAAAGCCGTACCAACGCTCCTTGAAGAAGATGTGGCCGCTCATCTCGCCGCCCAGTGGGGCGGCCAGCTCCTTCATGCGCGCCTTGATCAGCGAGTGGCCGGTCTTGTACATGACGGGCTCGCCGCCCGCCGCACTAATGGCTGGCGCCAGGCGTTGGGTGCATTTCACGTCGAACAGAATCGGCGCGCCGGGCACGCGCGACAGCACGTCCTGGGCGAACAGCATCATCTGGCGATCGGGGAAGATGTTCTGGCCGTCCTTGGTGACGATGCCGAGGCGGTCGCCGTCGCCGTCAAAGGCCAGGCCCAGCTCGGCGTCGGTGGCTTGCAGGGCGGCGATCACGTCGCGCAGGTTTTCGGGCTTGCTCGGGTCGGGGTGGTGGTTGGGAAAGTTGCCATCCACCTCGGAGAACAGCTCCACCACCTCGCAGCCCAGGGCGCGGAAGATGCCCGGCGCCGAGGCGCCGGCGATGCCGTTGCCGCTGTCGACCACGATCTTCATGGGCCGCGCCAGCTTCACGTCGCCCACGATGCGCTCTGTGTAGGCTGGCAGTACGTCTGCCTGGCGCACGCTGCCGCCGTCCTGCGGCTGCCAGCTCGCGGCCTCCATGCTGCGGCGCAGCTGCTGGATCTCCTCGCCATGGATGGCGCGGCCGGCCAGCACCATCTTGAAGCCGTTGTAGTCCTTGGGGTTGTGGCTGCCCGTGACCTGGATGCCGCTCGCGCACAGCGTGCTGGCGGCAAAGTACAGCATGGGCGTGGTGCACAGGCCCACGTCGATGACCTCGATGCCCACATCCACCAGACCCTGGATCAAGGCACCCGAGAGCGCCGGCCCCGACAGCCGCCCATCGCGCCCCACGGCCACGACGCGCTCGCCCTGCTGCAATGCCGCCGTGCCAAAGGCCCGGCCCAGGGCGCGGGCCACTTCCTCATCGAGGCTGGCGGGCACGATGCCGCGGATGTCGTAGGCCTTGAAGATGGCGGGGGAGAGTTGCACGGAGTGACCTGTCGAAAGTGAACAAAGCCTGGATTGTAGGTGCCCGTCCCGGCTAGACAGCGCCCCAGGCGCATGTCCGAAAACGGCGAGTGCGCGCCCCGGTGCGGCCTATCATGGCCCCATGTCCACCGCCCCGCACTCCCCTGCCCCGCCGGCCGCCGCTGCCGACGAGGACGAGGCCCGCTACCTGGCCCTGAAGGCCCGCGACGCGCGCTTTGACGGGCGCTTCTTCACCGGCGTGACCTCCACCGGCATCTACTGCCGCCCGGTCTGCGCCGTGCGCACGCCGCGGCGCGAGAACTGCCGCTTCTTCGCCCTGGCCGCCCAGGCCGAGAGCGCCGGTTTTCGCCCCTGCCTGCGCTGCCGGCCCGAGCTGGCGCCGCAGTCCGCGCCCTGGACGCTGCAGGACGCGGGCGCCATCCTGCTGCGCCAGGCGCTGCGGCTGCTGGATGCGCCCGAGGCCTGGGCCGAACCCGAGGGCGGCGCCCTGGTGGCACGGCTGGCGGCGCGCTTAGGCATCAGCGACCGGCACCTGCGCCGCATCTTCGAGGCCGCTTTAGGCATCTCGCCGCTGCAATACCTGCAGACGCGGCGGCTGCTGACGGCCAAGCAGCTGCTGACCGACACGCCGTTGCCCGTGACCCAGGTGGCGCTGGCCAGCGGCTTTGCCAGCCTGCGGCGCTTCAATGCGGCGTTTGGCGCGCACTACGGCCTCAACCCCACCCAGCTGCGGCGCGAGGGCACGGCGCAGCAAAACGGCGGCCACCCCGTGCACCTGGGCTACCGGCCGCCGCTGGACGTGGGGGCGCTGCTCGACTTTTTTGCGGCGCGGCGCATTCACGGCCTGGAGGAGGTCGAGGGCAGCACCCTGCGCCGCACGCTGCGGCTGGCGGGCGGCGCCGGCGTGCATACGGGCTGGCTGGAGGCCCGCTTTGACGACACCCGCCCCCAGCTGCTGCTGCGCGTGAGCGACGGCCTGCTGCCCGCGCTGCCCCAGGTGATTGCCCGCGTGCGCGCCCTGCTCGACCTGGACGCCGACCCGGCGGCCATCAACGCCGTGCTGCACCCCTTCTTCCCCAGCGGCGACGGCCTGCGCGTGCCGGGCACGCTGGACGGCTTCGAGCTGGCGGTACGCGCGGTGCTGGGCCAGCAGATCACGGTGGCTGCGGCACGCACCCTGGCCGAGCGCCTGGTGCGGCAGTTTGGCGCGCCCGTTGACACACCCTGGCCGGGGCTCGACAGGCTGTTTCCCACGCCCGCCGTATTGGCTGCGGCCGATGGCGATGCACTCGGCCAACTGGGCATCGTGCGCCAGCGCCAGGCCGCCATCGTGGCGCTGGCGCGTGCCGTCGATGGCGGCCAGCTCGATCTGTCGGCCAGCGCCGATGTGGAAGCCACCCTGGCCGCCCTGCGCCAGCTGCCCGGCATCGGCGACTGGACGGCCCAGTACATCGCCCTGCGCGCGCTGCGCTGGCCCGACGCCTTTCCCGCCGGCGACGTGGCGCTGCACAAGGCCCTGGGCGTGCGGGACCAGGCCCAGCCGGCGCGCGCGGCCGTCGATGCCGCCCAGGCCTGGCGCCCCTGGCGCGGCTATGGCGTGATACGCGCCTGGAGCAGTCTGGTGTAGTAGCTATCAAATAAATAGCTGTTTGCGCATGTCCCACAAGCGCCATCGGCCTTTTTCGCTTCTAATCGAGGTTCATCATGCAATTCCCCTCCGATACCGTACAAAGCCGCATCCGCACCGACCTGGGTGTGGTGAGCCTGGCCGCCGGCACGCGCGGCCTGGTCGGCCTGTGGTTTGACGGCCAGCGCCACCTGCCCGCGCAACTCGATGGGCCCGGCGCCTGGTCCGGCGACGACACCCACCCCGTGCTGCGCGCGGCGGCCCGGCAACTCGCGCAATACCTGGCCGGCACGCGCCAGGCGTTCGACCTGCCGCTGGATCTGTCCGGCGGCACGCCGTTCCAGCAGGCCGTGTGGCGCGCGCTGCTGGCCATTCCAAGCGGCGCCACGACCAGCTACGGCGCACTGGCGCGGGCCCTGGGCAGCCCGACCGCCGTGCGCGCCGTGGGCGCGGCCGTGGGGCGCAACCCGATCAGCATCGTCGTGCCCTGCCACCGCGTGCTGGGCGCGGGCGGTGCGCTGACCGGCTATGCCGGCGGCCTGGCGCGCAAGCAGGCGCTGCTGCGGCTGGAAGGGGCGCCGCCCAGCATCTTCCCATCACAACCCCTGCCCGCCTTCGCATGAGCAGCACACCCCTGTCCGCCGGCGCGGCCGTGCCACACCACGCCTGGCTGGGCGAATTCATCCTGCTGGCCAGCCTGTGGGGCGCTTCGTTCCTGTTCATGCGCCTGGGCGCGGCCGAGTTCGGGCCGCTGCCCACGGCCGGGCTGCGCGTGCTGCTGGCCACGCTGTTCCTGTGGCCCATATTGCTGCACCGGGGCGAATGGCCGCAGCTGCGGCGCCACTGGCGGCCGGTGCTGCTGTGCGGGTTGATCAACTCGGCGATTCCATTCGCGCTGTTTGCCTGGGCCGTGATGCACATCGCCACCGGCCTGGCCTCCATCCTGAACGCCGCCGTGCCGCTGTTTGGCGCCCTGGTGGCCTGGCTCTGGCTGGGCGACCGCATTAACCGCCTGCGCTGGCTGGGCCTGGCGCTGGGCTTGGTGGGCGTGGCCCTGCTGGCCTGGCGCGCGCCTGCGGGCGTGGGGCTCAAGAGCGGCCAGGCGGGCTGGGCGATTGGCGCCTGCCTGCTGGCCTCCACCTGCTACGCCGTGGCGGCCAGCTTTGCGCGGCGCTACCTGCAGGGCATTCCGCCGCTGGCCACTGCCACCGGCAGCCAGCTGGGCGCGGCCCTGGGCCTGGCCCTGCCCATGTGGTGGGCCTGGCCGGCGCAGACACCCGGCCTGCGCGCCTGGGCCGCCGTCGCCGGGCTGGCGGTGCTGTGCACGGGCATTGCCTTCATTTTGTACTTTCGCATCATCAACCACGCCGGGCCCAGCCGGGCCCTGGCCGTGACCTTTCTGGCGCCGGTGTTCGCGGTGCTGTACGGCGCGCTCTTCCTGGGCGAGACGGTCACGCCGTGGATGCTGGGCTGCGGCGTGGTGATCGTCTGCGGCACCATGCTGTCCACCGGCCTGGTGACTGGCCTGTGGCGCACCAAGGCTGGCGCGTAGTCCGCCTACCGGATAAAGGGGGTATGCCATGCCATCCGATCCCTTCGACCTGCAACGCTTCATCGCCGCCCAGGAACAGGCCTATGCCCCGGCCCTGGCCGAGCTGCGGGCCGGGCGCAAGCGCACGCATTGGGTCTGGTACATCTTTCCGCAGCTGCGGGGTCTGGGTTTCAGTGCCATGGCGCAGGCCTATGGCATGGCCGGCCTGGACGAGGCGCGGGCCTATCTTGAGCACCCGCTGCTGGGCGCCCGGCTGGTCGAATGCGTGCAGGCCATGCTGGCGCACACGGGCCTACCGGCGGCCGGCATTCTGGGCGAGATCGACGCCATCAAGTTCCGCTCCTGCCTGACGCTGTTTGTGGCGGCCGGGGGACAGCCGGTGTTCCACGAGGCGTTGCAGCGTTTCTTTGCCGGCGTACCAGACGCCCAGACCCTGGCCTTGCTGCAGCAGAACTGATAGGCAAGAAAAAAGCCCCTGGCGCCCATACAACGGGCGGCAGGAGCTATAAAAACAAGAGTGAATTCCGGCCCGATCAGCCCATCAGATCCTTGATCTGCTGCAGCGCCACCGGGTCTTCCATGGTGGTCAGGTCGCCGGTGTCGCGGCGCTCGGCCACGGCCTGCAGGGCGCGGCGCAGCAGCTTGCCGCTGCGCGTCTTGGGCAGCAGGTTGACGAAGATCACGCGCGCCGGGCGGGCCACGGCGCCCAGCTGGCTGTCCACCTGCTTCATGACCTCACCCTCGAACTTCAGGCGCGCGGCGTCGTCCACCAGGCCCGAGGCATCGCGCGGCACGGCAAAGGCCATGGCCACCTGGCCCTTGAGCTGGTCGGCCACGCCGACCACGGCCACCTCGGCAATATTCGGATGGCCGGCGATGCATTCCTCGATCTCGCGCGTGCCCAGGCGGTGGCCGGCGACGTTGATCACGTCGTCGGTGCGGCCCAGGATGAAGTAGTAGCCGTCGGCGTCGCGGATGCCCCAGTCGAAGGTGCTGTAGACCTGGCGGCCGGGGATGCTGTTCCAGTAGGTGCTGACAAAGCGCTCGTCGTCGCGCCACACGGTCTGCAGGCAGCCGGGGGGCAGCGGGCCTTCGATGGCCACCACGCCCTTCTGGTTGGGGGTGGTCAGCTCCTGGCCCGTGGCCTCGTCGATGAGCTTGACGTTGTAGCCATAGACCGCCTTGCCCGGGCTGCCAAAGCGCGGCGACTGCTGCTGCACGCCGTTGCACAGCGTGAGGATGGGCCAGCCGGTCTCGGTCTGCCAATAGTTGTCGATGATGGGCACATTCAGCGCGCCGCTGATCCACGTTGCCGTGGGCTCGTCCAGCGGCTCGCCGGCCAGCCACAGGGCCTTGAGGCTCTTGATGTTGTACTTGCTGAGGTACTCGGGGTCTTGTTTTTTCAGCACGCGCACGGCCGTCGGGGCCGAGAACATATGCGTGACCTGGTACTTCTCGACGATGCTCCACCACACGCCCGCATCCGGGCGCGTGGGCAGGCCCTCGTACATGATGGTCGTCATGCCCGCCAGCAGCGGGCCGTAGATGATGTAGCTGTGACCCACCACCCAGCCGATGTCGCTGGTGGCAAAGTAGGTCTGGCCCGCCTGCGCATCAAAAATATGCTTCATGCTGGCCGCCAGCGCCACGGTGTAGCCGCCGGTGTCGCGCTGCACGCCCTTGGGCTTGCCGGTGGTGCCGCTGGTGTACAGGGTGTAGCTGGGGTGGGTGGATTCCAGCCACACGCAGGGCACCTGCGCGTCCATATGCTGCTCGCGCAGCGCCGCCCAGTCGTGGTCGCGCCCGGCGCGCATGGCAGCCGGGGCCAGGCCGCGGTCCACCAGCAGCACGGCGGCGGGCTTGTGCGCCGACAGGTCGATGGCCTCGTCCAGCAGCGGCTTGTAGGGCACGCCCTTGCCGCCGCGCGAGCCGGCATCGGCACTGACGATGACAGTGGGCTCGGCATCCTCGATGCGCGATGCCAGCGAGGACGAGGCAAAGCCCCCAAACACTACCGAATGGATGGCGCCAATGCGCACGCAGGCCAGCATGGCAAAGGCGGCCTCGGCAATCATGGGCATGTAGATCAGCACGCGGTCGCCCTGCTTGACGCCCAGCGACTGCAGCACGGCGGCCATGCGCTGCACCTCGGCGTGCAATTCGGCGAAGGTGTAGGCGCGCTCGGTATCCGTCTCGGTGGAAATGGCCACCAGCGCGTTTTGCTGCGCGCGCGCCGCCAGGTGACGATCGACAGCGTTGTGGCACAGGTTGGTGGTACCGCCCACGAACCACTTGGCAAACGGCGGCTTGTCGTAGTTGCAGATCTGCTGCGGCGCTTGCTGCCATTCGATCAGCTGGGCCTGCTCGGCCCAGAAGGCGTCGCGCTCGTCAATCGAGCGGCGGTGGAAATCGGCGTAGTTGGCTGGGGCTGCGGCCATGGTGCTGTCTCCTGGGAGTGGCATGCGCCGTGGTGGCGCGGGCGATGGGTTATCCAAAATTCATAATTATTCACATGGCGCTTGCGGGAAGCTGACGTGCCAGATGGGCATTGGCGCGCGCTGAAAACACACCTGCAGGCGTGACCCTGACCCCATCCGACCTTCCCCCGGCTAGTGTCCTGAAATGGCGCTACCCAGGTTTACTTGACGAACGCCAGCATGTCCTTGAACGCCGGATGCTCGCAGCTGCGCAGCCATTCGAAGGCCACCATCTCGGTGGTCACCAGCTCGGCGCCGGCGCCGGCCAGGCGGTCGAATGCGGCGTCGCGGTTTCGTTCGGTGCGCGAGCTGCAGGCGTCGGTCACCACCCAGACTTCAAACTCCTCCTCCAGCAGTTCCAGCGCCGTCTGCAGCAGGCAGACATGGGCCTCGCAGCCGGCGATGACGATGCTGGGGCGCTCGATGGCCTGCTGTTCCTGCTCGCGCGCCTTTTGCAGGTGCTTGGGCAGGCTGCGCGCATTGCCGCCCTGGGGTTTGGCCGGCGGGCGCAGCCAGGCGCCCAGGCCATCGGCCGCGGCGCTGAAGTGCATCTTGGACAGGGTGCGCTGGCACAGGGCGCGCAGCTGCGCGTCGTTGCCTCCCAAGCGCGTGGGGTTTTGCTCGGTGCCCCAGACGGGCACGTCCACCAGGCGGGCGATTTGCGCCAGCCTGATGGCGTTGGCCAGCGCCGCCTGGCCTTCAAAAATGGCGGGCATCAGGCGTTCCTGGTAGTCCACGAGCACGAGTTGGGATTCGGTGGCGTCAAGCAGCATGGCGGTCACGGGGTCAGAAACAAAGATGCGGTCATTGTCGCAGGCGGGCGGCGGGGGCTATGCGGCCGGCACCAGCCGCGCGCCCTCTTTCGCCCCCACCTCTTTCAGAAAGCCCCACACCGCCTGCATGCGCGCCAGGTGCTTGCCCTCGGCCGGCATGCTCATCCAGAAGGTGCGGGTGAATACCGCCTCGTGCGGCAGCACGCGCGCCAGGATGGGGTCGCGGTCGGCCAAAAAGGCCGGCAGCACGGCCAGGCCGGCGCCGGCGCGCACGGCCTCGTACTGGGCGGTGATGCTGGTTGAGCGCAGGGCAAAGCGCTCGGGCGGCCAGAGCTGGTCGATGAACTGCAGTTCTTTGCTGAACAACAGATCGTCCACATAGCTGATGAAATCGTGGTGGCGCAGGTCTTCGCGCCGCGCCACCAGCGGGCGACGCGCCAGGTATTCGCGCTGGCCGTACAGGTAAAGCCGGTAGTCGGCTAATTTTGTGACGATGACCGATCCGCGCTTGGGCCGCTCCAGCGAGATGACGATGTCGGCCTCGCGCCGGCTCAGGTGCAGCATGCGCGGCAGCGCCAGCAGGTCTATGGACAGGTGCGGGTGGCGCTGTGTCAGGCGCGCCAGCTGCGGCGCCAGGATCAGCGTGCCAAAGCCCTCGGACACACCGACGCGCACCAGGCCCGACGGGCCGCCGCTGGCCGCGTTGGCCGGCGCGGCGCGCTCCATGCCCAGCACGGCGGCCTCCATGGCTTCCACCGCGGGCAGCAGCTGGCGGCCGGCCTCGGTCAGGCGGTGGCCGGTGGCCTCGCGCGCGAACAGGGGCGCGCCCATCTGCTTTTCCAGCGCCTGGATGCGCCGCGCCACCGTGGTGTGCTCCACGCCCGTGCGCCGCGCGGCCGCGGCCAGGGTGCCGGTACGGGCCAGCTCAAGAAAGTAGCGCAGGTTGTCCCAGTCCATGGTGGTCGATTGCGATGTGCAAATTTGCAAAGCTGAAGTGCGCAATTATCTATTGCATGGGTAATTTCGCACACGTACCATGGCACCCATTCATCCACCACCCCTACCCAGGAGACCAGCGCCATGGACGCATCCACCGCCGTACAAGCCCCCACCGTCAAGCTGCTGATCAACGGCCAGCTGGTCGAATCCAAGACCACCCAGTGGCGCAACGTGGTCAACCCCGCCACGCAAGAGGTGCTGGCCCGCGTGCCCTTTGCCACACCCGACGAGGTGAACGCCGCCGTGGCCAACGCCAAGGAAGCCTTCAAGACCTGGCGCAAGACCCCCATCGGTACCCGCGCGCGCATCTTCCTCAAGCTGCAGCAGCTGATCCGCGAAAACATGAAGGAGCTGGCCGCGCTGCTGACGGCCGAACAGGGCAAGACTCTGCCCGACGCCGAGGGCGACGTGTTCCGCGGCCTGGAGGTGGTGGAGCATGCCGCCGCCATTGGCAACCTGCAGCTGGGCGAGCTGGCCAACAACGTGGCCAGCGGCGTGGACACCTACACCGTGATGCAGCCGCTGGGCGTGTGCGCCGGCATCACGCCGTTCAACTTCCCCGCCATGATCCCGCTGTGGATGTTCCCCATGGCGATTGCCACGGGTAATACCTTCGTGCTCAAGCCCTCCGAGCAGGACCCGATGGTCACCATGCGCCTGTGCGAGCTGGCGCTGGAGGCCGGCATTCCCCCCGGCGTGCTGAACGTGGTGCACGGCGGCGAGGACGTGGTCAACGCCATCTGCGACCACCCGGACATCAAGGCGATCAGCTTCGTCGGCTCGACCAAGGTCGGCACGCACGTCTACAACCGCGCCAGCCTGGCCGGCAAGCGCGTGCAGTGCATGATGGGTGCAAAGAACCACGCCATCGTCCTGCCCGACGCGAACAAGGAGCAGTCCATCAACGCCATCGTCGGCGCATCGTTCGGCGCGGCCGGCCAGCGCTGCATGGCGATCTCGGTGGTGCTGCTGGTGGGCGAGGCGCAGAAGTGGATTCCCGACTTCGTCGCCAAGGCCAAGGCGCTCAAGATTTCGGCCGGCAGCACGCCCGGCACCGACGTGGGCCCGGTCATCTCCTGCGCCGCCCGCGAGCGCGTCGAGGGCCTGATCGAGCGCGGCATTGCCGACGGCGCCGTCATCGAGCTGGACGGCCGCAAGCCCAACGTGCCCGGCTTTGAGAAGGGCAACTTCGTGGGCCCGACGATTTTCAGCGGCGTCAAGCCCGGCATGAGCGTCTATGACCAGGAAATCTTCGGCCCCGTGCTGTGCATCGCCGGCGCCGACGACCTGGAGCAGGCCATCGAGTTCATCAACGCCAACCCCAACGGCAACGGCACGGCCATCTTCACGCAGAACGGCGCGGCCGCGCGCATGTTCCAGGAGGACATCGACGTCGGCCAGGTGGGCATCAACCTGCCCGTGCCGGTGCCGGTCCCGCTGTTCTCGTTCACCGGCAGCCGCGCCTCCAAGCTCGGCGACCTGGGCCCCTACGGCAAGCAGGTGGTGCTGTTCTACACCCAGACCAAGACGGTGACGGCCCGCTGGTTTGACGACAGCACGCTGCACCATGGCGTGAACACCACCATCAGCCTGAAGTGACCGGCCCGCGCGCTGCCGCCCTTGCCCTTGCGCTGTGCCTTGTGGGCCAGGCCGCCTGGGCGCAGGCCGGCGGCGCCTGCCGCCCCGGCGGCACCGTTGAGGAAACCAACGCCTGCGCCGTGCGCGACTACCAGGAGGCCGACACGGCCATCCAGGTGCTGTACGGCGATGTGATGCGCGCCCTGTCGGCGCATGAGCGCCCTGCCCTGCGCCAGGATCACGCCAACTGGCAGCGCGCCCGCATCACCCGATGCAAAGAAGCGCAGCGCACCAACGAAGCACTTCCCGAATGGCCGCGCCTGTACCACGAATGCCTGACGGCACAGACCCAGGCCAGGCGCCATGCGCTGAGCTACTGGCTGCACCACGGCCACGCGCCGCAACCATAAAACCAACGACCAGGAGGCCCCGCCATGAACTTTGAACTGACCGAAGACCAGCGCGCCTTTGCCGACACCGCGCGTGCGTTTGCCGAAGGCCAACTGGCGCCGCACGCCGCGCATTGGGACGCCGAGGGCATCTTCCCGGTCGACGCCATTGCCAAGGCCGGAGAACTGGGCTTTTGCGGCCTGTACGCGCCCGAAAACGCTGGCGGCCTGGCTCTGCCGCGCCTGGACGCCACCCTGGTCTTCGAAGAGCTGGCCGCCGTCGACCCTTCTACAACAGCCTTCATCACCATCCACAACATGGCGACCTGGATGCTGGGCACCTGGGCCCAGGACGAAGTACGCGAGCAATGGGGCGAGGCATTGACCAGCGGCAAAAAACTGGCCAGCTACTGCCTGACCGAACCCGGCAGCGGCTCCGACGCCGCCAGCATCAAGACCCGCGCCGAACTGGTGGGCAATGACTACGTGCTCAACGGCAGCAAGGCCTTCATCAGCGGCGCCGGCAGCACCGACATCCTGGTGCTGATGGCGCGCACGGGGGACGCGGGCGCCGCCGGCATCAGCGCCTTTGCCGTGCCAGCCAACCTGCCCGGCATCCACTACGGCAAGAAGGAAGAAAAAATGGGCTGGAACAGCCAGCCCACGCGCACCATCAGCTTTGACAACGTGCGCATTCCCGCCAACCACCTGCTGGGCCGCGAGGGCGAGGGCTTCAAGATAGCCATGAAGGGCCTGGACGGCGGGCGCATCAACATTGCCACCTGCTCGGTCGGCGCCGCGCAAGGCGCCCTGGGCCACGCCCAGCGCTACATGCAGGAGCGCAAGCAGTTCGGCAAGACGCTGGCAAGCTTTCAGGCGCTGCAGTTCAAGCTGGCCGACATGGCCACCGAACTGGTCGCCGCGCGCCAGATGGTGCGCCTGGCCGCATCCAAGCTGGACGCCGGCGCCCCCGACGCCTCCACCTACTGCGCCATGGCCAAGCGCTTTGCCACCGACGCGGGTTTCAATGTCATCAACGATGCGCTGCAGCTGCACGGCGGCTACGGCTACATCCGCGAATACCCGCTGGAGCGCCTGCTGCGCGACGCGCGCGTGCACCAGATTCTGGAGGGCACGAACGAGATCATGCGCGTCATCATCGGCCGGCGCATGTTGGACGGAGACGCGCCGGACGCCATCCGATAGTCCTGAAAAGATAGCTGTACGCGCTTGATGGACGGGCGCCAACAGCCATTTTTACGATAAAACCACCATGCCCGCCCGCCCCCTGCCCGACGAAGCGCTGCGCCTCATCGCCGCCGTACAGGACGCGCTGGCCGAACGCCTGAGCGCCAGCGTCGATGTGCAGGAGCGCCCACTGTTTGGCAGCCACGCCTTCATGGTGAACGGCAAGCTTTGCCTGGCCGTCAAGGGCGACGAGCTGCTGGTGCGCCTGCCGCCGCAAGAGCATGGCGCCACCGCTGAAACCCCGGGCCTGCGCGAACTCGACCCGCGCGGCGGCATGGCCGGTTACTTCTGGGTCACCCCCGCCGCCTACGCCACCCGCGCCCAATGGCGCCACTGGATAGACGCCGCCCTGGCCTACAACCCCAGCGCCAAGGCCACGCGCCCGCGCGGCAAAACGGCTCCCGGTATTCCTCCCTCTCCCTTTGGGAGAGGGCCGGGGTGAGGGCCGCCCAAACACCAGACACACAATCAAATCAGCCAAAACTCCCGCCGATCAAGCGCCCCCGGCTACCAATTCCATAGTCCCACCCCACCCACCACAGGAGACCACACCATGCAAATCGCATTCATCGGCCTGGGCCACATGGGCGCCCCCATGGCCATCAACCTGCACAAGGCCGGCCACAGCGTTAAGGCCTTCGACCTGAGCGCGGACGCCTGCGCCCAGGTCAAGGCCGCAGGCCTGCAAGTAGCCGCCAGCGCCCAGGACGCCGTGCAGGGCGCCGAGGCCATCGTCAGCATGCTGCCCGCCAGCGCGCATGTCGAAGGCCTGTACCTGGGCAGCGACCGCGCCCCCGCCCTGCTGCCGCATATCGCCAAGGGCGCGCTGGTGATCGACAGCTCCACTATCGCGGCCGCCACCAGCCAGAAGGTCGCCAAGGC
>JAGPIX010000004.1 GCA_018054745.1 Alicycliphilus sp.
TCAGGCCGGCCTTCTTGAAGGCGTCCTTGTTGTAATAAAAGATGGTGGTCGAGCTGTTGAACGGAAAGCTCAGCATCTGCCCGTCGGGCGCCGTGTAATAGGCGGCCACGGCCGGGATGTAGCCGGCCGGGTTGAAGTCGGCGCCCGCGTCCTTCATCACCTTGGCCACGGGCACGGTGGCGCCCTTGCTGGCCATCATGGTGGCCGTGCCCACCTCGAACACCTGCAGGATGTGCGGCGCATTGCCCGAGCGGAAGGCGGCAATGGCGGCGGTCATGCTCTCGTCATAACTGCCCTTGAAGGTGGGCACCACCTTGTAGTCCTTCTGGCTGGCGTTGAAGTCCCGGGCCAGGTCGTTGACCCACTCGTTGTTCACGGCGGTCATGGAATGCCACCACTGGATCTCGGTCTGGGCCTGCGCGGCCAGGCCGGTGGCGAGCAGGGACGCGGCCAGGGCCAGTTGCTTGAACTGCATAAATACTCCTCGTTGATGGACGACAGACATGAAGCCCGCCATGGTGTGGCCGCTTCATGACAACACGGTGTCGTTGTCGCATGCTGAAAATGCGGCAACAACCGGGGAAACCCGCCAGCCGGCGGAACGGTCAAATTGTGACATTGGCGTGATGCTTTGTGTGCGAATCTGCGCGTTTTGGCGCGGTTTATGGCGCTATCGCGAGCAGGGATATGCCATTTCCCGGATGTCGGCAAGGATTTGTGCGCTGCACAATGAACGGCGTTGCTGAATTTTCTTCTTCTTTGACCCACCGCGCCGCAGGCGCCCACCTGGATTGCCAAGCCATGCCCAAGACCTCCCTGGATAAAAGCAAGATCAAGTTTCTGCTGCTCGAAGGCGTGCACGAGAGTGCCGTGCAGGTGCTGCGCGCCGCCGGCTACAGCCAGATCGAGCTGCTGCCCGGCGCGCTGGAGGGCGAGGAGCTGCGCAAGAAGATCGCCGACGTGCACTTCATCGGCATACGCTCGCGCACGCAGCTCACGGCCGAGGTGCTGGCGCAGGCGCACAAGCTGGTGGCCATTGGCTGCTTCTGCATAGGCACCAACCAGGTCGATCTGGACGCGGCGCGCGAGCGCGGCATTGCGGTGTTCAACGCGCCGTATTCCAACACCCGATCGGTGGCCGAGCTGGTGCTGGCCGAGGCCATCCTGCTGCTGCGCGGCGTACCCGAGAAGAACGCCGTGGCGCACCGCGGCGGCTGGCTCAAGAGCGCCGACAACGCCTTCGAGGCGCGCGGCAAGATCCTGGGTATCGTCGGCTACGGCGCCATCGGCTCGCAGCTGTCGGTGCTGGCCGAGAGCCTGGGCATGCAGGTCATCTTTCACGACGTGGTGAACAAGCTGCCGCTGGGCAATGCGCGCCAGGCGGCGGGCCTTGCCGATCTGCTCGGGCGCGCCGACATCGTCAGCCTGCATGTGCCCGAGCTGCCCTCCACGCAGTGGATGATGGGCGCGGCGCAGATCGCGGCCATGAAGCCCGGCGCCATCCTCATCAACGCCTCGCGCGGCACGGTGGTCGAGATAGAGCCGCTGGCCCAGGCGCTCAAGGACAAGAAGCTGCTGGGCGCGGCGGTGGATGTGTTCCCGGTCGAGCCCAAGAGCAACAAGGACGAGTTCCAGTCGCCGCTGCGCGGGCTGGATAACGTCATCATCACGCCCCATGTGGGCGGCTCCACGCAGGAGGCGCAGGCCAACATCGGCCTGGAGGTGGCGGAAAAGCTCGTCCGCTACAGCGACAACGGCACCAGCACCACATCGGTCAACTTTCCCGAGGTGGCGCTGCCCGCGCACCCGGGCAAGCACCGCATCCTGCACATCCACCGCAACCAGCCGGGCGTGCTGTCGGCCATCAACCAGGTGTTTGCACAGCTGCACATCAACATCGCCGCGCAGTACCTGCAGACCAGCGACAAGCTGGGCTATGTGGTGATCGACCTGGACGCGGCCTCGTCCGTGCAGGCGCTGGAAAAGCTGGCCCAGGTGGATGGCACGCTGCGTTGCCGCGTGCTGTTCTGAGGTTGCTTCTATAAATATAGCTTTCAGCGCTTGGTGCATAAGCGCTAGCGGCTGTTTTTGCTTGTATTCAACCTGGGACATCCTGCTGCGCCGTAGTGGCACTTGGCGGCGGGGCGCGCCCTTGGGGGGCCTGGCATAGAATTCCCGGCCCCGAGGCATGAGGGCGCGCCGCGCCCAACCCAGGTTGACCCCATGAATGCACCGATAGCGCACGCAGCGCTGCTGGCGGCTGGCACAGAGCCCGTGCGCCTGCGCGAGATTCCGTACAACTACACCAGTTTTTCCGATCGCGAGATTGTCATCCGCCTGCTCGGTGCCGAGGCCTGGGGCGTGCTCGACCAGCTGCGCCGCGAGCGCCGCACTGGCCGCTCGGCGCGCATGCTCTACGAGGTGCTGGGCGATATCTGGGCGGTGCAGCGCAACCCCTACCTGCAGGACGACCTGATCGCCAACCCTCAGCGTCGCAAGATGCTGGTGGACGCCATGCAGCACCGCATGGGCGAGATCGAAAAACGCCGTACGCCACAGGAGGATGCCGGGCGCGACCGCCGCGTCGGCCTGCTGGTGCAGGCGGCGAACCGCGCCATCACCGAGTTCGACGCCACGCTGGTCGAGGTGACGGCCCTGCGCAAGAGCGTGGCAAAGCGCCTGGGCAAGCACACGGCGCGCGACAACATCAAGTTCGACGGCCTCTCGCGCGTGAGCCATGTGACCGACGCGACCGACTGGCGCGTGGAGTTCCCCTTCGTCGTGCTCACGCCCGACACCGAGGCAGAGATGGCCGCCCTGGTGGCCGCCTGCATAGCGCTGGAGCTGACCATCATCCCGCGCGGCGGCGGCACCGGCTACACCGGCGGCGCCATTCCGCTGACCTGGCGCAGCGCCGTCATCAACACCGAAAAGCTCGAAGCCATGAGCGAGGTGGAGATGCGCAAGCTCCCCGGGCTGGACACGGAAGTCGCCACGGTCTGGAGCGAGGCCGGCGTGGTCACGCAGCGCGTGGCCGATGCGGCCGAACGCGGCGGCTATGTGTTCGCCGTCGATCCCACGTCCATCGAGGCATCGTGCATAGGCGGCAACATCGCCATGAACGCCGGCGGCAAAAAGGCCGTGCTCTGGGGCACGGCGCTGGACAACCTGGCGAGCTGGCGCATGGTCACGCCGGATGCACAGTGGCTCGAAGTCACGCGCATCAATCACAACCTGGGCAAGATCCACGACGTGGAGGTTGCCAGCTTTGAATTGGCCTACTTTGAGGCCGACGGCAAGACTGCCATCCGCACCGAGCGCCTGGACATCCCGGGCAAGACCTTTCGCAAGGAGGGCCTGGGCAAGGACGTGACGGACAAGTTCCTCAGCGGCCTGCCGGGTGTGCAGAAAGAGGGCACGGACGGCCTGATCACCAGCGCGCGCTGGATCGTGCACCGCATGCCGGCGCACACGCGCACCGTGTGCCTGGAGTTCTTCGGCTCGGCCAAGCTGGCCGTGCCCAGCATCGTCGAGATCAAGGACTTCATGTTTGCCGAGCAAAAGCGCAGCGGTGTCTTGCTGGCGGGGCTTGAGCACCTGGACGACCGCTACCTGAAGGCCGTGGGCTACGCGACGAAATCCAAGAAGGGCGGCGGCAAGCTGCCGAAGATGGTGCTGATCGGCGACATCGTCGGCGACGACCAGGACGCCGTGGCGCGCGCGGCCGCCGAGGTGGTGCGCATCGCCAACTCGCGCGACGGCGAGGGTTTCACGGCCGTGAGCAGCGAGGCGCGCAAGAAGTTTTGGCTCGATCGCAAGCGCACGGCGGCGATCTCCAAGCACACCAACGCCTTCAAGATCAACGAGGACGTGGTCATTCCGCTGCCGCGCATGGCCGAGTACACCGACGGCATTGAGCGCATCAACATCGAACTCAGCTTGCGCAACAAGCTGGCGCTGTGCGACGCGCTGCGGGACTTCCTGGCCCGCGGCGACCTGCCCTTGAGCCAGCAGGGCGACGCCCAGGGCATTGGCGCCGACGTCATGCTGGGCGACCGCGTGGCCCAGGCGCAAGCGCTGGTGGCCGAGGTGCGCGCGCTCTGGCAGGGCTGGCTCGATGGTGTCGAGGCGCTGTTCCCGCAGCTGCAGGACCATTCCTTGCGCGCCAGCTGGAAGAGCCAGCTGCAAAAGCCGCTGGCCGAGATCTTCACCGGCGCCGCCTTCGAGCCCATCGTCAAAGAGACCATCGCCATCCACCAGCGCGTGCTCAAGGGCCGCGTCTGGGTGGCGCTGCACATGCATGCCGGCGACGGTAATGTGCACACCAACATACCGGTCAACAGCGACGACTACGAGATGCTGCAGACCGCGCACCAGGCCGTGGCGCGCATCATGCAGCTGGCGCGCAGCCTGGATGGCGTGATCTCTGGCGAGCATGGCATAGGCATCACGAAACTGGAGTTCCTCACGCCGGAGGAGCTGGCGCCGTTTGCCGAGTACAAGCGCCGCGTCGACCCCGAAGGGCGCTTCAACTGGGGCAAATTGCTACGTAATCAGGAGCTGCTTGCGCAATACCCACAAGGGCAAAGCGCCGATATTGCCCAAAAACGCTCGCGCACCTCGCTGCGCTACGCCGACCTGACCAACGCCTACACGCCCAGCTTTGGCCTGATGGGCTACGAGTCGCTGATCATGCAGCAGAGCGACATTGGCGCCATCGTCGCCAGCGTCAAGGACTGCCTGCGCTGCGGCAAGTGCAAGCCGGTGTGCGCCACCCATGTGCCGCGCGCCAACCTGCTCTACAGCCCGCGCAACAAAATCCTGGCCACCTCGCTGCTGGCCGAGGCCTTTTTGTACGAGGAGCAGACGCGCCGTGGCGTGTCCAGCCACCACTGGCAGGAGTTCGAAGACGTGGCCGACCACTGCACCATCTGCCACAAATGCTTCAACCCCTGCCCGGTGAAGATCGACTTTGGCGACGTCACCATGGCCATGCGCAACCTGCTGGTGAAGATGGACAAAAAGAGCTGGCGCCCGGGCAACAAGCTGGCCATGGCCATGCTCAACGCCACCAGCCCGACGACGATCAACGTGCTGCGCGCCGGCATGGTGAACGTCGGCTTTCCGGCGCAGCGCCTGGCCGTCGACGTGATGAAGGCGGTGGCCAAGCCTCAGGTGACGCGCCCGCCGGCCACGGTGGGCACGGCGCCGATCAAGGAGCAGGTGATCCACTTCGTCAACAAGAAGCTGCCCGGCGGCCTGCCGACCAAGACGGCGCGCGCGCTGCTGGACATCCAGGACAAGGACTACGTCCCCATCATCCGCAACCCGCAGACCAGCGCCGACAGCGAGGCGGTGTTCTACTTCCCCGGTTGCGGGTCGGAAAGATTGTTCAGCCAGGTCGGCCTGGCGACGCAGGCAATGCTCTGGCACGCCGGCGTGCAAACGGTGCTGCCACCCGGTTACCTGTGCTGCGGCTACCCGCAGCGCGGCAACGGCCTGCAGGACAAGGCCGAGAAGATGATCACCGACAACCGCGTGCTGTTCCACCGCGTGGCCACCACGCTGAACTACCTGGACATCAAGACCGTGGTCGTGTCGTGTGGCACCTGCTACGACCAGCTGCAGGGCTACGAATTCGACAAAATCTTCCCCGGCAGCCGCATCGTCGACATCCACGAATACCTGCTGGAAAAGGGCATCACCCTGCCTGCGGGCCAGGGCGGCTATCTGTACCACGAGCCCTGCCACAACCCGATGAAGCAGGGCGATTCCATGGCCACCGTGCGTGCGCTGGTGGGCGACAAGGTCTTGAAGAGCGAGCGCTGCTGCGGCGAATCGGGCACGCTGGGCGTCTCGCGCCCGGATATTTCCACCCAGGTGCGCTTCAGAAAGACCGAGGAAATCCGCAAGGGCGAGGCCGCCTTGCGCAGCAGCGGTGCGGTGGGCGCGCAGGACAACGTGAAGATCCTGACCAGCTGCCCCAGCTGCCTGCAGGGCATCTCGCGCTACGAGAACGATTTGTCCACGGGCCTGCTGGAAGCCGACTACATCGTCATCGAGATGGCCAAACAGATCCTGGGCGAAAACTGGCTGCCCGAGTACGTGGCGCGGGCCAACGCCGGCGGCATTGAGCGGGTTCTTGTATGAGTTGCGTGCTGTGCGACAGCGACGGCGGCCAGCTCGTCTGGCGCGGCGACAAGCTGCGCGTGATCCGCGCCGACGAGGCCGGCTTTCCGGCCTTCTACCGTGTGATCTGGAACACGCATGTGGCCGAGTTTTCCGACCTGAGCGCGGCCGAGCGCGCGCACTGCATGCAGGCCGTGGCCCTGGTCGAGCAGACCCTGCGCGAGCAACTGCAGCCCACCAAGATCAACCTGGCGGCGCTGGGCAACGTCGTGCCGCACCTGCACTGGCATGTGATCGCGCGCTTTGACTGGGACAGCCACTTTCCGGCCCCGGTGTGGGCCGGCGCCCAGCGCGCGCGCGATGCGGCGCGCGAGGATGAGCTGCGCCTGCGCCAGGTGACGCTGGAGGCGGCAATGCGTGCGCGGCTTGGCGCCTGGACCGGCACGCGCTCCGACGATTGATGCGGTGAAATTTCAGAGGTAACCCATGGCCGGCCTGACCCCCAGCACCCCCACTCCCGAATCCATCACCCTGCACGAAAAATCGCGTGCACTGGAGCTGGCCTTCTCCGATGGCGCGCGGTTTCGCATTCCGCTGGAGTTGCTGCGCGTGTGCTCGCCCTCCGCCGAGGTCATGGGCCATGGCCCGGGCCAGGAGGTGCTGCAGACCGGCAAGCGCGACGTGACGCTGGTGGACTTGCAGCCCGTGGGCAACTACGCCATACAGCCGAGCTTCTCCGACGGGCACAACAGCGGCATCTACACCTGGGCCTATCTGTATGAGCTGGGGCGCGATCAGGATGCGCTCTGGCAGCGCTACCTGCAGCGCCTGCGGGACGCGGGACTGGACAGGGATGCGCCGATGGCGCCAAAGGGGCAGAAATCGGGTTGCTCCAGCCATTGATGCTATCTTCGTCATAGCTGCTGGCGCTTTACCTGTAAGCGCGGTAAGCATTTTCTTTTTTGCGACACATGCCCTGGGCGGACGCGGGGTTGTCGCTGTACGCCGGGCGCGCGCGCCCCTAGGATGCATCGCTATATGAGTACCACGCATTTCGGATTTGAAACGGTTGACGAGAAAGACAAGGCGCGCCATGTGCGCGGCGTGTTCGACTCGGTCGCGCCCAGGTACGACCTGATGAACGACCTGATGTCCGCCGGCCTGCACCGCGCCTGGAAGGCCTACACGGTGATGGTCGCCAACCTGCGCGAGGGCGATCAGGTGCTGGACATCGCGGGCGGCACGGGCGACCTGTCGCTGGCGTTTTCCAGGAAGGTCGGCAGCACGGGCACAGTGGTGCACACCGACATCAACGAGGCCATGCTGAACGTGGGGCGCGACCGCCTCATCAACCTCGGCGTGGTGCTGCCCACGCTGGTCTGCGACGCCGAGGCCCTGCCGTTCCCGGACAACCATTTCGATCTGGTCAGCGTGGCCTTTGGCCTGCGCAACATGACGCACAAGGATGAGGCGCTCAAGGAAATGTGCCGCGTGCTGAAACCCCGCGGGCGCCTGCTGGTGCTGGAGTTTTCCAAGGTGGCCCAGCCTTTGGCCAAGGCCTACGACTGGTATTCCTTCCAGGTGCTGCCGCGCCTGGGCAAGCTGGTGGCGGGCGATGACTCCAGCTACCGCTATCTGGCCGAGTCGATCCGCATGCACCCGGGCCAGGATGAGCTCAAGGCCCTGATGCAACAAAGTGGCTTTGGCCATGTGGATTATCACAACATGACCGGGGGTATTGCCGCGTTGCATGTCGGAATTAAATGCTGATGCACAATCGATACCTGATAACTATCAACACTTTGGAGTAACGCCATGAAATTGTGGTCCGTCATCCTGGTCGCCATGCTGTCGGTCGTGCACCTGGATGCCGACGCGCGCCGCATGGGCGGTGGCAAGTCCATCGGCAAGCAGTCCAGCAATGTGACGCAGCGCGAGGCCGCGCCTCCCGCCGCGCCTGCCGCCCCCATGCAGCAAAACGCCGCCAATAGCGCGGCACCCAAGCCGGCGGCTGCGCCCAACGCTGCGGCCGGCGCGCCCAAGAAGCCCTGGGGCGCCATGCTGGGCGGCCTGGCCGCGGGCTTGGGCCTGGCCTGGCTCGCCAACTCGCTGGGCCTGGGGGCGGCCTTTGGCAACTTCCTGCTGATCGCCCTGCTGGCGCTGGTGGTCATGGTTGTGATCGGCATGGTGATGCGTGCGCGCAAGCCCGCAGCCAGCCAGGCCGCCAGCTCGCCCTTTGCCTTCCAGGGCGCTGGCGCACCAGCACCTGTCGACGTGCAGATGCCGCGCCAGTACAACCCCGAGAAGGTCGGCAACGACGCCTCGGCGCGTCCCTGGGAGCAGTTCTCGGCCAGCCCGCAGCAGGGCGGCGGCAGCATGATCGGTTCGGCCCTGGCGGGTTCGCAGAACTGGGGCGTGCCGGCCGACTTTGATGCCGAGGGTTTCCTGGCTGCGGCCAAGCGCAACTTCACCACGCTGCAGGCCGCCTGGGACAGGTCGGACATCGCCACGCTGCGCTCCATGATGACCGACGGCATGCTCGACGAGATCCGTGCCCAGCTCGCCGAGCGCGAGGCACAGCGCGCTGGCGAGCACCCGAACCACACCGAAGTGGTGATCCTGGAGGCGCAGCTGCTGGGCATCGAGGATCTGGGCGATGCCTACATGGCCAGCGTGGAGTTCTCCGGCATGATCCGCGAGGAGCCCTCGGCTGGCCCCAGCCCGTTTCGCGAGGTCTGGAACATGACCAAGCCCAAGAGCGGCACCAGCGGCTGGCTGGTGGCGGGCCTGCAGGCCTTGCAATAAGCAGCCGGCGCTGGCGGCAATCAAGCCGCGGCGCCGAATGATCAGATAATCGGGGGCTATGGCAACACAGTCCCCTTTTTCGTTTCTGGACGGGCTACTCCAGCGCGTCCTGGCCGGCCCGCAGCCGCCCGCCTGGCTGGTGCATGAGCTGCAGCACCGCCTGGTGCTGTTTTTGAACCATGTGCTGATGCAGGAAAGAGAGGCCATGGAGCGCCTGACGCGCCAGCGCGGCCGGGTGGCGCTGGTGCAATGGCGAGTCTTCACCATGGCGCTGCAGGTCACCCCGGCGGGGCTGCTGGATCTGGCGCCGCTGGGCGTGGTGCCTGATCTGCGCGTGGAGGTGTCCGACAGCTCCCCGCTGTCGCTGGCCAAGGGTGCGCTGCGTGGCGACAAGCCCGCCATTCGCATCGACGGTGACGTGCAACTGGCAGCCGACATCAACTGGCTGGTCGATCATGTGCGCTGGGACGTGGAGGAAGACCTGGCGCGCGTCATTGGCGACGCGCCGGCGCGCGCGCTCGCCGCCGTCGCGCAACGCGCTGCCGGGGCGCTGCGCGGCTTCGTCGGCGCTCGCATGGGCCAGGGCGCCGGTGCTTCGGATCGCATGCGTCTATGAGTCGTTTTTTTCGCGGCATCAGCATCGTCTGGGTGGTGTTGCGCTATGGGCTCGATGAGCTGGTGCTGTCCAGCTTCCAGCACCCGTGGCTGCGCGCGCTCACGCGCATCATCACCATAGGCCGCAGCTTGGACGCCCCGCGCGGCCAGCGCCTGCGCGAGGCGCTGGAGAGCCTGGGGCCGATCTTCGTCAAGTTCGGCCAGGTGCTGTCCACCCGGCGCGACCTGATGCCCCCCGACATCGCCGACGAACTGGCGCTGCTGCAGGATCGCGTGCCGCCATTCGATCCCGACATTGCCATTGCCACCATAGAGCGCTCGTTTCGCCGCCCCCTGGGCGAAATCTTTGTGTCCTTCGAGCGCGAGCCCGTGGCCAGCGCCTCCATCGCCCAGGTGCATTTCGCGGTGATCCGCGACCGTGATGGGCGCGAGCGCGACGTGGCCGTGAAGGTGCTGCGCCCCAACATGCTGCCGGTGATCGACAAGGATCTGGCGCTGATGCGCATGATGGCCGGCTGGGTGGAGAGCCTGTCGGCGGACGGCAAGCGCCTCAAGCCCCGCGAGGTGGTGGCCGAGTTCGACAACTACCTGCACGACGAGCTGGACCTGGTGCGCGAGGCGGCCAATGCCGCCCAGCTGCGGCGCAACATGGAGGGGCTGGACCTGGTGCTCATCCCCGAGATTTTTTGGGATTTCTGCCATGCCGACGTGGCCGTGATGGAGCGCATGAATGGCGTGCCCATCAGCCAGGTTGATCGCCTGCGCGCCGCCGGTGTCGATATCCCAAAACTGGCACGCGACGGCGTGACCATCTTCTTCACCCAGGTGTTCCGCGACGGCTTCTTCCATGCCGACATGCACCCGGGCAACATCCAGGTCAGCCTGGATGGCAGCAGCTTTGGCCGCTATATCTCGCTCGATTTCGGCATCGTCGGCACGCTCACCGAGTTCGACAAGGAGTACCTGGCGCAGAACTTCACGGCCTTCTTCAGGCGCGATTACAAGCGCGTGGCCGAGCTGCACATCGAAAGCGGCTGGGTGCCTGCGAGCACGCGCGTGAACGAGCTGGAGGCGGCGATACGCACCGTGTGCGAACCGTATTTCGACCGCCCGCTGAAGGAGATCTCGCTGGGCATGGTGCTATTGCGCCTGTTCCAGACCTCGCGGCGCTTCCAGGTGGAGATCCAGCCGCAGCTGGTGCTGCTGCAGAAAACCCTGCTCAACATCGAGGGCCTGGGCCGCCAGCTCGACCCCGACCTGGACTTGTGGAGCACGGCCAAGCCCTTCCTGGAGAAGTGGATGCTGGACCAGCTGGGCCCGCAGCGCCTGTGGCGCGAGCTCAAGGCCGAGGCGCCGCATTACGCCAAGATCCTGCCCGACCTGCCGCGTCTGCTGCACGACTATCTGCGCCAGCGCCCGCATGACAGCCGCGCCGACCTGCAGGCGCTGCTGGCCGCGCAGCAGCGCACCAACCGGCTGCTGCAAGGCATCATCTACGGCGCCCTGGGCTTTGTGCTCGGCCTGCTGGCGATGCAGCTGGTGGTGCGCGTACACCTTTTCTGAACCACTCCCCATCCATTTTTTCCTCCAGGAGCTTCAACGTGTTGATCTTCATGGTGATTGCCTACCTGTTCGTCACCATCGGCATCGGCCTGTGGGCCGCACAGCGGGTGAAGAACACGGCCGACTTCGCGATTGCCGGGCGCAACCTGCCCATGTACATGATCATCACCACCACGTTTGCCACGTGGTTCGGTTCGGAGATCGTGCTGGGCGTGCCCGCCAAGTTCATCCAGGGCGGGTTGAATGCCGTGGTCGAGGATCCGTTCGGCGCCGGCATGTGCCTGATCCTGGTGGGCCTGTTCTTCGCGGCCAAGCTCTACCGCATGACGCTGCTGACCATCAGCGACTATTACCGCGAGCGCTATGGCCGGGTGGTGGAGATCATCTGCTCGCTGATCATCATGCTCAGCTACCTGGGCTGGGTGTCGGCCCAGGTCACGGCGCTGGGGCTGGTGTTCAACCTGCTCTCGGGTGGCTCGCTCAGCATTCCCTGGGGCATGACCATAGGCGTGCTGTCCATTCTGGTCTATACCCTCTGGGGCGGCATGTGGTCGGTGGCCGTCACGGACTTCATCCAGATGATCATCCTGGTGCTGGGCCTGGTGATCCTGTCCTGGTTTGCTGCCGACATGGCCGGCGGCGCCGGCAAGGTGGTGGATCTGATCACCAGCCGCGACATGCTGCGTTTCTGGCCCGAGCCGACCTGGCATGAGATGCTGTTTTTCTTCGGTGCCGCCATCACCATGATGCTGGGCTCGATTCCGCAGCAGGACGTGTTTCAGCGCGTGATGTCGGCCAACACCGAAAAGGCCGCCACGCATGGCACGGTGATCGGTGGCTCGGCCTACATCCTGTTCGCCTTCGTGCCCATGTTCCTGGTGGCCAGCGCCCTGCTCATCATGCCCGAGCAGGCCGCCGAGCTGCTGCAGGAGGATCCGCAAAAGGTGCTGCCCACCCTGGTCATGACGCGCATGCCGCTGGTCATGCAGGTACTGTTCTTCGGCGCGCTGCTCTCGGCCATCAAGTCCTGCGCCTCGGCCACGTTGCTGGCCCCTAGCGTCACCTTTACCGAGAACATCTGGCGCCAGTTCCGCCCCGAGCACATCAGCGACCGCGAAAAGCTGCTCACCATGCGCATCAGCGTGCTGGTCTTTGCCGCGGGCGTGCTGGTCTACTCCATCAAGATGGAGGGCACGCCGATTTATGAGCTGGTGTCCAGCGCCTACCAGGTGCCGCTGGTGGGGGCCTTTGTCCCGCTGGTGTTCGGCCTGTACTGGAAGCGTGCCAACACCCAGGGCGCGGTCTGCGCCGTGGTGCTGGGCATTGGCGTGTGGGTGGTGTTCATGCTCACGCCCGCGCTGCACGAGGCCTTTCCGCAGCAGCTGGCGGGCCTGTTGTCCGCGGTGTTCGGCATGGTGGCTGGTTCGCTGGCCCCGCAGATGGTGCGCAATACACGCGCGCCCCACCACCGCGTGGTGGGGGTGGAGTAGGGCGCGCCAGCTGTCTGCTGCGCGCCTACCTATAATCAAAAGCTTTGCACATTTTTCGCGCTACTTCGCAATGCCTATTTACGCCTACCAATGCGGCACCTGTGGCCATGCCAAGGACGTGCTGCAAAAGATGTCCGATGCGCCCCTGACCGACTGCCCCGCCTGCGGCGCGCAGACCTTCACCAAGCAGCTGACGGCCGCCGGCTTTCAGCTCAAGGGCTCGGGCTGGTATGTGACCGACTTCCGCGGCGGCGCCGGTGGCACTGCGGCGGCCGCTCCAGCAGCTCCGGATGCTCCTAAAAAAGAAGCTGTTAGCGCTGCACCAGCAAGCGCTCCAGCCAGTTCTGACGCATAAGGCTGAACATCTTCATGGCTGCACTGCGCAAATGGCTGTTCACGGGCCTGCTGGTCATCGTGCCCGGCGTCATCACCGCCTGGGTGCTGACCTGGATAGTGAGCACGCTCGATCAGACGCTGACCATCCTGCCCGGGGCCTGGCACCCGGATCGGTTGCTGGGCTTTCACATTCCCGGCTTTGGCGTGCTGCTCACGCTGGCCATCCTGCTCATCGTGGGCGCCTTTGCCAGCAACTTCGCCGGGCGCAAGCTGGTGTCGCTGGGCGACAGTCTGGTGACGCGCATTCCGGTGGTGCGCTCCATCTACTCCAGCGTCAAGCAGGTGTCGGACACGCTGTTTTCCGAGAGCGGCAACGCCTTTCGCACCGCCGTGCTGGTGCAGTGGCCGCGCGATGGCGTGTGGACGGTGGCCTTCATCACCGGCCAGCCCAGCGGCGAGGTGGCAGGCTATCTGCGCGATGAATTCGTCAGTGTCTATGTGCCCACCACGCCCAACCCGACCAGCGGCTACTTCGTGCTCATGCGCAAGAGCGACTGCGTGGAGCTGGACATGAGCATTGACGCGGCGCTGAAATACATCGTCTCCATGGGTGTGGTGGCCCCGCCCGATCCGGTAGCGCTGGAAGCTGCGAAGTAAGACAAACCAAGGTTGCGCGCTCCCGGGTGCCCGTTCATCGGCGGCGCGCAGAAAGACAACCCAACACAAGCGCCCCACGAGGGCGCAGGAAGCTGAACCCATCATGGCCATGCGCTCTGAATACTGCGGTCTTGTGACCGAAGCCCTCCTGGGCCAAACCGTCAGCCTGTGCGGCTGGGTGAACCGCCGCCGCGACCATGGCGGCGTGATCTTCATCGACCTGCGCGACCGCGAAGGCTATGTACAGGTGGTCTGCGACCCGGATCGCGCCGAGATGTTCAAGGTGGCCGAGGACATCCGCGGCGAGTTCTGCGTGCGCGTCGTGGGCCTGGTGCGCGCGCGTCCCGCCGGCACCACCAACGACAAGCTCAAAAGCGGCCAGATCGAGGTGCTGTGCCACGAGCTGACGGTGCTCAACGCCTCTGTCACGCCGCCCTTCCAGATGGACGACGACAACCTGTCGGAGACCACGCGCCTGACGCACCGCGTGATGGACCTGCGCCGCCCGGCCATGCAGAAGAATCTGATGCTGCGCTACAAAACGGCCATCCAGGTGCGCAACTACCTCGACAAGCTGGGCTTCATCGACATCGAAACTCCCATGCTGGGCAAGAGCACGCCCGAGGGCGCGCGCGACTACCTGGTCCCGAGCCGCGTGCACGACGGCCAGTTCTTCGCCCTGCCGCAGTCGCCCCAGCTGTACAAGCAGATGCTGATGGTGGCCGGCTACGACCGCTACTACCAGATCACCAAGTGCTTCCGCGACGAAGACCTGCGCGCCGACCGCCAGCCCGAGTTCACGCAGATCGACTGTGAGACTTCCTTCCTGGGCGAAGAAGAGATCCGCGCCATCTTCCAGCAGATGATCAAGGAAGTGTTCCAGACGCAGCTGAATGTCGATCTGGGCGAGTTCCCCATCATGGCCTACCAGGAGGCCATGGCACGTTTTGGCTCCGACAAGCCGGATCTGCGCGTCAAGCTTGAGTTCACCGAACTCACCGACGTGATGAGGGACGTGGACTTCAAGGTCTTCTCCGGCGCTGCCAACATGGCGGGCGGCCGCGTGGTGGCGCTGCGCGTGCCCCATGGTTCCGTCGAGAACGGCGGCATCAGCCGCGGCGAGATCGACCAGTACACCGAGTTCGTGAAGATCTACGGCGCCAAGGGCCTGGCCTATATCCGCGTCAATGAGCTGGCCAAGGGGCGCGACGGCCTGCAGTCGCCCATCGTCAAGAACATCCACGACGCCGCCCTGGCCGAGGTGCTCAAGCGTAGCGGCGCGCAGGACGGCGACCTGATCTTCTTCGGCGCCGACAAGGCAAAGATCGTCAATGACGCCATCGGCGCGCTGCGCCTGAAAATTGGCCACAGCGAATTCGGCAAGAAGCACGGCCTGTTCGAGGATCGATGGGCGCCGCTGTGGGTGGTGGACTTCCCCATGTTCGAGCACGACGAGGAAGACAACCGCTGGGTGGCCGTGCACCACCCCTTCACCGCCCCCAAGGACGGTCACGAAGACCTGATGGACACCGACCCGGCCAAGTGCATCGCCAAGGCTTACGACATGGTGCTGAACGGCTGGGAGCTGGGCGGCGGCTCGGTGCGTATCCACCGCGCCGAGGTGCAGGCCAAGGTATTCGCCGCCCTGCATATCACCCCCGAGGATCAGCGCGCCAAGTTCGGCTACCTGCTCGACGCCCTGCAGTACGGCGCGCCCCCGCATGGCGGCCTGGCCTTTGGCCTGGATCGTTTGATCACGCTGATGACCGGCGCCGAATCCATCCGCGACGTGATCGCCTTCCCCAAGACCCAGCGTGCGCAGGATCTGCTGACCCAGGCGCCGTCGCCGGTGGATGAGAAGCAGCTGCGCGAGCTGCATATCCGCCTGCGTAACCCGGCGGTCGTAGGCTGAGCATTGCCGTGGGCCGTGTTGCCCGCCGGATCAAAAGGGCGCCTCAAACGGGCGCCCTTTTTGCATCATGGCGACCCGCCGAGCAGGGCCTCCTTGAGTTTCCAGTCGGCGGGGGCAGGGCCAAACCAGATCGACATCAGGGCGCGGAAAAAAGCCGCATCCCTGGAAGGTTCGCCTTGCTGCCTGCCTTTGACCCAGATGCTCAGGCCCTTTGCAGGATCCCACTCGACGGAACACACGTCGCCGGGGGAGAACGATTGATGCAGTGCAAAATATTCACTGATCTTCACCATACCCGGGATGATCTGGGGAAATTCCTGCCGGCTGACGTTGTCTTCAATCCCTTGCGTCAACATCTTGCCAAAATCCGACGACTTGACCTCCCGCATAAACGTCATGCTGAGGCGCTTGGGGCCTGGGGCAGCAATCAGCTCATCGAGTGATTTGATTGGCTTGCTGGCGTAAAGGCTGCCGACATAAACCTTGAAAGGGCCTTTGAATCGGATTCCCGCGCCATTCAGCCGGAGCTCCGACCCGGCGACGATGGCCGTCTCCTGCACCTGCACGCCGGCAATCGCGACGGCCGACCAGGCCGGGGCTCCCCAGCACAGGGAGCCAAGTAGACAGAGGATTTGCAATGTTTTGCGCATGACTGACTCTGAAAAGAACGACCGTTCACTTATGAAACAAATTGTGCCGAATTCTATGGCAAGTACTTTCAGGGTTTGTACTGGGCGATTTGCCGCTGGAGGCGTGACAGCCCCACTGGTTGCGTGGCCGCTACTCCATTGGTGCTCCGTCCTTGGCGTGGCAGGCGAGTCGGTGCAGAGGCTGCGGCATCCGGCTGCATTTGTGCTGGCGCGCCTGCCGAGAGTGCCCTCCGGTGCGCCGACCCATGGTTTGGCAAGACTCCTGCAGACCACGGCTGTTATCCACTGCGGGTGCTGAGGCGAACGATTCAGATTCGCCACCACAACCATGGCATACAAAATCCCCGAGTCGGTGTTGGTGGTCATCCACACCCCCGACCTGCAGGTGCTGCTGATCCGCCGCGCCGATGCGGCCGAGGATTTCTGGCAGTCCGTCACCGGCAGCAAGGACAGGCCGGATGAAGCCCTCACCACCACGGCCGCGCGCGAGGTGCGGGAGGAGACAGGCATTGACGCCGGCGCCCCCGGCTGCCGGCTGCGCGACTGGGGGCTGGAGAATGTTTACGCCATTTACCCGCAGTGGCAGCACCGCTACGCCCCTGGCGTGTGGCGGAACACCGAGCATGTCTTTGGCCTGCAGGTACCGCAGGGCACACCGGTGGTCTTGAATCCGCGCGAACATACGGCATATGCTTGGCTGAATTGGCGCGCGGCGGCGGATCGCTGTTTCTCGCCCTCGAATGCCGAGGCCATACTCTGGCTGCCCCGATTTGCTGCACGATGACTGCTTTTGCCATTTCAGAACTGCCTGCCGAGTATTCCGGCATCCTGCGCGTGGCCACCTACAACATCCACAAGGGTGTGCAGGGCCTGGGCCCGGCGCGCCGGCTGGAGATCCACAACCTGGGCCTGGCGGTGGAGCAGCTCGATGCCGACATCGTCTGCCTGCAGGAGGTGCGCCGGCTCAACCACAAAGAGGCGGCGTACTTTCGGCGCTGGCCGCGCGTGCCGCAGGCCGAGTACCTGGCGCCCGAAGGGTATGACGCGGTCTATCGCACCAATGCCTGGACACGCCATGGCGAGCATGGCAACGCGCTGCTGTCGCGCTGGCCGGTGATTGGCCATCAGCACGAAGATATTTCCGACCACCGCTTCGAGCAGCGCGGGCTGTTGCATGTCGAGGTGGAGGTGCAGGGCCGGCGCGTGCATGCCATCGTCGTGCACCTGGGGCTGATTCCGGGCAGCCGCGTGCGCCAGGTGGCCCAGCTGCAGCGCTTCATCGAGCGCGAAGTGCCCGCCGGCGCCCCGCTGGTCGTGGCCGGCGACTTCAACGACTGGGGCCTGCAGATCAAGCGCATGCTGGCGGGTTTTGGCCTGCACGAGTACGACGATGCGGCCCGCACCTTCACCTACCCGGCGCGCCTGCCCATCGTGCAGCTCGATCATGTCTATGTGCGTGGCCTCACGCCGCTGGGCCTGCAGGTACCGCGCGGACGCATCTGGTGGCGCATGTCGGACCACCTGCCGCTGATCGCCGAATTCCGGCTCTGACCGCACCCTATGGTCACCCCGACGCGCCCGACCAAGCCAGCCACAGACCACCAGATCCAGCTGCTCGAAGGGGCGCGGGAGTTCTTTCCGGCCCTGATCACCGAGATGGATGCGGCCCTGTCCGACATCCAGTTCGAGACCTATATCTTTGATTGCACCGGCACGGGCGCCGACGTGGCCGAGGCGCTGATGCGCGCCGCCGCGCGTGGCGTGCGCGTGCACCTGGTGGTCGATGGCGTGGGCACGGGCCGTCTGCCCGAGCCCTGGCGCACGCGATTGCGCTCGGCCGGCGTGCGCATCGAGGTGTATTCACCGCTGGGGCCGCTGGGCCTGCTGCTGCCCAGGCGCTGGCGGCGCCTGCACCGCAAGCTGTGCGTGATCGACGGCTGCGTGCTGTTCTGCGGTGGCATCAATGTGCTGGACGACTTTTACGACCCCAACCACGGGCCGTTGGCCGCGCCGCGCTTTGACTTTGCCGTGCGCGCCGTGGGCAGCCTGGTGCAGCATGCCAGCGACACCATGGAGCAGTTGTGGTGGCGCATGCGCGCTGTGAGTGATGTGCGCCACCGCCGCCTGTCGCTGGCGCTGGCCGACATGCGAGCGGCCAGCGCGGCGCGCCTGGCCATCAAGCGCGCACAAAGCCAGCGCCGCGGCATGCGTGCCGCCCTGCTGTTGCGCGACAACGTGTTGCACCGCACCAGCATAGAGCGCGCCTACCTGCGCGCCATCGCCCAGGCGCGGCGCGAGGTGATCATCGCCAACGCCTACTTCATGCCCGGCGGCAAGCTGCGCCGGGCCCTGATATTGGCCGCGCGCCGTGGCGTGCGCGTGCAGCTGCTGCTGCAGGGGCGCTACGAATATTTCATGCAATACCACGCCGCGCGTCCCGTCTACGGCGCGCTGCTGGCCGCGGGCGTGGAGATCTACGAATACGAGTCCAGCTTCCTGCACGCCAAGGTGGCCGTGGTGGACGCGCAGGGCCGGCGCGCCTGGGCCACGGTGGGTTCGAGCAACCTGGATCCGCTGTCGCTGCTGCTGGCGCGTGAGGCCAACGTGGTGGTGCGCGACGCGGCCTTTGCCCAGCAGCTGCATGCGCGCCTGGTGCGCGCGCGCGACGCGGGCGGGCGGCCGCTTGATCCGCACGAGTACGCGGCCCGCCCTTGGCGCGAGCGGGTGCTCGACCGCGTCGCCTTCGGCCTGATGCGCGCGGCGCTGTGGGTTACGGGCAATCGCTATTGAGCTATTGTTTACATAGCTGCCAGCGCTTGTTGGATAAGCGTTAGGGGCATAAATCAAGCATAAAACTGTGATCAGCATTCGCTGTTACCATGCCGCCATGTCTTCAGAACCTGTAGCACCCAGCAACGCCAGCACACCGGACGAGGGCCTGCCCGTTTCCGTCAAGATCCGCGAGCGCCTGGCCGCGGCGCGCCGGCGCTTTCATGCCAACGACAATATCGCCGAGTTCATACGGCCGGGCGAGCTCGAACAGCTGCTCGACGAGGTCGAGGCCAAGATGCAGGGCGTGCTCGACAGCATGGTCATAGACACGGCCGGTGACCACAACACGCAGAACACCGCGCGCCGCGTCGCCAAGATGTATTTGAACGAGGTCTTCAAGGGCCGCTACGTGCATCCGCCGGCGATCACCGAGTTTCCAAACGCCGAGCATTTGAACGAGCTGATGATCGTCGGCCCGATCACCGTGCGCAGCGCCTGCAGCCACCACTTCTGCCCCGTGATCGGCAAGATCTGGATCGGCGTGCTGCCCAACGAGCACACCAACGTCATCGGCCTGTCCAAGTACGCGCGCCTGGTGGACTGGGTCATGGGCCGGCCGCAGATCCAGGAGGAGGCCGTGGTGCAACTGGCCGACCTGATCATGGAGAAGACCCAGCCCGACGGCCTGGCCATCGTCATGGAGGCCAGCCACTTCTGCATGTCCTGGCGCGGCGTGCGCGAGATGGACAGCAAGATGCTCAACTCGGTGATGCGCGGCGTCTTCCTCACCAACTCCACGCTGCGCCGCGAATTTCTGGCGCTGATACCCGGAAGGAACTGACCATGCTGGTTCGCCTGCTCTACGTCAGCCGCGCGGTGGACACCTCGCCCGCGGCCATCGAGGCCATCCTCACGCAATCGCGCCAACACAACCCGGCCACCGGCATTACCGGCGTGCTGTGCTATGGCGGCGGCATCTTCCTGCAGGCCATAGAGGGCGGGCGCTCCACGGTGAGCGAGCTCTACGGCCATATCCAGCGCGATGCGCGCCACAAGGACGTGGAGCTGCTGGCCTTCGAGGAAATCTGCGAGCGCCGATTCGGCGGCTGGACCATGGGCCATGTGAACCTGGCCAAGCTCAACCATTCCATCGTGCTCAAGTACTCCGAGAAGCCCGAGTTCGACCCCTATATGTCCTCGGGCAAGGTGTCGTTCGCGCTGCTCGAGGAGCTGATGGCCACGGCCAGCATCATCGGCCGGGCTTGAGGTGTGCAACCCCCTGAGCGGCTTGCGCCGCCTCCCCCTTCTCTCTACGCGCTGCGCGCTACGGGAAGGGGGACGCCGCCAGCGCGGCGGGGCGGCCCTTGCGCGGCGGCCCTGGCTCGGGTTGCGCCAGTTTCATGGGCCGCGGGCAGCGCACGGCATCATCTATAACTGAGACAAATCACATACTGAACGCCGCAGCCGGCCGCAAGGCGCTGCGGTTTCTTGCGTTTGGATGTCGCTCAACGCCTTTGCCCTGATCATCCTCGCCGGACTGATCCATGCCGTGTGGAACATCGCCGCCAAGAAGGCCGGTGGCGATGCGCGCTTTGCCTTCTTTACCGCCGTGCTGATGATGCTGGTCTGGGCGCCACTGGGCTGGTGGCTGGGGCGCTCGGCCGTGCCGCTGTGGGGCGCGCGCGAATGGGCCATCGTCGCCCTGAGCGGCGTGCTGCATGTGCTGTATTACGTGGTGCTGTTGCGCGGCTATCGCAAGGCCGATCTGACGGTGGTCTACCCGCTGGCGCGCGGCACCGGGCCGCTGGTGACGGCGCTGGTGGCCGTCACGCTGCTGGGCGAGCGGCTGTCGCTGACCGCCGTGCTGGGCATAGCCGGTGTGGTGGCCGGGGTGTTCCTGATTGCCGGCGGGCCCGGCCTGCTGCGCGCCGGGCGGGACGAGCAGGCGCGCCGGCTTGTCAGGAAGGGCATGCAGTACGGCGTGCTCACCGGCCTGTTCATCGCCAGCTACACGGTGGTCGATGGCTATGCGGTGAAGGTCATGCTGCTGTCTCCCATTCTGGTGGACTACATGGGTAACTTCGTGCGCGTGCTGGTGCTGGCGCCCGTGGCGCTGCGCAAACCCGCCGAGCTGGCGCCGCTGTGGGCCGCGCAGTGGCGCTTTGCGCTGCTGGTGGCCGCAGTTAGCCCCGTGGCTTATGTGCTGGTGCTGTTTGCCATGCAGAGCGCGCCCCTGTCCCATGTGGCGCCGGCGCGCGAGGTCTCCATGTTGTTCGCGGCCCTGCTGGGCGGCCATCTGCTGGGCGAGGGCGACCGCGCCGCGCGCCTGGCAGGGGCGCTGCTGATTGCCTGCGGCGTGGTGGCGCTGGCGCTGGGTTGACCCGGGGTTACACCGGCCCGGTCAAGGCCAGATAGCTGCGCCTTGTCTCGGGCGAGACCGAGGCCAGCAGCTGGGCGTGTGGCGTCTGGTGGCGCGCCAGCATGCGCGCCGAGGCAACGGTCTTGGACTTGCAGAACCAGTGGCAGCTGTGCTGCATCAGCAGCAGCTCGGCCGTCATCGTGAAGGCGCGCTCGCGCGCTGCCAGATTGCCCTCGTTGCGCAGGGCGCGGCCCATGCCGGCGGCGTGGATGGCCAGCAGCTCGCGCATGTCGAACGTGGCGGCGGGCAACAGCTGGGTGGCAAAGGGCAGGCCCAGCGGCAGGCGGCTGACGCGCGCCAGCGCCGTGGGCACGCGGCGAAAGTCGTCCACGAAGCGCTCGAACTGCTCGACCAGCTGCGTCTCGCTCTCGGCCAGCAGGCTCAGCACCTGCTGGCGGCGCTCGTCGCCTTGCTCGCCCATGGCGCGCAGATAGCCCTGGGTGAGCTGCTCCATCAGGCGCTCGATCTGGTAGGGATGCAGGTGCCGGGCGAGCAGGGCGATGCGCTGGCGCTGCTGCTGGTGGTTGAGCACATAGGCGCCGGTGGCGCCCAGGGCCAGCAGAAGAAAGAAATCCATGGGCAAACTGAAGTGAAAGCGGGCGAAAGGGGGGTGATTGTCGCCCGTCCGGTGTTGGCTGCCGTGGCAGGCGCAGCACAATGGCACCCATGCCTTCCATCGAAACCCTGATCGCCTTCTTTGGCGTGTCCGTGCTGCTGGCCCTCACCCCGGGGCCGGACAACATCTTCGTGCTGCTGCAGTCGGCGCAACGCGGCTGGCGTGCCGGCATGTGTGTGGTGTTGGGCCTGTGCCTGGGCCTGGTGGGGCACACGGCGGCCGTGGCCCTGGGGCTGGCGGCGGTGTTTGCCGCCTCCAGCATGGCGTTCACGGTGCTCAAGGTCGTGGGCGCGGCCTACCTGGCCTGGCTGGCCTGGGGCGCGCTGCGGGCGCCGGCCAGCGTGCACGAGGCGCCACCCGGCGGCGCTGCGGCGGCCGGCGGCAACGGCGGCGCCCTGCGCATGGTGGGGCGCGGCGTGGTGATGAACCTGACGAATCCCAAGGTGCTGGTGTTCTTCCTGGCCTTTCTGCCGCAGTTTGCCGACCCGGCGCAAGGCGGCATGGCGCGCCAGATCATGCTGCTGGGCCTGGTGTTCATGCTGGCGACGCTGCTGGTGTTTGGCGCCATTGCCTGCTTCTCGGGGGCGTTTGGCGCGCTGCTGCAGCGCTCGGCAAGGGCGCAGCGGCTGCTCAACCGTGTGGCCGGCCTGGTGTTTCTGGGCCTGGCGCTGCGGCTGGCCACGGCCCAGCGTTGATTCCTGATTTGATAGCTGTCAGCGCTTGATGGATAAGCGCTGTAGCCTGTTTTAATGCTCATTCTGGCGGCTGCGGCCAGGGCCGCTGCGGCCCGCGCAGTTGCTCGAAGGCGTGGGCGATCTGCAGCACGCCCAGGTCGTCAAAGCGCTGTCCGGCGATCTGCAGGCCTATGGGCAGGCCGGTGGCGCTGTGGCCGCAGTGGATGGAGGCGGCCGGCTGCTCCGACATGTTGAAGGGCACGGTGAAGGCGATGTGCTCCAGCGGCTGCAGCGGGTCGTTGGTGGGCGCGGGCAGCTCGGCGGCAAAGGCGGTGATGGGTGCCACGGGCGAGAGCACATAGTCGAACGGCGCGCAGGCGCGCACCGTGGCCAGGCGCGTGGCGTGGAACTGCGCGCCGGCCTCGAACACCTGCGCGCCATCGAAGGCAGCGGCGCTCTCGGCCCACTGGCGGATGAAGGGCAGCACCTTGTCCAGCTGCCCGGGCGCGAGCTGGCGCATATCGATGAGCGAGCGCATGCGCCAGAAATGGTCCATGCCGTCGAGCATCTGGCGCGTGAGAAAGGGGCGCATGGGCTCGACGATGGCGCCGGCCTGCTCGAACAGCCGGGCTGCGGCCGCCACGGCGGCGCGCACCTCGTCGTCCAGGCCCAGGCCGCAGCCGGCGTCCAGCAGCAGGCCCAGGCGCAGGCCGCGCAGGCGTTCCAGGCCGGGCGCCAGCCGCAGCCAATCGATGTCCTGCGGTGGCAGGCTCATGCTGTCGCGCGCGTCAGGCCTGCTCAGCACCTGCATCATCAGCGCCGCGTCCTGCACGGTGCGCGTCATCGGGCCGGCGGCGCGGCCGGTGTAGGGTGGGTCTATGGGGACGCGGCCCAGGCTGGGTTTCAGGCCAAAGATGCCGCACCAGCTGGCCGGCAGGCGGATGGAGCCGCCAATGTCGGTGCCCACATGCAGCGGGCCGTAGCCCGCGGCGGCGGCGGCGCCCGCGCCGGCGCTCGATCCGCCTGGGCCCTTGCTCAAATCCCAGGGGTTGCGCGCCAGCGCGTGAAAGCTCGACAGTCCCGAGGACAGCATGCCGTAGTCGGGCATGGTGGTCTTGGCGATCAGCACGGCCCCGGCTTCGCGCAGCCGCGCGGCGGGTGGGGCGTCGGCGCTGGCCGGCACCAGGGGCACGGCGGCCGTGCCCAGCGGCGTGGGGTCGCCGGCGGTGGCGATGTTGTCCTTGAGCGTGGCGGGCACGCCGTCCAGCAGGCCACAGGGCGCGCCGCGCAGCCAGCGTGCCTCGCTGGCGCGCGCCTGGGCCAGGGCGGCCTCGGGGCGCAGCAGCCAGGTGGCGGCCAGGTGCGGCTCCCAGCGGGTGATGTGCTCCAGCACATCACGCGCCACCTCCACGGGCGAGAAATGCCGCTGGCGGTAGCCGGCCAGCAGCTCGGCGGCGGACAGTTCGTGCAGCGTGCTCATGCCGGTCCTCATGCCCACGACAGCGCCGACAGGTCGTTGACGAAGACCGGCATGTCCTTCCACAGCCCGCGCAGGTTCTTGTTCGCCACCGTCACCCACTGCGGCTGGTACAGAAAGGCGTGCACCGCGTCCTCGGCCAGCAGGCGCTGGGCTTCGGCCAGCAGGCGTGCGCGGTCGGTGGCGCGCGCGGCGTTCTTGATCTGCTCGTACAGGGCGTTGAAGGGCACCGACTGGTAGCCCCAGTAGTAGTCGGGCTTGGCGTAGTTGCCCAGGTCGAAGGGCTCGACATGCGAGATCAGCGTCAGGTCGTAGTTCTTGCCGCCATAGGTGCCCGACAGCCACTGCGCCCATTCGACGTTCTGCAGCTTCACGGTGATGCCGACCCTGGCCAGCTGCGCGGCGATGACCTCGCCGCCCTGGCGCGCGTAGGGCGCGGGCGGCAGGGTCATGGTCAGCTCCAGGGGCGTCTTCACGCCGGCCTCGACCAGCAGGCGCCTGGCCTTGTCCGGGTCGTAGGGGTTGATGCCCGTGGTGTCCACATAGCCGAAGGCGCCCGGCACATAGTGGCTGCCAATCGGCACGCCCAGGCCATCGGCCGCGCCCTGGATGACGGCCTTGCGGTCTATGGCCGCGGCGATGGCGCTGCGCACGCGCCGGTCGCTCAAGGGCTTTCTCGCGTTGTTGATGGCCAGGATGGTCTTGGCGCGCGAGCCGCTGACGATGAGCTGAAAGCGCGGGTTGGCCTTGAACGGCGCCATGGCGCGCGGCGTGACGCGCGGGAAGGCGTCCACGTCGCCCGCCAGCAGCGCCGCCACCTGGGCCGCCGGGTCGGGAATGAAGCGGAAGGTGGCGCGGCGCATCTTGATCTGCGCGGCCTGGCGCCACTCGCGCCAGGCGGTGAGCGTGAGCGAGGCGCCGCGGCGCCAGTCGGCCAGTTGGTAGGGGCCGGTGCCCACGGGCTTGGTGGAGTTGCTGTCGGCGCTCTTGGGCTCGACGATGATGGCCGTGGCCTGGCCCAGCAGGAACAGCAGGTCTGGCTCTATCTCCCGGTTGAGCAGCACCACCGTGTGCTCGTCCACCACCTGGGTGGACAGGCCGGCGAACAGGCGCTTGTCCTTGTTGGTGCTCTTGTCGCCGCCGGCGCGGTCGAAGGAGAACTTGACGGCCGCGGCGTTGCACGGCTCGCCGTTGTGAAAGCGGGCGTCGCGGCGCAGGCGGAAGGTGTAGCTCTTCAGGTCGGGCGAGACCTCCCAGCTCTCGGCCAGCAGGGGCGCGACGCTGCCGTCGGGGCGGATCTTGGTCAGCGTCTCGTAGAGGTTGTAGAGCGTGACCTCGGCGATCGATGAGGCCGCGCCGGCCGTGGGATCGAGCCCCGGCGGCTCCAGCACCAGCGCCAGGGTGACGCTGTCCTTGCGGCCCTGGGCCAGTGCCGGCAGCGGCGTGACCAGCGCGGCCAGGGCGCCGGAGGCGAGGGCGGTGCGGCGGGTGAGCATGGGCTGAAGTCTCCTTGGGGTGAATGCGGTGTTTTTACTACGGCAGGGCCATGCGCGGCACGGCCGCCACCAGCGCCTGGGTATAGGGGTGCCGCGGCTGGGTGAACAGCGCCTGGGGCGCGCCGCGCTCCACTACCTGGCCCTGGTACAGCACCAGCACTTCGTCGCACAGCTGCTGCACCACCGCCAGGTCGTGGCTGATCAGCAGATAGCTCACGCCATGGCGCTCCTGCAGATCCTGCAGCAAATTCAATACCTGGGCCTGCACCGAGACGTCGAGCGCGCTCACCGGCTCGTCGGCGACGATCAGGCGCGGGCGCGTGATCAGGGCGCGGGCGATGGCGATGCGCTGGCGCTGGCCGCCGGAAAATTCATGCGGGTACTTGTGCGCGTCGCCCGCGCGCAGGCCGACCTGGGCCAGCACCTCGGCGGCGCGCTCGCGCAGCTCGGCCTTTGTGGCGTTGGCCAGCGCCTGCAGCGGCTCGGTGACGATGGTCTCCACCGTCTGGCGCGGGTCCAGCGAGCCGTAGGGGTCCTGAAACACCATCTGCAGGTCGCGCCGCGCGGCACGCAGTTCGCACGCGGTCAGGCGGTGCAGGTCGCGGCCCAGCAGCTCCACGCTGCCGGCGCTGGGCGTGTCGAGCGCCATCACCAGCCGCGCCAGCGTGGACTTGCCCGAGCCCGACTCGCCCACCACGCCCAGGCTGCGCCCGGCGTGGATGTCAAGGCTCACGCCGCGCAGCGCGTGCACCTGGGGGCGCGGCCCTAGCAGGCTGGTGCGCGGCAGCGGGTAGTCGCGCCGCAGGTCTTGCACGCGCAGCAGCGGACTATTTGAGTCATTTTGGCCTGTAGCGCGCGTGGATATTGCGCCAACAGCTATTGATTTTGTGGTGCTCATGGCTCCCCCAGGCGTATGCAGCGCGCCTCATGGCCCGCGCCCAGGGCCACGGCCGGGGGCAGGGCGGCGTGGCAAGCGTCCAGGGTGCGCGGGCAGCGCCCGGCAAACGGGCAGCCCGCGGGCAGGTCGGCCAGATCGGGCACGCTGCCGGCGATGGTCGGCAGGCGCTCGCCGGCCACGCGCGCCGTGCCCAGCCGGGGACGGGCGGCGAACAGGCCCTGGGTGTAGGGGTGGGCCATTGCGCCAAAAACGGCGCGCGTGGGGCCGGACTCGACGACGGTGCCGCCGTACATCACCAGCGTGCGCGCCACGCTCTGCGCGATCACGCCCAGGTCGTGCGAGATCAATATCAGTGCCATGCCGCGCTCGGCCACCAGGCCGGCGAGCAGCTCCAGGATCTGGCGCTGCACGGTCACGTCCAGCGCTGTCGTGGGCTCGTCGGCGATGAGTAGGTCGGGCCCGCAGGCCAGCGCCATGGCGATGGTGATGCGCTGGCGCTGCCCGCCCGAGAACTGGTGCGGGTAGGCGTCCAGGCGCTCGGCCGCCCGGGCAATGCCCACGCGCTCCAGCAGCTCCATGGCCTGGGTGCGCGCCTGCCTGGCCGACAGGCCCTGGTGCAGGCGCAGCGGCTCCGCCACCTGGCGGCCAATGCTGTGCACGGGGTTGAGCGCGCTCATCGGCTCCTGAAACACCATGGCCATGCGGTTGCCGCGCAGCTGGCACAGCGTCTTGTCGGGCATGGCCAGCAGCTCCTGGCCGTCAAAGCGGATGCTGCCCCGCACGCTGGCGCCATCGGGCAGCAGGCCCATCAGGGCCAGTGCGGTGAGGGATTTGCCGCAGCCCGATTCGCCTATCAGCCCCACGGTCTCGCCGCGCGCCAGCGTGAAACCCAGGTCATGCACGGCGCGCACCGCGCCGCGCTGTGTTTGCAGGGTGATGGCGAGGTTTTGCACCTCCAGCAGTGGTGTTGCGCTGGCCATCATCTTTGTCGCGCCAGGCGCGGGTCCAGCAGGTCGCGCAGGCCGTCGCCCAGCAGGTTCAGGCCGAGCACGGCCAGCGCAATCGCCACACCCGGCCACAAGGCCAGCAGCGGCGCCTGAAACATCAGCGTCTGGGCCTCGGCCAGCATGCGCCCCCAGGACGGCTGGGGCGGCTGCGTGCCCAGGCCCAGGTACGAAAGTGCCGCCTCGGCGAGGATGGCCAGCGCGAACTGGATCGTGGCCTGCACGATCAGCACCGAGGCGATGTTGGGCAGCACATGCTCGAGCGTGATGCGCCACGGCCCCTTGCCGCAGGCGCGCGCCGCCAATATGTAGTCGCGCGCCCAGACGGCCCGGGCCGAGGCGCGCGTGACGCGCGCGAACGTCGGTATGTAGAAGATGCCGATGGCGATGATGGCGTTGACGATGCCCGGGCCGAACACGGCCGTGAGCATGATGGCCAGCAGCAGGGCTGGAAAGGCAAAGGTGAAGTCTGCCAGGCGCATGATGGCCTCCTCCACCCAGCCGCCGCGCGCGGCCGACAGCAGGCCCAGCGCCGCGCCCAGTGACAGGCCTATGCCCACGGCGATCACGCCGACCAGGATGGAGCTGCGCGCGCCCACCAGCAGCAGCGAGGTGATGTCGCGGCCATAGGCGTCGGTGCCCAGCCAGTGCGCGGCGCCGGGCGGCTGCAGGGTTGCGTCCATGGCCATGTCGTAGGGCGGCCAGGGCGTCCAGACCAGGGACAGGGCGGCGGCGGCCAGCAGCAGCGCCGTCAGCAGCGCGCCGATCACGAAGCTGCGCTGACGCAGCGCGCGGTGCCAGAAGCCGGGCAGGAGGGCGGTGCTCACAGTCCGTGAACCTTCACGCGCGGGTCTATGGCCGCGTAGAGCAGATCGACGACGAAGTTGACCAGCACCACCATGGCCGCCAGCAGCATCACGCAGTTGCGCACCACCACCAGGTCGCGGTTGGCAATCGACTGGAAGATCAGCCGCCCCAGGCCGGGCAGGTAGAACACGTTCTCGACCACGATGGTGCCGGCCAGCAGGTTGGCGAACTGCAGGCCCATCACCGTGACCACGGGGATCATGGCGTTGCGCAGCACATGGCGCCACAGGGCCGCGCGCCGGGACAGGCCCTTGGCGCGCGCGGTGCGCACGAAGTCCTCGCGCAGCACGTCGAGCACGGCCGAGCGCGTGATGCGCGCCAGGATCGCCGCCTGCACCACCGCCAGCGCCACGGCCGGCAGCAGCAGGGCCTGCAGCGCCGGCAGCACGCCGCCGCCGGCCTCTTCGGTCCAGCCCGGAAAGCCGCCGGCCGAGAACCACTGCAGCTGCACCGAGAACAGCAGGATCAGCAGGATGGCGAACCAGAAGTTGGGAATGGCAATGCCGATCTGCGCCAGGCCCATCACGCCCCAGTCGCCCAGGCGGCCGTGGCGCGCGGCCGCGTACAGGCCGGCGGCCAGGGCCAGGGCGCAGGTGATGGCCATGGCCAGCAGGGCCAGCGGAATGGTCAGCTGCAGGCGCTCGACGATGAGATCGAACACCGGCGCGCCGTAGGCGTGGCTCTCGCCCAGGCTGCCGGTCAGCAGGCCGGCGATCCACTGGCCGTAGCGCGTGAGGGCCGGCTGGTCCAGCCCCAGTTGCGCGGCCAGGGCGGCCACGGCCTCGGGTGCGGCGTCGGGACCCAGCAGCACCTGGGCGGCGTTGCCGGGCAGCACCTCCAGCACCCAGAAGACCACGGCCGAGGCGCCCAGCAGCGTGGCGATCAGGGTCAGCAGGCGTTGCAGGACGAACCAGGCCATATGATGGAAATGTGGCTGCAGGGCCCGTCTATCATGCGCTTGTAGCTATGAAAAACATAGTTAAACGGCGCCGTCGGGTGCGGCGGAGGGCCGGGGAGGCTTGGGGCGCGGCGGCTTGGTGGTGTGCACCAGCAGCGTGGCCTTGTCCATGTCGCCGGCCAGCATGGTGGGGTAGGCCTTGAGCGAATGGGCGATGCTGTCCTCGATCAGCTGGCGTTGATCGGGCGCGGGCTTTTTCAGCACCCAGTGGATCACCTCGCCCTTGACGCCCGGGTGGCCTATGCCGATGCGCAGGCGCCAGTAGTCGCTGCTGCCCAGCTGGGCGTGGATGTCGCGCAGGCCGTTGTGGCCGGCGTGGCTGCCGCCGCGCTTGAGCTTGGCCTGGCCGGGTGACAAGTCCAGCTCGTCATGGACGACGAGGATCTCCTCGGGCTGGATCTTGAAGAAGCGCGCCAGCGCCGCCACCGACTTGCCCGACAGGTTCATGAAGGTCTGCGGCTGCAGCAGCCAGACGCTGTGGCCGGCGATGCTGGTGCGCGCCATCAGGCCGTGGTAGGCGCGCTCGGGCACCAGCGTCAGCTTCAGCTCGCGCGCCAGTGCATCTATCCACCAAAAGCCGGCGTTGTGGCGCGTGGCCTCGTATTCCGGGCCAGGGTTGCCCAGGCCCACAAACAGTTTGATCATGGCTGCGATTATCTGGTGCCCACAAATGCCAACGGCCCACGCGAGGTGGGCCGTTGTGCAAGCCAGCCGCCTGCACTGCAGGCGGCGCGCAAGAAGTGATTACTTCTTGCCCTTCTTGGCGGGAGCCGCTGCCGGTGCGGCGGCGGCCGCTTCGACCACCACTTCGGGCAGCTTGATGGACACCAGGGCGGGGTTCTTGTTCGAGCCACGCACCACCAGCTGCACGCCGTGGGGCACCTTCAGCGATTGCAGGCCCAGAACCGACTTGGAGGTCAGAGCGCTCAGGTCCACGGTCAGGAACTCGGGCAGCTGCGAGGGCATGCACATCACGTCCACTTCGTGGATCAACTGGGTGACGGTGCAGCCTTCAACCTTCACGGCCTGCGAGCCTTCCAGGCCTTCGTAGTGCAGCGGCACCTTCAGGTGCACGCGGGTCTTCTCGTCCACGCGCTGGAAGTCCACATGCAGCACCTGCTGCTTGAAGGGGTGGTACTGCACGTCACGCAGCAGCACCTTGCTGGTCTGGCCGTTGAGTTCCATGTCCAGGATGCTGGAGTGGAAGGCTTCCTTCTTCAGGGCGTGCCACAGGGCGTTGTGATCGATCTCGATCATCTGGGGTTCGGCGGCGCCACCGTAGACGATGCCGGGGGCCTTGCCGGAAATGCGCAGACGGCGGCTCGCACCCGTACCTTGCTTGGCGCGCTCAAAAGCGACGAATTGCATGTTGCTAACTCCTGATGGGGCCAGCCGCGACCAGCGGGCCCACTGTTGAAAAAGACCCCATGCCCGACGGACATGAGGCCTGCTTGGTGTTCCCGGATCAGTCCGAGAACAGGCTCGATACCGACTCGCCCGTGGAAATGCGCTGAATCGTCTCGGCGATCAGCGGCGCCACGGAGAGCTGGCGAATCTTGCTGCACCCCTTGGCGTTGTCGCTCAAGGGGATGGTGTTGGTGACGACCACCTCGTCCAGCGCCGCGCCGTTGGTGATGCGATCGATGGCCGGGCCGGAGAAGATGGGGTGCGTGCAATAGGCGTACACGTTGTTGGCGCCGCGTTCCTTGAGCACCTCGGCCGCTTTCACCAGCGTGCCGGCGGTGTCGATCATGTCGTCCATGATCACGCAGTTGCGGCCTTCGATGTCGCCGATGACATGCATGACCTCGGACACATTCGCCTTGGGGCGGCGCTTGTCGATGATGGCCAGGTCGCAGCCAAGCTGCTTGGCCAGCGCGCGCGCGCGCACCACGCCACCCACGTCGGGGCTGACGACCACCAGGTTCTCGTACTTCTTCTGGTTCAGGTCGCCCAGCAGCACCGGCGAGGCGTAGATGTTGTCCACGGGAATGTCGAAGAAACCCTGGATCTGGTCGGCGTGCAAGTCCATGGTCAGCACCCGGGCCACGCCCACGGCCTGCAGCATGTTGGCCACCACCTTGGCCGAGATGGGCACGCGCGTGGAGCGCGGACGGCGATCCTGGCGGGCATAGCCAAAATAGGGAATCACGGCGGTGATGCGTTCGGCCGAGGCGCGCTTGAGCGCATCGACCATGATCAGCAGCTCCATCAGGTTTTCGTTGGTCGGCGCGCAGGTCGGCTGGACCACGAAAACATCGCGTGCGCGCACGCTTTGCTTGATCTCGACCGTCACCTCACCATCGGAGAAGCGGCCGACATCGACGGCGCCCAGGGTGGTGCCCAGGTGTTTGGCGATTTCGGCAGCCAAAGCGGAATTGGCGTTGCCCGTGAACACCACGAAATCTTGGGAGTTGGTTTGCATGAGTGACTCAGCAGTCTGAATGGATATCCAGCGCGGGCAATGGGTTTTGGCAGGGGAGGAAGGATTCGAACCCTCGCATGCCGGAATCAAAATCCGGTGCCTTAACCGACTTGGCTACTCCCCTACACAGGTCGATTGCCGTGGGGCAATCAACCCTTGATCTCTCCATCTGAAGCCCATTCCGTCAACGGATGAAGCCGCAGATTATTGCACATTTTGACTTGCCATGTTGGCGGCGCGTCCTGCAAATCAACCGACTGTGCAATTGGTGCAAACACCGCGCTTCCAGAACCGGTCATGCGCCCTTGCAAGCCCTTGGATGCCAGCCAGTCAATGGCCTGTCCAATCTCGGGGCACAGAGTTTGCGCTACCGGCTGCAAGGCGTTGCTACCAAACTGGTAGTGTGCTGCAGCAAAGCCTTGAATTGTAGCAGAAGCGCAATCGCGTTTTAGCAGTGGATGCGAAAAAATGGCCTTGGTCTCCAGCCCGGCCGCGGGCTTGACGACTGCGAAGCGCGCGCCTGGCAAGGCGTGCTCCAGTTCAAGGGGGGCAATGATGTCGCCTATGCCCTCCACCCAGGCGTTGCCGCCGCACAGAAAGAAGGGCACGTCCGCGCCCAGCGTCAGGCCTATGGCCTGCAACTGGCTGCGCGGCAGTTGCAGCTTCCACAGGCGGTTGAGTGCCAGCAGCGTGCTGGCCGCGTCCGACGAGCCGCCGCCCAGCCCGGCCTGGGCCGGCACGCGTTTGTGCACGCCGATATGCGCGCCCAGGCGGCAGCCGGTGGCAGCCTGTAGCGCGCGTGCCGCGCGCAGCACCAAGTCGTCAGGCGGCAGGGGTTGTGTGAGGTCCTCGCGCGTGACGCCGCCGTCCTGGCGCAAATCGAAATGCAGGGTGTCGCACCAGTCGATGAGCATGAACACCGATTGCAGCAGGTGATAGCCATCGGGCCGCCTGCCGGTGATGTGCAGAAACAGATTCAGCTTGGCCGGTGCCGGCACGTCGTACAGGGCTTGCATGCGGAGGGCAGGTGTTCAAAGACTCAGGATCACGCGCAGCACGGCCTGCGGCGCGGGCTGGTGGCGCGTGGCGGTCAGGCGGCCCTTGTCCAGTGCGCTCAAGTCCGCCTGCCAGCCGGCAGCCTGCACTGGTTCGCCCTTGAGCCAGCCAAACAGCGCGGCGATGGGCAGTTCGCTGCCCGTCAGCGCCTGCACCAGGGTCTGCAGCGAGGCGGATTGCCGTTGCTCGCCGCCATTGTTGAGAATGGCGCGCCCAGGCGTCCATTGCAGCTCGGCGATGATGTTGCCCAGCGGGTTGAACAGGGTCAGCGCTCCCGCATCGGGACTGCCCTGGAGTTCAAAGCCGGCGCTGAATGACTGTGCGCTGGCGTCCTCGATCTGCAGGGCCAGGCGCCCGCTCCAGTGGTCGGCCGCGCCGCTGGCAGGGCGGGGCGGCTGGGCGCAGGCGCCGAGCAGTGCGGCGCCCAGTGCGGCGAGCAGCAGCCGGCCGCGTTGCGGGCGTTCGCTGACGGCTCCTGGCAAGGTCAAGGCTGCGCTCCCAGGCGCTTGAGCGTGTCCTTGAGCGTGCTGTTGTCCTGGTTGATGCGCAGACCCTCGCGCCAGATGGCCAGGGCGCGCTCGCGCTGGCCCAGGCTCCACAGCACCTCGCCCAGGTGGGCGGCGATCTCCACGTCCTGCTGTCTCTTGAAGGCGCGCTCCAGAATGGCCAGCGCCTCCTTGCGGTTGCCCAGGCGAAACTCCACCCAGCCCAGGCTGTCGGTGATGAAGGGATCTTCGGGTGCGTATTCCAGGGCCTTCATGATCAGCGTCCTGGCTTCCTGCAGTCGCACGCCGCGATCGGCAAGCGAAAAACCGAGGGCGTTGAGGGCGTGGTGATAGTCCGGCTTGCGCGCGATGATGCCGCGCAGCAGGCGCTCCATCTCCTGGGGCTTGCCGGCCTTGTCGGCCAGCATGGCCTGGTCATAGACCAGGTCGTTGTCTTGCGGCGCCATGGCCACAACCTTGGCCTGCAGCTCATAGGCCTGCTGGTACTGGCCCATTTCGCGCAGCAGCTGCACCTCGGCCTGGAGCTTCATGCGCTCGTCATCGGCGCCCTTGGCGGGCATGGCGCGGATCAATGCGCGTGCCTCGGCCAGGCGGCCCTGGCGCGCCAGCAGCGTGGCGCGCCGGCTCTGGACGGGCAGGCGCTCGGCCGCATCCTCGATGCGGTTCAGCCAGCTCTCGGCCTGGGCAAAGTTGCCGCGCTTTTCGGCGATCTGGGCCTGCAGCAGGTAGGACTGGGTCAGGGCGTGTTTGCGTTGCTCGCTGGCGGGCAGCCCGTCCTGCAGCCTGGTGAACTGCTGCACGGCAGACTCGGCCTCGGCCAGGCGGCCGGTCTGCAGATCCAGCGTGGCCTGGATGAGCCAGGCCTCGGCCATGTCGGGATGCTCGCGCGTGACGGCCTGGACCTGGGCCTGGGCGTCGCTCAGGCGCTGCGACTCGAGCAGCATGCGCGCATAGGCCAGGCGCACCTCGGGCAGGGGTTTGCCTGTCAGGTAGCGCGACAGCAGGGGCTCGGCCTCTGCGACGCCGGCCTCCATCAGCTGCAGCGCCAGCATGGCCGCGCCTTCGTCGTTGGCGTCCAGTGCCAGCGCATTGCCGGCGGCCTCCAGTGTGCGGGCCTTGTCATCCGCGGCGAAATACATGCGCCCGATGGCGACCCAGGCGGCCGGCCCGGCGGCTGGATGACTCAGCTCGTCCTCCAGGGCCTGGCGCACCACGCGTGCGGCCAGCGCCTTGTCGCTGGCGCGCGCATACAGCAGGGGCAGGGCGCGGATGTTGGCGATCCGGTCGCGCGTCGGGGCGTTGGCCAGCTCCTGGCGCAATGGCGCGGCACTTTCGCCTATGCGGTTGAGTGCCACCAGGATGCGCAGCAGGTAGCGATTGGCCTCGCGCGACTGCGGCAGCGCCTGTTGCCAGGCACGGGCCGCGGCCAGGGCAGATTCGCCCGAGCGTGCCTGCAGCGCGATCTCGGTGGCGCGGCGGTACAGCCGGCCATCGCGGCTGCGCCGGGCAGCGTCCAGTATCAGGTTGTAGCCCGTGCCGGGGTCGCCCGAGCTGGCCGTCATCTCACCGAGCAGCAGCTCGTAAAACAGCTCTGCCGTGAGGGCGGCGTTGGCGTCGTCGCTGTCCTCTTCTTCGGATTCTGGCGTGGCGTGGGCCTGGGTCTGGGCCAGTGCCGGCCATGTGGCTGCCGCGGTCGCAAGAACGAAGGCGGCAAACCTGAAACGCTGTAGTAGCTCCATCGGCCCATAATAATCCATGGGTCTGGGACTTTTTTGAACGCCAACAAGCATGCCTGAGCTACCCGAGGTCGAGGTCACAAGGCGCAGTTTTGCCGACGCGATTGCGGGGGCAACGATAGCTGCGCTGGTGTTGGGCAAGCCGCTGCGCTGGCCCCTGGGGGTGGCGCCGCAGGCCCTGGTGGGGCAGCGCGTTGTGGCGGTGCGCCGGCGCGGCAAGTATCTGCTGCTGGATCTGCAGGACGGGCTGTTGCTGATCCACCTGGGCATGTCGGGCAGCCTGCGCTTTGCAAGCGGCCTGCCGCAGCGGGGGCCGCACGACCATTTCGACATGGAGACCGATCGCGGCACCCTGCGGCTGCATGACCCGCGCCGCTTTGGCGCGGTGGTCTGGGCCGCGAGCGAAGAGCATCCGCATGCGCGCAAGCTGCTCGCGGGCCTGGGAGTGGAGCCCCTGGGCGAAGACTTTGACTTCGCCGCCTTTCATGCCGGGCTGCGTGCCAGCCGCATGCCCATCAAGCAGCTGCTGCTGGCGGGCAGGCTGGTCGTGGGGGTGGGCAATATCTATACGTCGGAGGTGCTGTTCCTGGCCGGCATCCGGCCGACGACGCGCGCCAGCAGCATAGGGCCGCAGCGCGCGCGGCGCCTGCATGGCGCCATTCGCGAGGTGCTGGCGCAGGCCGTGCAGCTGGGCGGCAGCACGCTGCGGGATTTTTCCAGCGCCGACGGCAGCGCCGGGCATTTCCAGCTGCAGGCCCATGTCTACGGGCGCGAAGGCCAGCCGTGCAGGCTGTGCGCAACCCCTGTGCGCATGTTGCGCCAGGGTCAGCGCAGCAGCTATTTTTGCCCGCGTTGCCAGCGTCCTTAAGGCGTCGCCAACAGCCTGCGGCCATGGGGCGCGGTGCTATATTGCACCTTCCCGCCCCCGAGTGGGCGCTCGCATTGACGCATGGATACCCGGGAGCAACGTGGGGCCCTCATTCAACCAACGCTTTGATCAGCATGGCACCTGGCGGCGCATGTTTGCGCACCAGCTGGCGCAGCTGGGGCAGTGGATGGGCGCGAACGATCTGTTGGATGCCGGGGTGCAGGAGCGCCTTGAGCGCCTGGAGCAGCAGGTGCGCAGCGACAAGGTCACCGTGGCCTTCGTGGGCGAGTTCTCGCGCGGCAAGTCCGAGCTCATCAATGCCATCTTTTTTGCCGGCTACGGGCGGCGCATCATGCCGGCGAGCGCCGGGCGCACCACCATGTGTCCCACCGAGCTGGGCTATGACGGCGCCATCGAGCCCTGCCTGCGCCTGCTGCCCATAGAGACACGCCTGCAGGCGTCCGGGGTGGCCGAGTGGCGCCTCAGGCCCGGCAGCTGGGTCAGGCTGGCGTTGAACATGGATGATCCAGAGCAGATGGCCAGGACACTGGAGAAACTGTCCGAGATGCGCAGCGTGCCGCTGCAGGAGGCCCGCGCGCTGGGTTTCTGGAGCGACGAGGCGGACGGAGCCGGCCTGACGCCTGATGCCGACGGCATGGTGCAGGTGCCGGCGTGGCGCCACGCCATCGTCAACCTGCCGCATCCGCTGCTCAAGCAGGGACTGGTGATTCTGGATACGCCGGGCCTGAACGCCGTCGGAGCCGAGCCCGAGCTGACCATCAACCTGATTCCGCAAGCGCATGCGGTGGTCTTCATCCTGGCCGCGGACACGGGCGTCACGCGCTCTGACCTGGCCATCTGGCGCGAACACCTGGGCGCCGCCGAGGATGCGGTGGACGCGCGGCTGATGGTGCTCAACAAGATCGACACCTTGTGGGATGAGTTGACCCCGCAGGAACAGGTGCAGGCACAGATCGAGCGCCAATGCGCCGGCGCCGCGCAGTTGCTGGGCGTGCAGCCGGATCAGGTCGTGGCGGTGTCGGCGCAAAAGGGCTTGCTGGCCAAGATCCGCTGCGATGACGATCTGTTGCAGGCCAGTGGCCTGCCGCAGCTGGAGGTGATCCTGGGCACGGGCATCATGGGCCGGCGCCAGGCCATCCTGCGCGCCACGGTGGGCAGCGGCGTGGCCAGCCTGGAGGCCGAGATACGGCGCCTGCTCCATTTCCGCCGGCGCGACCTTGACGAGCAGATGCTGGAGCTGCGCAGCCTGCGCGGCAAGAATGCTTCGGTGATCGATGCCATGCGTGGCCGCATCGAGGTCGAGCAGCAGGAGTTCGAGGCCAGCACGACCAAGATCCAGGCCGTGCGCGCCGTGCACATGAAGATGCTGCGCGATTTGTTCCAGCGGCTGGGGCCGCGCGGGCTCAGGGTGCACCTGGCGGCGCTGGCCGAGGCATTGCAGCACCCGGGCCTGAAGCTGGGCGTGCGCAAGGTGTATGGCGAGGCCTTTGACCAGGTGCGCGGCGCCATCGATGCGGCCCAGGCCGCGGGCGGCGAAATCCAGGCCATGCTTGGCGGCACTTTCCGCCAGCTGAACACCGATTTCGGTTTCTCGCTGCAGGTGCCGCAGGCGCCCACCCTGGCGGCCCATATACGGGAGATCACGGCCATAGAGCGGCGCCACCTGCAGTACATAGGCCTGGCCAGCACGCTGCGCCTGGCACAGCCAGAGCATGGGCCGCGCCTGCTGCACGCCCTGACTCAACGCCTGCGCACGGTGTTCGAGGCCGTGGCCAATGAGCTGGAGCTGTGGAGCAACTCGGCCAGCTCCCAGCTGGAGGCCCAGATGCGTGAGCGCAGGCACAGCTTTGCGCGGCGCATCGAGGCCGTGAACCGCATCCAGGATGCAGCCAGCGGCCTGATGGAGCGTATTGCGGAGATCGAGGACGCCGAGCGCAACCTGGCGGTGCTGGAGCAGCGCCTGCTCGAGCTCACCGCGCAGCTGGCGCCGCAAGCGCTTGTCGATGAAGCTGCTGCGGCCCCGGACATGGCCCAGCCACAGACCGAGCCCCTGCCTTTGACGCGCGTGGCGACGGCATGAGCGGCGCACCGGTGGAGATCGCAGCGCAGGTCGTGCGCTGGCAGGCAGAGCATGGGCGCAACCAGCTGCCCTGGCAGAACACGCGCGACGCCTACCGCGTGTGGCTGTCCGAAATCATGCTGCAGCAGACCCAGGTGGTGACGGTGCTGGAGTACTACGCGCGCTTTCTGGCGCGCTTTCCCGATGTGCGGCAGCTGGCGGCCGCGCCGCAGGACGAGGTGCTGGCGCTGTGGAGTGGCCTGGGCTACTACAGCCGCGCGCGCAACCTGCACCGCTGCGCGCAGATCGTGGTCGCCGAGCATGGCGGCGAGTTTCCGCGCACGGTTCATGAGCTGGCCGCGCTGCCGGGCATTGGCCGCTCCACCGCCGGCGCCATTGCCGCGTTCTGCTATGGCGTGCGTGCCCCGATACTCGACGCCAATGTGCGGCGCGTGCTTACCCGCGCGCTCGGCTTCGGTGCCGATCTGGCCGAGGCCAGGAACGAGCGCGCCCTGTGGAGCCTGGCCGAGGCGCTGTTACCCGATACCGATCTGGCCAGCACCATGCCGCGCTACACCCAGGGGTTGATGGATCTGGGCGCCGGCATCTGCCTGCCCAGAAGCCCTTGCTGCATGCTGTGCCCGCTGCAGCCGGTCTGCGTGGCCGGGCGCGCTGGCGATGCCGAGCGCTACCCGGTGCGCACGCGCAAGCTCAAGCGCCGGGCCGAGGCCTGGTGGCTGCTGCTGCGCCAGGATGGGGCCGGCCGCCTGTGGCTGGAGCGGCGCGCGTCCGCCGGCATCTGGGCTGGCCTGTACTGCCCGCCCGTCTATGCCAGCCGGCAGGATCTGGATGAGGCGCTGGCGCCAGCGGTTCGATCGGAAGTGCAGGATCTGCCCGCCTTTACCCATGTGCTCACGCACCGTGATCTGCACCTGCACCCGGTGCTGGCACGCTGCGACATGGCCGCGCCAGCTGGGCAATGTTCCGAGGCATTGGTGGCCGATTGGTTCACCCCAGAGCAGTGGCAGGGCCTGGGCCTGCCGGCGCCGGTGCGCAGGCTGCTGGATGCGCTATAGGCACCAGGTTTCGTAAAACTGATAGCGTTTGGCGCTTGTATTATGGGCAAATACAGCGGATTTGCCCTTCAAATTCTTTACTGACAAGCGCAAAACACTATTGATTATGTAGTGCCATGCCGAATGCCATCGAGCTCGCGGTGCCGGCACAGCGTGCTCCAGTGACTGGCAAACTGTGCGCTCAGCTGCTCTGCCAGGTACACGGAGCGGTGCTGTCCGCCCGTGCAGCCTATGGCCACGGTGACGTAGCTGCGGTGGTTTTGCGCCAGCGCATCCAGCCAGTGCTCCAGAAACTGGCTGATGTCGGACTGCATCCGCTCCACCTCGGGTTGCTGGCGCAGGTATTCGGCTACCGGCGCGTCCCTGCCGGTGAGGGCGCGCAGCGTCGGTTCGTAATGCGGGTTGGGCAGCATGCGCACGTCAAACACATAGTCCGAGTCGAACGGTACGCCGTGCTTGAAGGCAAAGGACTCGAACACCAGCGTCAGCTGGCCCGGCTTGACCGCCAGCAGTTCCTTGACGTAGGTCAGTAGCTGCGCCGGGCGCAGCACGCTGGTGTCTATGACGTAGGACTGCTCGCGCAGCTCGGCCAGCAGCTGGCGCTCCAGCTCTATGGTCTGCACCAGCGCAAGCCGGGTTTCCGGCAGCTCGTTCTGTGACAACGGGTGGCGCCGGCGCGTCTCGGAAAAGCGCCGCACCAGGGTGCCGGTGCTGGCGTCCAGGAACAGCGAGCGCACCTGCACGCCGGTCTCGCGCAGCCGGTTGAGCTGCTGCGGCACCAGCGGCAGGGCGGTGGCGCTGCGCACATCCATGGCCACGGCCACGCGCTGGCTGCGGTGCGAATGCTCCAGCGCGACGAAGGACGCCAGCAGCTCCGGCGGCAGGTTGTCCACGCAGTAGTAGCCGGAGTCCTCCAGCGCGCGCAGCGCCAGGGACTTGCCCGATCCGGACATGCCGGTGATGACGACGATTTCCAGTGACATGGTTCAACCCGTGGTGGTGGCTGGGCGTGCGCCGGCCAGCATTTCGCGGGCATGCGCCATGGTGGTGGGGGACTGCTGCTGGCCGCCCAGCATGCGGGCGATTTCGGCCACGCGCTCATCGGCGTCGGCGACGGCCACGGCGCTGGTCGTGCCGGCGGCACTGCGCTGCTTGGAGACCACCAGATGCTGATCGGCACAGGCCGCCACCTGGGGCAGGTGGGTCACGGCCAGCACCTGGCGCGCGCGCCCGAGCTGCTGCATCAGCCGGCCCACGGTCTCGGCCACGGCGCCGCCCACGCCCGAATCGACCTCGTCAAAGATCAGCGTGGGCGCCTCGCCCAGCTCGCTGGTGGTGACCGAGATGGCCAGCGCGATGCGCGAAAGCTCGCCGCCCGAGGCCACCTTGCCCACGGGGCGCGGCGTCATGCCGGGGTGGCTGGCGACCAGAAAGGCGACCTGATCCATGCCCTGCGGGCCGGGCTCGGCCGCCTTGTCCACCTGCACCTCGAAGCGCCCGCCGTTCATGCCCAGGCCCTGCATGGCCTGGGTGATGGCCTGGGCCAGCTGGGGCGCGGCCTTGGCGCGCTTTTGTGACAGGGCGCGGGCCGCCTTCTGGTAAGCGGCGGCGTGGGTTTGCTCGGCCGCCTCCAGCGCCGCCAGGTCGGTGGCGCTGTCGAGCTCGCGCAGCGCCTCCTTCCAGCCCGCCAGCAGCGCCGGCAGCTCGGGCGGCTGGCGCTTGTAGCGGCGTGCCAGCTGCATCCATTGCGCCAGGCGTGCATCGAGCTGCTCCAGCAGCTCGGGGTCGGGCTCGGCGTGGCGCAGGTAGGCCTGCAGCGAATGCGCCACGTCGCCGGCCTGGGCGATGCAGGCGCTCAGCACCTCGTTGAAGGCGCGAAATGATGCGTCCACATGTTCGTAGTCCTGCAGCAGATGCTGCGCCTGGGCCAGCGCGCTCAGCGCGCCGCCGGCGTCGTCGCCCTGCAGCGCGCCCAGGGCGCCCTGGGCGTTGTCCAGCAGGGCCTGGGCGTTGGACAGGCGTGCGTGCCGGGCGTTGAGCTCGTCCCATTCATCGTCGCTCGGCGCCAGCTTGTCCACCTCGGTGATCTGCCACTGCAGGCGTTCGCGCTCCTGCTGCAGCGTGTCCTGTGCGGCGCGGGCATGGAGCAGGGCCTTCTGCGCCTCGCGCCAGGTCTGCCACAGAGCGGCCAGGGGCTGCGCCTGCACGCCGGCATAGGCGTCGAGCAGGCCGCGCACGGCGTCCGGCCGCGTCAGGCTTTGCCAGGCATGCTGGCCGTGTATGTCCAGCAGATGCTCGCCCAGGGCGCGCATCTGCGTGGCCGTGGCCGGCAGGCCGTTGATCCAGGCGCGGCTCTTGCCCTGCAGGTCTATGGTGCGGCGCAGCAGCAGCTCGTCGTGCGGGAAGCCGGCCTCATCGAGCCAGTCGGTCAGTGCTGCGGGGCCGATGTCGAACTCGGCGCTGATGTCGGTGCGCTCTGCCCCTTCGCGGATCACGCCGCTGTCGGCGCGTGCGCCCAGCAGCAGCTGCAGTGCGTCAATCAGGATGGACTTGCCCGCGCCGGTCTCGCCGGTGAGCACGGTGAAGCCCGTTTGCAGATCCAGATCCAGCGCCTGCACGATGACGAAGTCGCGCAGCGCGATGCGCCTCAAGGCCATGTTCAGGAGCCTCCCTCGTTCCAGCGCAGCTTCTTGCGCAGGGTGGAAAAGTAGCTCCAGCCGCGCGGGTGCAAAAAGCACACGCGATGCGCCGAGCGGCGCACCAGCACCCGATCGCCGCGCTGCAGCGAGGCCAGCGACTGCATGTCGAAGTTGGCGCTGATGCCGCGCCCGCCGGCCACCTCGATGGCGATCTCGGAGGAGTCGGACAGCACGATGGGGCGGTTGGACAGCGTGTGCGGCGCAATCGGCACCAGCACCCAGCCGGGGATGGAGGGGTGCAGCATCGGCCCGCCCGCCGACAGCGAGTAGGCCGTGGAGCCCGTGGGCGAGGCGACGATCAGGCCATCGGCGCGCTGGTTGGAGACGAACACCCCGTCCACCTCGATGCGCAGCTCCACCATGCCGGCGGTGGAGCCGCGGTTGACGACCACGTCGTTGAGCGCCAGCGCCTCGAAAACGCATTCGCCGCCGCGCACCACGCGGGCCTGCATCAGCGGGCGCACGTCCTCCTCGTACTCGCCGTGCAGTATGGCGGTCAGCGAGGTCTCGTAGCTTTGCAGCGGAATGTCGGTGATGAAGCCCAGGCGCCCCTTGTTGATGCCCACCAGCGGCGTGCCATAGGCGGCCAGCCGCCGGCCCACGCCCAGCATGGTGCCATCACCACCCACCACCACGCACAGGTCGCAATGCCCGCCAATGGCGTCCACATCCAGCTGCGGGTAGCCGGTGATGCCCAGGGTGGCTGCGGTTTCGGCCTCCAGCGTGGCCTCGCCGCCCTCCTGGATGATCAGGCGGGCAATGCCCTCGATGATCTGCCGCGAGCTTGCCGGCGGCGCGCCGGCAACGGGCTCTCGGTATTTGCCTATGACTGCGACACGGCGGAAGATGGGCTTCATGCGGAAATTACATCATTAAAATGAGCCGATGCTCGACGACCGCTCCAAGTTGTTACTCAAGGCGCTGGTGGAACGCTACATCGCCGATGGGCAGCCGGTGGGTTCCAGAACCCTGTCGCGGGCATCGGGCCTGGAATTGTCACCCGCCACCATACGCAACGTGATGGCCGACCTGGAGGAGTTGGGCCTGATCGCCAGCCCCCACACCTCCGCCGGGCGCATTCCCACGGCGCGCGGCTACCGCCTGTTCGTCGACACCATGCTCACCGTGCAGCAGGAGCAGCTGCCGGCCCTGCAGCTCATGCCCGAACAGCCGCAAAAGGTGATCGCCAACGCGGCGCAGCTGCTGTCCAACCTGTCGCAGTTCGTCGGTGTGGTCATGGCGCCGCGCCGCGCCTCGGTGTTTCGGCATATCGAGTTTCTGCGCCTGTCCGAGCGCCGCCTGTTGGTGATCATCGTCTCGCCCGATGGCGACGTGCAAAACCGGGTGATCTTCACCGAGGCCGACTACACCCCGTCGCAACTGGTGGAGGCGGCCAACTTCCTGAACGCCCACTACGCCGGCCTGACCATGGAGCAGGTGCGCGAGCGCCTGAAGCTTGAGGTGGACAAGCTGCGCGGCGAGATCGCCACACTGATGCAGGCGGCCGTGAACGTGGGCTCGCAGGCCATGTCGGAATCGCAGGACGAGGTGGTGTTCTCGGGCGAGCGCAACCTGCTGGCGGTGAGTGATTTTTCTGGCGACATGGGCCATCTGCGGCGCGCCTTCGACCTGTTCGAGCAAAAAACCCAGATCCTGCGCCTGCTCGATATCTCCAGCCGCGCCGAGGGTGTGCGCATCTTCATCGGCGGCGAAAGTCAGGTCGTGCCATTTGAAGAGCTGTCCGTGGTTAGCGCACCCTATGAGGTCGATGGCCAGGTGGTCGGCACCCTGGGCGTGATAGGCCCCACGCGCATGCCCTACGACCGCATGATCCAGATCGTGGACATCACCTCCAAACTGGTCTCCAACGCTCTGAGCCACCACAAGTAGCCACTACAATGCGCGATTGCGTCTTGCGCACCCTGGGGCGTTAGCTCAGTTGGTTAGAGCAGAGGACTCATAATCCTTTGGTCGTAGGTTCAAGTCCTACACGCCCTACCAGTCCAGAAAACCCGCCACGACTTCGTTTGTGGCGGGTTTTTGCTTTTTTGCTCCTGGGCGGGCGCATGGCCTGCATGCCAGAATCGCGCGCATGCCAAGCCACACCGCCTATGCCGCACATGCCGCCGAACAGGCTGGCGCGGCCGCGCAGTACACCAGCGTCGCACCGGCGCTGTATCGTGCAGCGCTGGGCGCAGTGAATCCTGATCACTACCTGGCAGCGTTTGAACGCTTGGATGGGGTGGGGCGGGTGCTGCCCGGGTGGAATCTGGCGGCGGCCCTGTGCCCGCTGGGATGGCTGGTTTTCAGGCGGCTGTGGCGCCATGCGTTGGTGCTGGCGCTGGGTCTGGTGGCGGGCGCGTTGCTGCTGTGGGCCGGGCATCGATGGCTGGCCGTGCCCCTGCCCATGCTGGGCGGCGTGGCCCTGGCGGGCTTGCTGATGCTGGGCGCCGGGCTGGGCTTGTATGGCGACGCACTGGTGCATGCCGACGTGCACAGGCGCATGACCGCCGCCGTGTCTGCCGCGCCCAACATGCGCGAGGCCGTGGCCTTGCTGCAGCGCCAGGCTGCCAGCTGGCGCAGGCTTTGGTGGTTGGTGGCGTCAGCGGCGGCAGGGCTGGTGCTGGTCGTTGTTGCCGCGTGGTGGACGTTTGCGGGCCGTGTGACGGCCCAACCGGTGCAAGACGCGGTGGCCGTGACGGTCGTGGCGACGGCCAGGCCCGAGTCGGTGCCGCAACCCTCGCAGCCGGCGCTGCCATCGGCTGCGGTGATGGAGTCCTTGCCCGATCCGGCCGGAGAACCCGGCATGGCGGAGCCTGATCCATGGCCCGCGGCCGTTGTTCGGACGCCGGCCGCACGGCCGCCATCGGCGCAAGCGGTGCCGGAATCCGCACCTGTTGCCGCTGCGCCGCAAGCCACGTCCGAGCCGCGTGCCCAAGCCGTCGCACCAGTCGAAGAGCGCGCGCCTGCCAGCAGGGCGCAGCGGCGGCTGTATGTCAACGTGGGGCTGTTTGCCGACGCTGAAAACGCGCGCCGCGCCTACCTGCGCTTGCGGCAGGCGGGCTTGTCGGCCACCATCGACCCGCTGGTGCGGGCCGACGGCAGCCGCTTGCAGCGTGTGCGCGTGGGGCCGTTTACCTCGGCCGCGCAGGCCAATCAGGCTGCGGCGCGTGTGCGTGCGCTGGGGCTCGATGCCGTGGCGGCCGCGCAGTGACTGCGCTCGGGCTTGAACAGGGATTGGAACAACAGCGGCAGTGCTGCGCCGGGCGCGTCACCTGGGGTATGGGGGTTTCTTTTTTCTGGAAGGACTGAACATGTGGAATTCATTGCGCATTGCCTGGCTGACGGGCCTGGTGGCTGTGTGGCTGCTGGGCGGGTGTTCGCAACTCGGGCCGGCCAGTGCACCGGTGCCCATTGGCGCCAGCACCGCGCCCGTGGGGGGCACCTGCAATGTCCAGGCAGCGCAGTGGGCCGTGGGCAAAAGCGGCACGGCCAGGGTGGTGGAAGAGGCGCGCGTGCGGTCTGGCGCGCGCATGGCGCGCGTGGTGCATCCGGGGACAGCGGCTCAGGCGTTTGATGCCCAGAGGTTGAACCTGGAGGTGGATGGCAACGGCACGATTACGGCCGTGCGCTGCGGTTGATACTAGTGCAGTGTTCGACGCTATCTGGAACATAAAACCGCGCCTTTTCGGCCTGGGCGGCGTTGCACATCCTCGCGATAGCTACGGCTATCGCTCCGGTTTGCGCCTAGCCCAGACCCAAAATCCATCGGTTTTATTGGTTCCATCAAGCGTCCAACACTGCACTAGGGCGTGGCCGGGGCTTCTGTTTGGGCGAGACCTCTTTTGGGTCAATCAGAAGTTCAACTCTTTGTCCACGTCCTGCACCTTGCGGCGGGCCATGGCCAGGTTGCCGCGCTGCTTGTCCATCACCAGGTAGATGAACACGCCATCCTTGCGCGCCGAGGGGCGAATGATGTGGTATTGCTTACCCAGCGTGATCAGAACGTCCTCGATCACGTCGTTCAGGCCCAGCGCGCGCATGGTCTTGGCCTTGGCGCGGATGACTTCGGTGTTGCCGGCGGCGGCCACCTCCAGATCAAGGCCGCTGCCGATCGAGCCCAACATCATGCCGGAGCTTGAGTCGACCACCGAGGCGCACATCGCGCCGTCGAGGGTCATGAGTTCGTCCAGGGTTTGCTTGATGTTTGCCATGGGCATTTCCAATTCGAAGGGTTGTGAGGATGGGCGTGAGATGCATTGAGCCGGCGGCGCGCCACGCACCTCATCGCGTCGCCAGACAAGAAAATGGGATGGGCTTGCATCACAAGCGATTCACCAACTCGGCCAGTTGCCGGGCCTTGTCTTGCCACAGGATCCAGTCCAGCTCGGACTTGGCGCGCGTCAGCGCCACCAGCAGCATGCCGTTGCCGCAAGGCAGCAGCGTGATGCGCCCGCGGGCGTGCATCATCACCGAGGCGCGGAGATCGCCAAGAACCTCGAAATGTTCGGCCAACCGGCCGGATAAACGCCAGTAGTCGCTGGCCGCTTCGGCGAAGGTCAGCACGCCATCGGTCTGACCGGCGTGGTGCCAGACCATGCCGGCATCGATTTCGACCAGCGCGCAGCTATCTACGCCAGGCAGCGCGGCCATGGCCTCGAGCGTGGAGCGCAGGGCCTGCTGCGTCATGCGCTGGCCAGGGTGCGCGCGAACTGCGCCACCCGGTAGTTGACCTGACCCAGCAGGGCGCCGCCATGGGCGATAGCGATGATCACGAGCTCGGCGTCCTCGCGGTACACGCTGTGCACCACGGCAAAGCCGGCCTCGGTGTCGATGGTGACGCTTTTGTTGCGCCCTAGGCGGGCCTCCTGCGAGACCACGGCGCTGATGGCCGATATGGAGCTGGCCATGGCGGCTACGCGCGCCGCTTCGCCCGTGCGCAGCGCCGAGGCGACATCGAAGCCGTCCACGGTGGCTACCACCACAGTGTTCACGCCCTCCACTTGATCGAGCAGATCCTGGGCTTCGCGTTGGGCAATGCTCGTGGCGCCGGGCGCGAGTGGCATGGTTGCGGACATATTCGGACTACTCCCCAAAGAGATTGGCCTCGAGCTGGGCCAGCAAGGTGTCGATCAGCAGGATCACGTCGCTGCGCTGGCGCACGTCCACGTCCAGCACGGGCAGCACCAGTTGGTGGCGCGCCAGCTCGTCGATGTAGTCGTCCAGGCTGGGCGATGCGTGCGTTTGCAGGCGGCCCACGCCGATGGCGCAAGGCAGAGTGGCCAGCTCGTCGGCAAAGCCCTCCAGGTACACGCGCAACTCGGCCAGCGGGTCGGGCCGCGAGTTGTCGGCCAGGATGACCATGCCGATGGCGTTCTTCGACAGGATCTTCCACAAAAAATCAAAGCGCGACTGTCCGGGCGTGCCGAACATGCGCACGCGGTCGCCGTTGTCCAGCGTGAACTGGCCAAAGTCCAGGCCCACCGTGGTGCGCTCCTTGCCGTGCGAGGCGTCGTTGTTGGTGACGTCGGTGACGATGGGCGGGATTTCGCTGACGGCGCCAATGGCCGTGGTCTTGCCGGCGCCCATGCTGCCGGTGAAGACGATCTTGTATTCAGTCATGCGGTAATAGCGTGGGTAATTACAGGCCAAGGCGGCGGCGAAAGCTCGCGATCAGGCCGCGAGCCAGGCTTGGAGCGGCTGATGGGATCGTGGCGGCGATGACGGCGGGTGCAGTCGGGGGGGCGTGCAGCGCAGACACTGGCTCCGGCCCCCGGGGCAGGACGTCGTTGGCCAGCAGATCGGATGAACGCAGCACCTGCATGAACACCTGGCATTCGGGCGCGTCATACCCGGTCAGCACCGTCAGGTCGTGGATGTTCAGCGCGCGGCGCGACAGCAAGGTGGCCATGCGGATGCGCTTGGGGTCGGCGCGCAGTACGGCAGCCCGCGGCCAGCGCTTGAGTCGATGGCGCGGCGCATCGGCGGGCAAGAGGTCGGCGCACGCCGTTGGAAAATCGAGCGGGGTCAGCACGGGCAGCAACGGTGCTGGCAGAGTGGGCAGGTCTTGCGGTGCGGGCGCGTTTGCCGCAGAAGCTGCGGGTGAGCTTGCTGGCGGAGTGCCGGTCTCGGCGGGTTCGTTGGTGCGGGCGGCGGGCGATGCGGTCAGCAAAGCCTCTACTTGGTGCAAGCACTGGCGTAACTTGTCCGCACCCAGAGGGCGGGACAGCGAACCTGGCCCCTTGCTGGCATGGGCGGCGCGAGTCAGATGTACCAGGTGGCGGGTGTTTTCGATGGTCGGCGGTGCGTCGGGTGGGGCGTCCACCAGCACCGCGTCGTAGGGCGGCGCGTCGGCAAACACCCAGTTGCAGCCATCGCGCCCTCCGTACAGCCACATCAGGGTGCGCACCACGATGGCCTCGGATGCGGCCAGTTGATGTATGCCAAGTTTGAGTGGAGGCATGGACGGGCAAGGTGCTGCGATGAATGGACGTGATTCAGACATCCCAGTCGATGTCGCGGCTACAGCCGGCTTGATCGGAAGCAAGACGCATTTGGCAACAATACACGCTTTTTAGAACGGAAAAAAGGTATTGCTGGCTTCAATGGTCAAACTGCTGCACACAGAAGAATATGTTGGTTTTGTGCAACATGGACGATGGGTATCGAATAGTCGCGCAATGAACATAGTCAGCATGGACGAGGTGGTGTCTAGTGCAGTGTTGGACGCTTGATGGAACAAATAAAACCGATGGATTTTGGGTCTGGGCTAGGAGGCTGTCGGACTTGGGGCGTCGAAAGCGAAAATTGGCCCCAGCGAGCACAGTTTTTGCCGGATTTGCAGCCCAATAGTCGAGCTATTGGGCAAAAAGACGGTGAAAAATGGGCCGCTGCGGACAATTTGCAGCCGACGATTCCCAAGTCCGACAGCCTCCTAGGCGCAAACCGGAGCGATAGCCGTAGCTATCGCGAGGATGTGCAACCCCGCCATGGGGGCGAAGGCGCGCTTTCATGTTTCGATATTTTCGGACCGCTGTACCAGCCATCAATCCACCAGGAACAGGGACTGCAGGTCGCTTAGAAAATCAAAACCGCGCTCGGTGGGGCGCACGCGCTCCATGTCGCGCTGAATCAGTCCTTTGGCCTCGGCCTCTTGCAGGCCCTTGGCGATGGCGGTGATGGCCAGGCCCGTGCGCTCGCTGAACTCCTGCAGCGCAAAACCGTCCCGCAGGCGCAGGGCATTGAGCATGTACTCGAACGGCAGGTCGGCGCGGCGCACGTCCTCGTCTTGCGCGATGGCGTGGCCGGCCAGGGCGCCGGCCATGTAGCGCTGCGGGTCGCGCAGACGCACCTGGCGCACGATGCGATGGGCAAAACTGAGCTTGCTGTGCGCGCCTGCACCAAGCCCCAGGTAGTCGCCAAACTGCCAGTAGTTGCGGTTGTGCAGGCATTGGTGGCTGCCCCGCGCGTAGGCTGAGACCTCGTAGCGCGCCAGGCCGGCTTCGGTCGTCAGCTCGGTGATGCGGTCGAGCATGGCGTAGGCCGCATCGTCCTCGGGCAGGAGCGGGGGGTGTTTGGCGAACCAGGTGTTGGGCTCTATCGTCAGGTGGTAGATGGAGACGTGCGGAGGCGCAAATGCCAGCGCCTGGCGCATGTCCTGCTCCAGCTCGGCCATGGTCTGGCCGGGCAGGGCGTACATGATGTCGAGGTTGAAGGTCTCGAACGCGCTGGCGGCTTCTTCGACGGCGGCCAGGGCCTGGGCGCGGTCATGCACGCGGCCCAGGGCCTTGAGGTGCCGGTCGTTGAAGCTTTGCACGCCGACCGACAGGCGCGTGACGCCGGCGCCGCGGTAGGCGCGAAAGCGCTCCTTCTCAAAGGTGCCGGGGTTGGCCTCCAGCGTGACCTCGCAGCCGGCATCCAGGCGCAGGCGCGCGCGTATGTCGCCCAGCAGCCGGTCTATGGCGTCGGGCGCAAACAGGCTGGGCGTGCCGCCGCCGATGAAGATGCTGTGCACCGTGCGGCCCCAGATCAGGGGCAGGGCGGCCTCCAGGTCGGCCACCACGGCGTCGAGGTAGCGCGCCTCGGGCAGCTCGTCGCGCGATTCGTGCGAGTTGAAGTCGCAGTACGGGCATTTGCGCAGGCACCAGGGCAGGTGCACGTAGAGCGACAGCGGCGGCAGGCTGGCCAGTTGCAGCAGGCCGGCGCGCATGTAGTGCTGCACGTCGCGCGGGGCGCTGCCGGTCTGTGCGGCGGGGGCGATGGGGATGTTCATGTCTCTGACCTGTCCGGCAGCCAGTGCTCGCGCATCAGCTCCAGCATCTGGGCCGTTGCGCGGCCGCGGTGGCTGTGGGCGTTCTTCACCTCGGCGGGCAGTTCGGCAAAGGTCTTGCCGAAGGCGGGCAGCAGCATCACCGGGTCGAAGCCGAAGCCGCCCGCGCCGCGCGGTTCGCGCGTGATTTCGCCACTCACGCGGCCCACGGCGATCAGCGGCTCGGGGTCCTGCGGGCCGCGCACGGCGACCAGGGTGCTGACCATGGCGGCGCGGCGGTTGTCCACGCCGGCCATCTGCTCGAGCAGGGCGCGCACGTTGTTGGCTTCGCTTTTCTCGTAGCCGAACTGCGTCGCGTAGTGGGCGGTCTGCACGCCGGGCAGGCCGCCGAAGGCCTCGACGCACAGGCCGGCGTCGTCGGCCAGCGCCGGCAGGCCGGTGTGGGCGCTGGCAAAGCGGGCCTTGGCCAGTGCGTTCTCGACGAAGGTGTGGAAGGGCTCCTCGGCCTCGCCCACGCCCAGCTCGGCCTGGGGTATCAGCT
>JAGPIX010000149.1 GCA_018054745.1 Alicycliphilus sp.
AGGTTGCCCTTGCCTTCTTCGCCGGCCGTGCCGCAGATCCATAGGTCGTACACCGGCTTGATGTTGTTCTTCTTGAACAGGCGTGCCAGCGTGAACAGGCTGGAGGTGTTGCCCATGGCGTCTGAATAGCCCGGCACGTAGATGCGCACCCCACCGCCGTCCTTGGCGGCGGCCTCGGTGGCAAACCAGCGGCTGGCCAGCGCGTAGTTGGCGTCCTCGATGATGCGGCCGGCGCCGTCAAACGCCAGCTCGGTGCCGATGGCGGCCAGCTGTTCGGGCGAGTTCACCACCGGATCCTTCAGCGACTGCAGCTTGATCGGCTGGTAGGGGGCGCTGTCGGGGGGCAGCACCTCGCGGTTGACCACGTCGATGTGCGATTCGACCAGCACCTTGGGGAACTGGCCCTTGTAGGACTGGGCGTTGGGCGAGCTGGAGTAGCTGCCCTTGATCTCCACGCAGGCGTTGTAGACCGGCAGGCCGTCGACGATTTGCACGTCCGAGCCTGGCAGGTTGCCGTCGGCGCGGGTCTTGACCTCGGATGCCAGATAGCCCCATTCATTGACCATGCGCCGGTGCACCTCGGCGGCCATGCGGTTTTCGTAGCGCGAGGGCGAGGCAATGCGCACCAGTTCCATGTGCTGGTTGAAGCGCGCCTTCTCGCTGGCAGCGGTGCTCAGCTCGGCCACGATGTCTTGCAGCTTTTTGTCTGCCATGACCTTTTTGGCCGACTCGGCGATCGCGGGGTCGATCTCGGGCACGCCGTTGACGATGGCCGTGGGCTTGGGCAGCGGTGCTTCGGCGTCGCCATCACTGTTGCCGCCGCAGGCGGCCAGCAGCACGGCGGCCGACACGGTCGCCAGCAGCGGTGCGGAACTCGGGACATGGTGGGGTTTCATCGTGCACTGCCTCCTGGATCATGGTTCAAATTGAAACGGACACGGGGAGATGCTTGATGTGTGGCACCCGCGTAACAAGGCCACCGCATGAAGCGGGTGCAAACTTACAATGACTGCCGCAGTCTGTCGCGCCAGCTGGCGCCGCCACGCGGCGGTGGCTTGTGGCCTGGCGCTATGCGGTGGCCGCCTGGGCGGCGCCCAGCCAGCGCTGTGCCGCGGCGGCGTCCTGCACGTCCAGGCGCACGGTGTCTGCCGATGGGCCGGCGGCAGGCAGGGCCAGCGGCAGGCGCAGCAGGCGCCGGTCGCGGGCGACGATGGCCGTGACCTCGGTGGCGCCGCCGGCATAGAGCGCCAGTTCGTCCAGCCGGTGCAGGCGCCAGGCCTGGCCCTGGGCCTCCAGCGCCAGCCATTCGTCGCCGGCCATGAAGCCCGCCGCCTCGGCCGCGCCGCCGTGGAGCACGGTCTTGACCTGTATGCCGCCGTTTTCTGCCACGCGCAGGCCCAGGCGCTGGGCGGTCTGCGCGGGCTCGGCCTGCAGCGTGATGCCGTGGGCGCCGAGCAGCTCGGCCAGCGGCAGCTCTTCGGTGCCATGCACCCATTGCGCGATCTCGCCCGCCCAGTCACGGCCCGAGAGCTGCTGCAGCACGGCCAGCAGATCGGCCTCGGCCATGGGGCCGCCATCGCAGCGTTGCCACAGCGCGCGCATCACCTCGTCCAGCTGGGTGCGGCCGTCCCGGCGCAGCGCCAGATCCAGGCACAGGGCGACGAGCGCGCCCTTGGTGTAGTAGCTGACCGTGGCGTTGGGCGTGTTCTCGTCCTGGCGGTAGTACTTGACCCAGGCGTCAAAACTGGCCTGGGCCACGGACTGCACCCGGCGCCCGGGGGTCTGCAGCACCTGGTTGATGGTCTTGGTCAGCAGCTTCAGGTAGCCGGCGTGGTCCAGCAGGCCGGCGCGGCGCAGCAGCAGGTCGTCGTAGTAGCTGGTGAAGCCCTCGAAGAACCAGAGCAGCTCGGTGTAGTTCTCGCGCGCATAGTCGTAGCGCGCGAACTCGGCCGGGCGCAGGCGCTTGACGTTCCAGGTGTGAAAGTACTCGTGGCTGATCAGGCCCAGCAGGGTGGTGTAGCCCTCGCTGGCCTGGATCTCCTTGTCGCTCTGACCCAGGCGCGGCAGGTCGCGCCGGGCGCAGATCAGCGCCGTGCTGTTGCGGTGCTCCAGGCCGCCGTAGCCGTCGTGCACGGCGTTGAGCATGAACAGGTAGCCGTCGAATGGCGGGCGCTCCTCGCCATGCCAGAAGCGGATGGCCTCTTCGCAGATGCGCTGCGCGTCGCGCACCAGCCGCGCGCCGTCGAACGAGGGCGCGGCGCCGGCGACGATGAAGCGATGTGGCACGCCGCAGGCGCTGAAGCTGGCGCTCCAGAACGCGCCCATTTCCACCGGGCAGTCGGCCAGCTCGTCGTAGTCACGCGCGCGGTAGCGGCCAAAGCCGGCGGCGTTGACCTGCTCGGGCGCCAGGCCCGTAGCCAGCGACCAGTGGGCCAGGGCGGGTGGTTGCAGCACCTCCAGCACATGCGCCTCATCCTCCTGGCCCAGCACGCGCAGGCACAGGCTGGTGGCGTTGAAGAAGCCGCGCGCTCCGTCCAGCCAGGCGGTGCGCACCGAGTTGTCGTAGGCGGCGACCTCGTAGGTCAGCACCAGGGGCGTGCCGCTCTGGCATTGCGCCAGCCAGCGGTGTTTGTCGAGCTGCGTCAGGGGGATGGCATGGCCGCCCTGGCTGGCGCGCAGCGACTGCAGGTTCTTGGAGAACTCGCGCACCAGGTAGCTGCCGGCTATCCACACGGGCAGCGACAGCTCCTGGCCGGCGGCCGGCGCGGCCACGGTCAGCGTGACCTGGTACAGGCGCGCATGGGTTTGCGCGGGGTCGATGCGGTAGTGGATGGCGGCTGTGGCGGTGGCGGCGGAGGGCATTGCGGAATCTATAAAAAAGATAGCTGTTTGCGCTTGGTATTCATCGTTTTCAGTTTAATAACTTATGAAAGCGACCTGAATACAAGCGCAAACAGCTCATGTATCAATAGCAAACCCGGCGCATTGCCGGTAGCGCTTACTTGGTGCCGTTGCCGGCCTCGGCCAGGCGCTTTTCCACCTCTTGCGCACCCACGGCGCCGGGCACGCGCGAACCGTCGGCAAAGATCAGCGTGGGCGTGCCGGTGATCTTGTGCTTGCGTCCCAGCGCCAGGTTGCGCTGCAGCGCGGCCGTGTCGCAGCTGGCGGCGGCCGGGGTCTTGTCGCGCAGCATGAAGTCCTGCCAGGCGCCGGCCCGGTCCTTGGCGCACCAGATGTTGCGCGACTTCTCGGCCGAGTCGGGGCTGAGGATGGGGTAGAGGAACAGGTAGACGGTGACGTTGTCCACGTTCTGCATGTCTTTCTCGAAGCGCTTGCAGTAGCCGCAGTTGGGGTCTTCAAACACCGCCAGCTTGCGCTCGCCCTTGCCATGCACGATGGTGAAGGCGTCCTGCAGCGGCAGGGCCTGGAAGTCCACGGCGGTGAGTTTGTTCAGGCGATCCTCGGTCAGGTTGCGCCGCGCCTTGGTGTCGATCAGCTCGCCCTGGATCAGGTAGTTGCCCTGGGCGTCGGTGTAGAACAGGTCCGTGCCTATGCGCACCTCGTACAGCCCCTTCATGGGCGTGGGGCGCACCTCGTCGATCTGCTGCAGCTGCGGAATGCGCTCGGCCAGGGTCTTGCGTATCGTGCTGTCCTGCGCCAATGCGTTCAAGCCCAGGCACAGGGCGCTGGCGCCCAGCAGGGTGGGGACAAGTTTCATTGCGTCGTTCCGTTCTTTCATCTCATTGTTCAATCGGTGCCCATGGCGCGGCGCGCCACCCAGGCTTTCAGCGGGCCGCTGTGCTCAAAGCCCTTCATGCCCCAGTTGCGCAGCGCGGCCAGCGCGCTCTCGCGCCGGGCAAACAGTTGCTGCAGGCCATCCATGGCCATGCCCATGGGCAGCAGCGCGGCCTTGCGTTCGCGTTCGTAGCGGCGCAGCAGGCGCAGATCGCCCACACCGCGCCACGGTGCGCGCTGGTGCAGCACCCGCGCCAGCGCGCCGGCATCGCCCAGCCCCAGGTTCAGGCCCTGGCCCGCCAGCGGATGCACGTTGTGCGCCGCGTCACCGGCCAGCGCCCACCCCCGGCCGGGCTGGCCGGGCAGGGCGCCGCACCAGTGGCGTGCCTGCGCCTGCTGCAGCGGCCAGCTGGCGCGCGGCCCGCTTTGTTGCAGCGCGCCCAGGGCGCCGCGGCTGGCCTCGTGCAGATGCTGCGTGAACTCTTGCTCGTCGGCCTGCAGCCAATGCGCCACGTGCTCCTGTGGAACAGACCAGACCACAGCCACGGAGTTCCCCTGTGCGCCGTCCAGCGGCAAAAACGCCAGGATGGAGCCATCGGGCGCAAACCACTGGCGTGCCACCTGGCCATGCGGGCGCTCGCACGCCAGGCGCGTGGCGATGGCGTGCTGGGCGTAGGGGGTGATGTCGAACTCCACGCCGAACTCGGCGCGCGTGCGGCTGGCGCGGCCCTCGCAGACCACGGTCAGCGCCGCGGCCACGGGTTCGGTGACCTGCTCGACCAGCGGCTGGTAGCGGATGGCCTCCTGCAGCCGCGCCTGCAGCGCCGGCACGTCCACGATCCAGGTCAGCGCGTCGCAGCCCTGCTGCGCGGCGTCAAAGCGCACCATGCCGTCCTGGTCGGCCTGCACCTGCATCTGCAGCACGGCCGTGGCGTGCGCCTCGTCGGGCCACGCGCGCACCGATTCGAGCAGCGCGCGCGAGGCGGCGTTGAGCGCGTAGGCACGCACATCGGCCACCTGCGGTGCGCCCGCTGGTGGCGTGACCAGGGCCACGCGCAGGCGCTCGCGCGCCAGCAAAAGAGCCAGGGTGCGGCCCACCACGCCCGCACCACGGATACATACGTCAAAAGTCTGCGCCATGTGCGAATTGTAGGGATGCGCCCGCCGCCCCTGGCGCCGCGATGGTCGGCCCGGCCGTGGCGGCGGCGAAAGCCCTTGGCGCGCGGGATTTGTCCGCGCTCTTAAAATGGCAGGTTTGTCTCGCTACCTTACGAAAGCCCTGCCATGAGCCTGCAATGCGGCATCGTGGGCCTGCCCAATGTGGGCAAGTCCACCCTCTTCAACGCCCTCACCAAGGCCGGCATCGCCGCCGAGAACTACCCCTTCTGCACCATAGAGCCGAACACCGGCGTGGTCGAGGTGCCCGATCCGCGCCTGGCCCAGCTGGCCGGCATCATCACGCCCGAGCGCGTGGTGCCGGCCATCGTCGAGTTTGTGGACATCGCCGGCCTGGTGGCCGGCGCCAGCAAGGGCGAGGGCCTGGGCAACCAGTTCCTGGCCCATATCCGCGAGACCGACGCCATCGTCAACGTGGTGCGCTGCTTTGAAGACCCGAACGTGATCCACGTGGCGGGCAAGGTCGATCCCATCTCCGACATCGAGGTCATCCAGACCGAACTCTGTCTGGCCGACCTGGCCACGGTGGAGAAGGCTTTGAACCGCTACAGCAAGGCCGCCAAGAGCGGCAACGACAAGGAGGCGGCCAAGCTGGTGTCGTTGCTGACGCCCATCCAGGCCGCGCTCAACGAGGGCAAGCCGGCGCGCGCCATAGCGGTCAGCAAGGAAGACGCGCCGCTCTTGAAGCAGTTCTGCCTGATCACCGCCAAGCCGGCGATGTTTGTCGGCAACGTGGCCGAGGACGGCTTCGAGAACAACCCGCTGCTGGACAAGCTGAAGGAATACGCGGCCGCGCAGAACGCGCCCGTGGTCGCCATTTGCGCAAAAATAGAGGCCGAAATGGCCGAGATGAGCGACGAAGACCGCGACATGTTCCTCGCCGAGATGGGCCAGGACGAGCCCGGCCTGAACCGCCTGATCCGCGCCGGCTTCAAGCTCTTGGGCCTGCAGACCTATTTCACCGCCGGCGTGAAGGAGGTGCGTGCCTGGACCATCCACGTCGGCGACACCGCGCCCCAGGCGGCCGGCGTGATCCACGGCGACTTCGAGCGCGGCTTCATTCGCGCCCAGACCATCGCCTTCGACGACTTCATCCAGTTCAAGGGCGAGCAAGGCGCCAAGGACGCCGGCAAGATGCGCGCCGAGGGCAAGGAATATGTCGTCAAGGATGGCGATGTGATGAACTTCCTGTTCAACGTCT
>JAGPIX010000046.1:0-11066 GCA_018054745.1 Alicycliphilus sp.
TTTTCTCTTCCCATTCACTTCGACCGGTGCAACTCAGTGAGAGCCCTTGTCTGCAGCGAAGCGTGAAGTATAGCGCGGGTTTACCCCTAAAAATCCCAAACCGCAGCTTTTTTGCGCAGAGCGTCACCGTGCGCCCTGCGGGGGCACTGCGACCACCGCCGATAATTTCGGCCATGGCATTGATTACTTTGATGGAAGCCCAACTGGCGTTCGGGCATGTAGCCCTGCTGGATCACGCAAGCTTTGCGCTGGAGCCCGCTGAACGTGTGGGCCTCATAGGGCGCAACGGAGCGGGCAAGTCGTCGCTGCTGAAGATCCTGGGCGGACTGGCAAAGGCGGACGACGGCAGCCTGAGTGTGCAGCAGGGTTTGCGCATCACCTATGTGGCGCAGGAGCCCGAGCTTGACCCCGAGGCCACGGTGTTCGCGGCGGCGGCACAAGGCATTGCGCAGGCCATTGCGCTGCGCGAGCAATACTTGTCCGGAGCCCCAGGATTGGATCTGGATGCGCTGCAATCGCAGATAGAAGCCTATGACGCCTGGAACTGGGAGCAGCGCGTGGAGGAAACCCTGCAGCGCCTGCACCTTGACCCACAGGCGCTGATAGGCACGCTGTCGGGCGGCACCAAGAAGCGCGTGGCCCTAGCGCAGGCCCTGGTGGCACGGCCCGACGTGCTGTTGCTGGACGAACCCACCAATCACCTGGATCTGGACTCCATCGAGTGGCTGGAAGAACTACTCCTGGCCTTCAAGGGCAGCGTGGTCACCATCACCCACGATCGCGCCTTTCTGGATCGGATCGCCACACGCATCGTGGAGCTCGATCGCGGACAGCTGCGTTCCTACCCGGGCAACTTCGCTCAATACCAGGCACAGAAAGAAGAGCAGCTGGCGCAGGAGGCCGTGATCAACGCGCGTGCTGACAAGCTGCTGGCACAGGAGGAGGTCTGGATACGCAAGGGCGTGGAGGCGCGGCGCACGCGCAGCCAAAGCCGCATCGGCCGCCTGGAGGCTCTGCGTGCCAACCGTGCGGCGCGGCGCGAGGCGCTGGGCAGCGTGAGGATGGACATCGCCTCGGGCGGCCAGGGCGGCTACCAGGGCAAGATCGTGGCCGAGCTCACGCGTGTGAGCAAGGCCTTTGGCGACAGGGCGATAGTGCGCGATTTCAGCGCCACCATTTTGCGTGGCGACAAGGTGGGGTTGATTGGCCCGAACGGCGCCGGCAAGACCACGCTGCTCAAGCTCATCCTGGGCGAGCTCACACCCGATAGCGGCGACGTGCGCCGCGGCAATAACCTGCAGGTGGCGTACTTCGACCAGATGCGCAACGCCATCGACCTGGACGCCACGCTGGAAGACTTCATCAGCCCGGGCAGCGAGTGGATTGAGATCGGCAACCAGCGCAAACATGTGAAGAGCTACCTGGGCGACTTTTTGTTCTCGCCGGCACGCGCGCATTCACCCGTGCGCTCGTTGTCGGGCGGCGAGCGCAACCGGCTGCTGCTGGCCCGGCTGTTCGCGCGGCCGGCGAATGTGCTGGTACTGGACGAGCCGACCAACGACCTGGACATAGACACGCTGGAGTTGCTGGAGGAGCTGCTGCAGAGCTACGACGGTACGGTGTTCCTGGTGAGCCACGACCGCAGCTTTCTGGACAACGTCGTCACCAGCACCATTGCGGCCGAGGGCGATGGCCTGTGGCGCGAGTACGAAGGCGGCGTGCAGGACTGGCTGACGCAGTCACGCCGCAGCCGCGAGCTGGCTGGCAGTGCTGCGCCAGCCGCCAAGAATACCAGTCAAAACGAAGCAAAACGCATAACAGACAAGCGCGAACAGCTACAAAAAAAGAAGCTTAGCTACAAGGAACAACGCGAACTGGAGCAGTTGCCGGCCCAGATTGACGCACTGGAGGCCGAGCAAACCGCCATACGCGACGAGCTCGCCGACGGCAGCCTGTATGCCAGAGACGGCACACGCGCCGCCGCTTTGCATGCACGCGATGGCGAGATCGAGGAGCTGCTGATGCAGGCGCTGGAGCGCTGGTCCGAGCTCTCGACCTGATGGTCGTCAGATGCGATGGTGCAGCCGGTCGGTGGCGCCACGCAGGCGCGCAATCAGCGCCGGCGCAATCTGCGTGAGCGGCAGCACCTCGTCGGCCGCGCCATGGGCGATGGCCTCGCGCGGCATGCCAAAGACGATGCAGCTGGCCTCGTCCTGCACGTAGTTGTAGCTGCCAGCATCCTTCATCTCGCGCATGGCAGCGGCGCCGTCGGCGCCCATGCCAGTGAGCATGATGGCATAGGCATTGCGACCCAGCACGGTGGCGGCCGACTTGAACAGCACCTCCACCGAGGGCTTGTGCCGGTTCACGGGCGGACCATCATCGACCACGGCCACATAGTTGGCGCCACTGCGCGCGATATGAAACTGCTTGCCGCCCGGTGCGATATAGGCATGGCCGGGCAGGATGCGCTCGCCGTTCACCGCCTCCTTCACCGTAATCTGACACAGGCTGTTGAGCCGCGCGGCAAAGCTGGTGGTAAAGCCCGGCGGCATATGCTGGGTGATGACGATGGCCGGCGAGTCGGCCGGCAGATGCACCAGTACCTCGCGTATGGCCTCGGTACCGCCGGTGGAGGCACCTATGCAGATCACCTTCTCGGTGGACACGCGACCCAGCAGGGTCGCGGCGCTGGCGGGCGCGGGCGCTGCCTGCGCCGTTCCATCAGGGTGGGCAGCCGTGGTGGCAGCGCGCACCGGCATGCGGCGCACATGGGCGGCCGCCGCCACGCGGATCTTCTCCACGATCTGCGTGGCCAGCTCGTTCAGGCCGCTGCTCAGGCCCACGCGCGGCTTGGCGACAAAGTCCACGGCGCCTAGCTCCAGTGCCTTCATGGTCACCTCGGCGCCGCGCTCGGTCAGCGTTGAGATCATCACCACCGGCATGGGCCGCAGGCGCATCAGGCGGCCCAGGAAGTCGATGCCGTCCATGCGTGGCATCTCCACGTCCAGCGTGATCACGTCGGGATTCTGCTCGCGGATCATCTCGCGCGCGATCAACGGGTCGTTGGCCGTGCCTATGCACTCCATGTCCCCTTGGCGGTTGATGATCTCGGCGAGCAGGCTGCGCACCAGGGCCGAATCGTCCACCACGATGACGCGAATTTTGGGCTTCATATCGCTGGCTTTCTCATCTCAAAACAGATCCACGGAGCCGCCGCTGGTGGCTCGCGCCACACTGGCGGCGTTGCCGCGTGCCTCCTGCGCCGTCGCCTCTGGATGGGCATGGGCCAGGCGCTTGACCATGGCCTTGCCCGTCACCGGAAAGAACACCACCTTGCGCGGATAGATGTCGAGCACGTCCTCGGACACCACGGGTATGCGCTCGGTGGCCAGATAGTCCTGCACGAAGCGCGTGTTGCGCTCGCCCACGTTCATGGTGGTGAAGTTGGCCATCACCTGGCCGCCACCAAAAATTTTGGCCTGCAAGGTCTCGCGGCGCGCGCCCAGCTTCATCATCTCGTTGATCAAGAGCTCCATGGCATAGGAGCCATAGCGCCCCGAAGAATCACCGTTATCACCATCGGGCAACATGAAATGGTTCATGCCCCCGACGCGCATGCGGCTGTCCCACAGGCAGGCGGCAATGCATGAACCCAGCACCGTCATGATGGCCAGCGGCTCGCGGGCGACAAAATACTCGCCTGGCAACACCTTGGCGGCATTGTGCTGAAAATGGTGATCAAAGAAGAAAAACGAGGCCTCGCCCGGCTTGCGTGCTTGGGCCTTCAGTTGTTGCAGGGTCTGCGCGGGCTGCGCCTGCGCCTCGCCCTCCAGCGCAGTGACGCGTGGGATGCGCCTGCGCTCGGTCAGCGCGCCGGGCTGCGGAGGTGGAGCCATGGACTGGGGGTTCATAGACGACCTATCTACCCAACACGCTCATAGACCGTCTTGCCGCGCAGGGCAAACAGGTCGCGCGAATCGCTGAAGTTTTCTGCATGACCCACAAACAGCATGCCGCCGGGCTTGAGGACACGGTGCATGCGCTCGAGCACGCGCCGCTGCGTGGGCTCATCAAAGTAGATCATGACGTTGCGGCAGAAGATCACGTCGAAAGGCTCGCGAAATGGCCAGTCGTCGCGGATCAGGTTCACGCTCAGAAAATCGATGGGTTGGCGCAACTCGGGGCGCACGCGCGCCATGCCGGCGTTATCGCCCTTGCCGCGCAGAAAGAAACGCTGCAACTGTGACTGGCTCAGGCCCTTGAGGCCGTCTTGCCGGTACACGCCGCGGGCGGCCTTGGCCAGCACGTTGGAGTCGATGTCGCTGGCCGCCAGTTTGAACGGGGCACGCGGTGCCAGCGCCTCCAGCGCGGTCATGACGATGGAATACGGCTCCTCGCCGGTGGACGCGGCGCTGCACCAGATATTCCACGGTCCATTCGGGCGCGTGCGCAGCAACTGTGTCAGCACCTCGAAATGGTGCTGCTCGCGAAAGAAGGCCGTGAGGTTGGTGGTCAGCGCGTTGATGAATTCCTGCCATTCCGGCCCGTCGCTGCCCTCCAGCCAGCCCAGGTAGTCGTGAAAGCTGGTGTGCCCGGTCTCGCGCAGGCGGCGCGACAGGCGGCTGTAGACCATGGCGTGCTTGCCATCGTGCAGGTTGATGCCGGCGCGCTGGTAGATCAGTGCCTGCACGCGCGAAAAATCGGTCTGCGTCCAGGCAAACTCGCGCCCGCTCGCGTCCTCATGCTCGGCATTCGCCGCCGTGTGGTGCTGACCGACGCGCACATGGGCACGGCGTGCCGTTGGCGTGGCTATGGCTTGTCGGTTCGCGTGCATCAGCTTGCTGCTGTCGCCAGCCCCATGTCCACGCCCGCCATCAGGCGCTCGATGTCCAGCAGGATGAGCATGCGCTCGCCCACCGAGCCCAGGCCGCGTATGCACTGCGCGTCGATACTGCTTTCCAGGTCTGGGGCGGGGCGCAGCTGCTCGGGCGCCAGCTCCATCACATCGCTCACCGAATCCACGACGATGCCCACGACGCGCTCACGCAGGTTCAGGATGACGACCACGGTGAAGCTGTCGTAGTCCGCCTGCGCACAGCCAAAACGCAGGCGCATGTCCACGATGGGGACAATGGTGCCGCGCAGGTTGATCACGCCCTTGATGAACGCCGGCGCGTGGGCGATGCGCGTGGGTGCCTCGTAGCCGCGAATTTCCTGCACCTTGAGGATGTCGATGCCGTACTCCTCCTGGCCCAGGCGGAAGGTGAGGTATTCCCTGGCACCGGCCGCAACGATCTCTATGCCCTTGTCCACCACATTCATGTCTTGACTCCTTGCTTTCTCGGCTTTGGGCACGCATCAATGGCGTGCGCGGCGCACCAGCGCGCCCGTGTCCAGAATCAGCGCCACCGTGCCGTCGCCCAGGATGGTGGCGCCAGACACGTTGGGCACCTTGCGGTAGTTGGTTTCCAGGTTTTTCACCACCACCTGGTGCTGGCCCAGCAGCTCATCGACCAGTACCGCCACACGGCTGCCGTCGGCCTCTACCACGACCATGATGTTGTTGCCACTGCTACCCGCGCCGCCCGGCCGGGGCACCTGGAAAATGCGCTCCAGCGACATCACGGGCATGTACTCCTCGCGCACCTTCACCAGCTGCGAACCCTGGGTGACCGTGTTCACATCACCCTCGTTGACCTGGAACGACTCCACCACCGACGACAGCGGCAGGATGTAGACCTCGTCGCCCACCCCAACCGACATGCCGTCCATGATGGCCAGCGTGAGCGGCAGGCGCACCGACACGCGCATGCCGTAGCCCTCGGCCGAGTCAATCTCCACCGACCCTCCCAGCGAGGTGATGTTGCGCTTGACCACGTCCATGCCCACACCGCGGCCGGACACGTCGGTCACCACATCGGCAGTGGAAAAACCCGGCGCAAAGATCAACTGCCAGACCTCGCTGTCGGGCATGGTGTCGGAGACATCCAGGCCGCGCTCGCGCGCCTTCTTGAGAATCTTCTCGCGCGACATGCCCTTGCCGTCGTCGCGCACCTCGATCACGATGGAGCCGCCCTGGTGCGATGCCGACAGGGTCAGCGAGCCATGCTCAGGCTTGCCCACGGCCAGGCGGTCCTCGGGCAACTCGATACCATGATCCAGGCTGTTGCGCACCAGGTGTGTCAACGGATCGGTGATCTTCTCGACCAGGCTCTTGTCCAGCTCGGTGGCCTCGCCGTGGGTGATGAAGTCAACCTTTTTGCCTAGCTTCGCCGCCAGGTCGCGCAGCATGCGTGGAAAGCGGTTGAAGACGATGGACATGGGAATCATGCGGATCGACATCACCGATTCCTGCAGGTCGCGCGTGTTGCGATCCAGGTCCGCCAGGCCGGCCAGCAGCTGCTGATGCACCCCGGCATCCAGGCCGCGGCTGTTTTGCGCCAGCATGGCCTGGGTGATGACCAGCTCACCGACCAGGTTGATGAGCTGATCGACCTTGTTCACGGCCACGCGGATGGTGGAGGACTCCATGGACGCCTGGCTGGCCCCCTTGGCCTCCGGCGCTGCGCGTGCCGCGGCGGTGCGCTGCGCGGGGGCCGCAGCAGCCGCCAGCGCGGCAACGGCCACTTCATCCACAGGCACGCCCGGAGCGCCGGCAAAGAAACCATAGGGCTGGGCCGCATCGGGCGCGGGCGACTGCGCCACGGGCGCTGCAGGAGCAGGCGCCGGGCACGCCCCTGCGGCCAGGATGCTGACCTTGTCCTTGGCCACATGGAACGCGAACAGATCCAGCAGATCGTCGTTGCTGGAGGCGGTTCGCACCGCGAAGCGGCGCATGTCGGCAACCTCGCCCGGCAGATCCTCGATCTGCCCGAGCCCGGGGATGTCGCGGAACAGCTCCTTGATGGCGTCGGCCTGGGCCAGCTGCTCCAGCGGGCCAATATGGATTTCGAGCGCGCGCATGCCATCTGCGCCCACCTCGGGCACCACTGCCGGAGCGGCCACCGGCGCGGGTGCAAAAGCCGGCTGCGGCGCAAGCACGACGGCTTGCGGCGCCATGGCCGGCGCCTGGCCGGACGCCAGCTCGCTGATACTGCGCACCAGATCATGGGTGGAGATCGCCTCGCCCTGCCCGCCCGCCTGATGGCGCGCCAGCAGGCTGCGCGAGGCATCGGCCGACTCCAGCAGCACGTCCACCATGGGCGCGATCAGCCGCAGCTCATGGCGGCGCAGGCGGTCGAGCAGTGACTCCATCTGATGCGTGAGCTCGGCCACATCGGCAAAGCCGAAGGTGGCCGCGCCGCCCTTGATGGAGTGGGCGCAGCGAAAGATGCCGTTGAGCTCTTCGTCGTTGGCAGCCTCCAGATCCAGGTTCAGCAGCATCTGCTCCATCTGATCCAGGTTCTCGGCGGCCTCTTCGAAGAAGATTTGGTAGAACTGCGTCAGGTCGAAATCTGCGCCTGCGCTCTCTTGATGGGTGTCCGCCATGGTGTCGGCTTCCTGTGAACTGCGTGGGTGTGATGGTCGTCAGGCGCCGGGTTCAGCGGATGACTTTTTGTATGACTTCGATGAGCCGCACCGGGTCGAACGGCTTGACCAGCCAGCCGGTGGCACCGGCGGCGCGGCCGGCCTGCTTCATCTGGTCGCTGGACTCGGTGGTCAGGATCAGGATGGGTGTGCCCTTGTAGCGCGGGTGGGCGCGCAGCCTGCGCGTCAGGCCGATGCCGTCCAGGCGCGGCATGTTCTGGTCGGCCAGCACCAGGCTGACGGGGTGGGTCTCGGCCTTCTCCAGGGCGTCCTGGCCGTCCACCGCCTCCACCACGTGGTAGCCCGCGCTGGTCAGCGTGAAGGACACCATCTTCCGCATGGACGGAGAATCATCGACGGCAAGAATGGACAACATGGACAACTCCAACGACTCTTGATTGATTGAATGGGTTCAGGGCGTGCATGGGGCCGCTGGCAGTGGTTCAGAACAGCTCCACCGAACCGGCTGCCATCTCCCGTTGCGCCACGGGGTTGGGGCGATCCGGCGCCATACCCTCGGTCGGCGCGGCGTCCTCGCCTTCCTCGCCGCCCATGACCTGGGCCGCCAGGCGAAAGGCGCTGGCCTGCAGCACGCGGCTGGTGTGGGTGATGAGCTGGGTGGCCATGTCGTGAAACTGCAACTCGGTCACGGCGCTGCGCAGCGCGGTGCGCAAGGCCAGCAGTTCGGCGCATCCGTCGACACGCGCGTCGGTGAGCACGGCATTCGCCTCCCCAAAACGGGCGAGCAAATTGTCCGTGGCGTGGTCGAGCAAGCCCTCCAGACGATGCAGGTCGTGCGCGGCCATCAGCAGACAATCCTGCAAATCGGCCGCCACCATCACGGGAACCTGCACCGCAGGCCCCTCGTCTGGCGTAATAAGCGTTGATTGCATCGTTTCTCCATGGCTGCGGGCTACATTTCCGCGGGCAACATCTCTCCCGTCCGGGCATGCCGCCCGCCGCCGGCCGGCGGATTGGTACAACTTGTTCCAATGTGTATCCTATGATACCTATTTCTACTGAGCTTGAACCGCTAAAAAGCCCCATGCGCATACTGCATCTCGAGGATTCGGCCGCCGACCATGCCCTGGTGCGCCTGACTCTGCGCCGCTCGGGCGTGGCGCACGAGATCCGGCAGGTGGAGACGCTGGACGAATTCACTCAGTGGGTGATGCAAAAAAACCACGACCTGATCCTGGCCGACTACCGCCTGCCGGGATTTACCGCGCTGGATGCCTGGAGCGTGGTGGAAAAGCAGGCGGGCCACCCGCCCTTCGTGCTGCTGTCCGGCGCGATTGGCGAGGCGGCTGCGGTGGACGCCATGCGCCTGGGTTTTGCCGACTACCTGCTCAAGGACGACATGGCGCGCCTGCCGCATGTGCTGCAGCGCGCGCTGGAGGTGGCCGAGGCGCGCCGCGCGCGCGAGCAGGCGGCAGCCGAGCTGGCGGCATCCGAGCAGCGCCTGGCAGACCTGGCCGAACACCTGCAGACATCGATTGAGGAGGAGCGCGCGGCGATCGCGCGCGAGATCCACGACGACATCGGCGGCGCACTGGCCGCCGTGAAGTTCGACCTGGCCTGGCTGGGGCGCCACAGCGCGGATGACGATCAGCGCCGGCATGCCGCCAGCGCCACCGAGATGCTGCAACACGCCATGGACGCCAGCCAGCGGCTGATGTTCAACCTGCGCCCGCCCGTGCTCGATCAGGGCCTGGTGGCGGCCGTGCGCTGGCTGGCCGAGTCGTTCGAGCGGCGCACGCGCGTGCCCGTGCGCGTGAGTGCCAGCCGCGAGGCCATGGACATGCCCCCGACCCTGCAGCTGGTGGCCTACCGCACGGCACAAGAGGCGCTGACCAATGTGCACAAGCATGCCCAGGCCAGCCGCGTGCATATCGACCTGTCCGACCACGAGGGCGTCCTGACGCTGGAGGTGCAGGATGACGGCCGCGGCATCGCCTCCGGGATGCGGCAGAAGCCCCGCTCCTTCGGCCTCAGGGGTCTTGAGGAGCGTGCCCGGCGCGCCGGCGGCTGGCTGGACATCAGCAGCCGTCCGGGCCAGGGCACCTCGGTCATCATGAGCCTGCCGCTAACATCCACCGAACCCGACGCAGGAGAAGAATCGTGATCCATGTGGTGCTTTGCGACGACCATGCCGTGCTGCGGCGCGGCATACGCGACACGCTGGCCGAATCGCCCGAGATTTGCGTGACCGGCGAGGCCGGCAGCTACGCCGAGCTGCGCGAGGTGCTGCGCGCCGCCACCTGCGACGTGCTGCTGCTGGACCTGAACCTGCCTGGGCGCAGCGGCCTGGAGGCGCTGGCCAGCCTGAAGGAGAGCCACCCCGCGATCAAGGTGCTGATCGTCTCCATGTACCCCGAGGATCAGTACGCGCTGCGCTGCCTGAAGGCCGGCGCCCATGGCTACGCCAACAAGGGCGGCGACCCGGTGCAGCTGATTGCCGCCGTGAAGACCGTGGTCGAGGGGCGCAAATACCTCACGCCCGAGGTGGCGCAGCTGCTGGCCGACAGCCTGGCCCAGCCCACGCCCGAGCTGCCGCACGAGTCGCTCTCCGAGCGCGAGCTGCAGACGCTGGTGAAGATCGCCTCGGGCAAGCGCCTGTCGGACATTGCCGAGGAGCTGCTGCTCAGCCCCAAGACCGTGAGCGTGTACCGCGCGCGTGTGCTGGAGAAGCTCAAGCTGGCCAACAACGCCGAGCTGACGGTGTACGCCATACGCAACCGGCTGGTATGAAAACAATAGCTGTTTGCGCTTGATATACAAGCATCTCAACCATTTTTCTATTTGACCATCCCAATTACAAAGCGCAAAACGCTATCGTTTTTGGTGAATCAACGTCCGCCGCCAAACAGATCCATGGACTGCTGCAGCAGCGTCAGCATCGGCTGCTCCAGCATCGGCAGGGTGGCCGTGATGCCCAGCATGCCCACGGTGAGTGTGACCGGGAAGCCCACGGCGTAGATGTTCATCTGCGGCGCCACGCGCGAGATGATGCCCAGCGTCAGGTTGACGAACAGCAGCATGGCAATCATGGGCAGGGCGATCCACAGGCTGCTGGCGAACAGCGACGCGCCCAGCTCATGCAGGCGCATCCGGCCCACGGCCTGCAGAAAATGGCCATCCACGGGAAAGCTGTCAAAGCTCTTGACCACCGCCATCAGCACCATCAGGTGGCCGTTGATGACCACGAACAGCAGCATGGCAATGTTGCCGAAGAAGCGCGCCACGGCGCTCACCTGGGCGTTGGCCATGGGATCGAAGAACGAGGCGAAATTCAGCCCCATCTGCAGGCCGATGACCTCGCCCGCCAGCTCCACGGCGACGAACACCAGGCGCACGGCAAAGCCCAGAGCCAGCCCCACGCCCACCTGTTGCAGCACGGCGCCCAGGGCCTCACGCCCGTTCAGATCTATCACCGGCTGATCGGGCAGCACCGCCTGCGCACACAGCGCCACGAAGAAGGCCAGACCGATGCGCACGCGCACCGGAATGGCGCGCATGGAGAACACCGGCGCCGC
>JAGPIX010000046.1:11166-20366 GCA_018054745.1 Alicycliphilus sp.
TAGTCCACCAGCGTGGTGATCATCCACGGCCCGGCGATGGTGAACACCACCACCGCCGCCACCAGCTTGGGCACGAAGGCCAGCGTGGCCTCGTGGATCTGCGTCACGGCCTGGAAGATGCTGACCACCAGGCCCACGGCCATCACCACGCCGAGCACCGGCAGCGAGATCGTCAGCAGCAGCGTGAGCGCGTCGCGGCCCATGGTGAGCACGAATTGGGAGGTCATGAAAAATCCTTTGAGTCAGCCGTTGTGCTAAATGCCGGCACCGTATAAAACTGGCGCGCGCCAAGCCAGCGGCCGCCGTGCAAGGGCCGCCCCGCCGCACGGGCGGCGTCCCCCTTCCCACGCGCAGCGTGAGAGAAGGGGGAAGCGACGAAGTCGCTCAGGGGGTTGCTACTCATACAGCGAAGCTGGCGGCCAGCGAGCCGATCAGCAAATTCCAGCCATCGGCCAGCACGAACAGCATGAGCTTGAACGGCAGTGCCACCAGCACCGGCGACAGCATCATCATGCCGAGCGACATGAGCACGCTGGAGACCACCATGTCGATGATCAGGAACGGGATGAAGACCATGAAGCCGATCTGGAACGCGGTCTTGAGCTCGCTGGTCACGAAGGCCGGCACCAGCACGCGCAGCGGCGCGGTCTCGGCCGTCACGCCATCGTCCAGCCTGGCCAGGCGCGCAAACAGCGCAAAGTCCGACTGGCGCGTCTGCTTGAGCATGAAGCCGCGCATGGGCGCCTCGGCCTTGTCCAGCGCCTGCTCGAACGACAGCGCGTTGGTGGTGTAGGGCACATAGGCCTCCTGGTAAACCTTGTCCAGCGTCGGGCCCATGACGAACAGCGTGAGGAACAGCGACAGGCCGACCACCACCTGGTTCGGCGGCGCCTGCTGCGTGCCTATGGCCTGGCGCAACAGCGACAGCACGATGACGATGCGCGTGAAGCCGGTCATCATCAGCAGCACCGCTGGCAGAAAGGACAGCGCGGTGAAGAACAGCAGGGTCTGGATGGGCACCGAATAGCTGTTGCCACCCGCGCCCGAGCCAATCACCAGCGGCAGCGTGCCCGCCGCGCCGCCCTGCTGCGCCAGGGCCACGCCGGCCCACAGCAAAGCGCCCAGCAGCGCTGCGGCGCGCAAGCGTTTATGCATCTGCGCCCCCATCCACCAAGGGCTGTGCGCGCGCCGCCGCCATCTCCGCGGCAAAGCGGGCGCCATCCGTGGCCACCGCGGGCAGCACATGCAGGCAGTTGATGTTTTGCGCCGTCACGCCCAGCACCAGCACCGTGCGCTGCTGCGGCGGCCCCACCTCGACGGTCACCACGCGCTGCTGCGGCCCCACGGCGACGGCCGACAACACGCGCGACATGGCGCCCGCCTGCCCGAGCTGGCCGGCGCGCTGCTGCTGCAGGCGCCGGATCAGCCAGGGCAGGGCCGCCAGCGCCGCGACCAGCAGCACCAGCAGCAGCAATGTCTGGGTCATGCCCATGCCATCAACCCCGGCTGACACGGCGCAGGCGCTCGGAGGGCGTGACCACGTCGGTCAGGCGGATGCCGAACTTGTCGTTCACCACCACCACCTCGCCCTGGGCGATCAGGTAGCCGTTGACCAGCACGTCCATGGGCTCGCCGGCCAGCGCGTCCAACTCCACCACCGAACCCTGGGCCAGCTGCAGGATGTACTTGATGGGCACCTTGGTGCGACCCAGCTCCACCGACAGCTGCACCGGAATGTCCAGCACCATGTTGATGTCCTGCACCTGGGCATTGCCATTGCCGCCAAAGGGGCGCGCGGGCTCGCCCGACAGCGGGCCGCCCTGATCGGCCTCCACGGCTTGCGCATCGGCGCTCTTTTGCTCCTCCAGCGCCTCGGCCCAGCCGGCAAACGGATCGTCGGCCGCCGCGGCGCCATTGGGGTCGTTGTGATCGGATTCAGTTGACATGTTTCTCTCCCATCCAGTGGGCCTCTATGCCGCGCAGGCATTCCTCTACGCGGATCGCGTACTTGGCGTTGTGTGTGCCGTATTGGCAGTCAAAGACGGGCACGCCCTCGATGGTCGCGCGTATGCGCGGCTGGCGCTCCAGCTCGATGAAGTCGCCCGGCTTCATGGCCAGCAGCTGCTCGACGGTGGCATCCGCGCGCGCCAGCTCGGCCACCAGCGTGACCTCGGCGGCCTGGATCTCGCGGGTGAGCACGCGCACCCAGCGCCTGTCCACCTCGATGGCATCGCCCTGCGTGGCCGAATACAGCACGTCGCGTATCGGCTCCAGCGTGGCGTAGGGCATGCAGATGTGGATGGCGCCGGACAGGTCGCCGATCTCCAGCTGGAATGCCGTGGAGACCACGATCTCGCTGGGCGTGGCGATGTTGGCAAACTGCGGCTGCATCTCCGAGCGCTGGTAGGACAGCTCCAGCGGGTAGATGCCCTGCCAGGCCTTCTTGTATTCGGTGCAGATCACCTCCACCAGGCGGTTGATGACGCGCTGCTCGGTGGCCGAGAAGTCTCGCCCCTCGATGCGCGTCTGGAACTTGCCCACGCCGCCGTACAGCGTGTCGATGATGCCGAACAGCAGCGAGGGCTCGCACACGATCAGGCCGCTGCCGCGCAGCGGGCGGATGGAGACGATGTTGAAGTTGGTCGGCACCACCAGCTCGCGCAGAAAGGCGTTGTAGCGCTGCACCGACACCGCGCCCACCGAGATCTCGGGGCTGCGGCGTATGAAGTTGAACAGCCCGATGCGGAAGTTGCGTGCAAAGCGCTCGTTGACGATCTCCATCGTCGGCATGCGCCCGCGCACGATGCGCTCCTGGCTGGAGATGTCGTAGTCGCGGACGGCGCCGGCCTCGATCTCCTCCTTGACGGTTTTCTGGCTTTCGCCGGTCACGCCCTCCAGCAGCGCATCGACCTCTTCCTGGGACAGAAAGGAATCACTCACGGCAAGCCTCCCTCAGGCGGTTCACTTACTGGATGATGAAGCTGGAGAACAGCACCTGGCGCACCGGGTTGTTGTCCGCCTTGGCGCGCCGGGGCGCGACCTCGTCGTCCTCTTCCTCGTCCTCCGGGTCACGCTGCACCGGGCGCTTGCGCGGCTTGGGCACCGTGAAGCCCAGCGGACGCGAGACCTCGCGGCGAATGTCCACGGCCAGCTTTTCCTTGCCCTCGCGCGTCAGCAGCTCCTCGGTGCTGCGCTGCGACACCAGCAGCAGCACATTGCTGCGAATGCTGGGCATGAAGGACTTGACGAGCTCGCCGGTCTTGGCGTCGGCCAGCTCCAGCGTGATGCCCACCTGGGCAAAACGGTCACCGCCGGGGTCGGCCAGGTTGACCACCATGTTCTCCATGGGCAGAAAGGTGGGCGGCGTCTTGGGCGCCGCCGCCTGGGCTACGGGCGCATGCCCCTCCTCCTCGTCACCGCCGCCGCGTTTGCCCAGCAGCAGCCAGGCGGCCGCGCCTCCGGCCACCAGCAGCACGGCCAGGGCCGCCACGATGATGATCAGTTTCTTGCTCTTGGCCTTGGCCGGGGCGGCAGTGGGTTCGGACACGTTGGGACTTTCTTGCGCGCGGGCCGCGTCAGACAGTGGAGCCGCAGACAGCATGCCTGGGGCCGCTGCCTGTTCGATGCCCCATTATTCAGCCGCCGCCCCTGCCCCGATCGCCGGAATAAAAGCCCAAAACCCCGGCTATCGGGCGCTTGCGCCGCTCACACAAAGATATCCACCGAGCGCTCGCCCACGCCCGATCCACGGCCCGCGGCGCCCACGGGCAGCGCCGCCTGCACGCTGGCGCGTTGCGCGCCCTGGCGGCCCGGCTCACGGCCGTCCTGGCGCGCGCCCGCGCCATGGCCGCCGCCGGCGCCCACCGTCATGCCGGCCAGCTGCAGGCCCTGGCGCTGCAGCATGTCCTGCAGCTGCTCTCGGCCGGCGTCCAGCAGCTGGCGCGCCTCCAGCTGGTCACTGCGCAGACTGACATGGGCCTGGTCGCCGGTGAGCGCCACCCGCACCTCGACCGGTCGGCCGCCCTGGTCCAGGGTCAGCTCGGCGTTCTGGGTTTTCTGGTGCACCCAATAGCTGGCCTGCTCGGCGATCTGCTCGGCCAGCTGGTCTTCGGCGCCGGCCATGGCGGCCGGCGTGGCGTCGGCCGCTGCGGGCTGCGCCTCGAAGCCCTGGTGCTCGCCACTGCCCACGGACGCAGCGCCTGCGCCAGAACGCGCGTCGGACTGTGCGGCACCAGGCTGGCGGTCATTGGCCACTATCAAACCCGCGGCGGACAGGGCCGGCGCAGCCGCCTCGGCCTCGCCACCCGGCTGCGCCAGGGGCATGGGCTGCTGGGCACCACCACGCTCGCTGATGGCCAAGCCTGTGGTCTGTGCTGCGGCAGGCATCGTCACTATCGATTCAGTAGCTGTTTGCGCAATGGATACAACACCTGCGGCGTTATTTCGTCCTGATCCGGCAGCTCCCGATGGGCCATCGGCCGGCTGCCATGGCTGTGCGCGCGCCGCCACACCACGCCCCGCCGGCGCAGCCGCGCCCATGCCCTGGCTAGTACCGCCCAGCGCGGCAGCCTCTGCGGCGCCGTCCAGCATGGCGGTTTCGCCCACCAGGCTGCCGCTCGTCCAGCGCTGCGTACCGGCCTGGGCCACGCCCATCAGGCCCTGACCACTGCGGCCGGCCAGGCCCGACAGGGCCGCCACCTCGCCCCCCGTGGTGGCAGCTGCGCCATCCATAACGACGCCCGCACCCTGCGCCTGCACAGCGGTGGGCTGCAGGCCCAGCATCCAGGGCGCCAGCGCTGCGCCATCCGGCATGCCCGGCTGGGGCTTCAGCGCCTGCTCACCGGCTTCGGGTGCCGTGGTGCCCAGGCCATCGAGCAGCGCCACCGCGCCGCCGACCTGTTCGCCGGCCTGTTCTCCTGCCTGCGTGCTGGCCTGTTCGCTGGCGCCACCGCCCAGGGCCGCCAGTAGCAAGGCAAAACCGCCGCCCTGGCCCGCGGCGATGGCGGCGTCCTCGGCACTGCCGGGTTTTTGCCCCGTGCCGCGCGCGGCGCGCGCCTCATGCGCGCTCTGCGGCGCCGGGGTGGCTATGCGTGTCTTTTCCATGGCTGTTACTCCTGATGCACCGCGCCCGCCCTGGCCGCGGCGCGTTGTGATGCAAGTTCGTCGGTCTGCTTTTGCTCGCGCCGCTGCTGCTCGCGCAACAGGTCTGCGCGGCGGCGCTCCAGCACCTTGCGCAGGCTGGCCAGGCGCAGCTCGGCCTGCAGCAGCACCTGCCCGGCCTGGTGCACACGCTGATCCTGGCCGCTGACGGCCTGCGTCTGCAGGCCTATGGCGTGATCGAGCCGGCCCATGAACTGGTAGTGGTGGCGCATGACCTCGGGCTGCACGGCCGCGCCCTCGCGCATGCCCCAGCGCTGCTGCGTCTCTGCCGCGTAGCCACTCAGCTGCTCGAGCTGGGCCTGCGCCGCCTGGCGTGCGCCCTGCAGGTTCTGCAGCGTCTGGCGCGCCGCATCACGCTGGCGCTCGGCCAGATCCACGGCGACGACAAAGGCGTTCAGCGAGCCCATTGGCTTCAGCCCTCCAGCACCTGGCCCATGGCCGCCAGGCAGTCATCCATGGGCGCGGCCTCGAACATGCTTTGCTGCAGAAAACCCACCATGCCCGGCTGCAGGCGTATGGCCTCGTCCAGCTGGGGGTCTGAGCCACTCATGTAGGCGCCGACCTGGATCAGGTCGCGGCTCTTCTGGTAGCGCGAGTAGATGGCGCGGAAGCTGCGCGCCATGTCGAAATGCTCGCGCTGCACCACGTTGTGCATCACGCGCGAGGCCGACTGCTCTATGTCTATGGCCGGGTAGTGGCCACCCTCGGCCAGCGCGCGCGAGAGCACGATGTGGCCATCCAGAATGGCCCGCGCCGCATCGGCAATCGGGTCCTGCTGGTCGTCACCCTCGGACAGCACGGTGTAGAAGGCGGTGATCGAACCCACGCCATTGAGCCCATTGCCGCTTCTCTCCACCAGCGCCGGCAGCTTGGCAAAGCAGCTGGGCGGATAGCCCTTGGTGGCCGGCGGCTCGCCGATGGCCAGCGCGATCTCGCGCTGCGCCATGGCGTAGCGCGTCAGCGAATCCATGAGCAGCAGCACATGCAAGCCCTGATCGCGGAAATGCTCGGCGATCGCCGTGGCATAGGCCGCGCCCTGCATGCGCAACAGCGGCGACGCATCGGCCGGCGCGGCCACGACCACCGAGCGGCCGCGATCCTGCGCGCCCAGAATGTCCTCGACAAACTCCTTGACCTCGCGCCCGCGCTCGCCAATCAGGCCGACGACGATGACATCGGCCCGGGTGTAGCGCGCCATCATGCCCAGCAGCACGCTCTTGCCCACGCCCGAGCCGGCAAACAGCCCCAGGCGCTGACCGCGTCCCACGGTCAGCAGCGCGTTGATGGCGCGCACGCCGGTATCCAGCGGCTCGCGCACCGGGTCGCGTTCCATGGCGTTGATCGGGCTTCTGTCCATGGGCAGCGCCGTCACGCCGGCCAGCGGCCCGCCATGGTCCAGTGGCTGGCCCTGCGAGTCCACCACGCGGCCCAGCAGGCCCGCGCCAACAGGCAGGCGCAGCACGCCGGCGCTGGTGTCCAGGCTCTCGCCGCCAGCCGCACCCAGCCGCGGCGCCGGCACATAGGGCGCGGCCGGCGTCACGCTGGCGCCGCTGGACAGGCCGTGGATATCGCCCGCCGGCATCAAGAAGGCCTTGTCGCCGGCAAAGCCCACCACCTCGGCCAGCACCGGCTCCTGGCCCGGCATCCGCATCTGGCACTGCGCGCCCACCGGCACGCGCAGGCCGGCGGCCTCCAGCACCAGGCCCGTCAGGCGCGTGAGCGTGCCGCGCGCCTCCAGCGCCTGCGGCTGCGCCACGCGCGCGCGCGCCGCGGCCATGAACTCTCCCCAGGCGCTGGCGGGCTCAATCGGCATGGCCATCCTCACGCCAGGCGGCCGTCAGGCCCAGGGCGGCGATGGCGCGGCGCCAGCGCTTGTCCAGCGTGCCGTCGATCTGCATGCCGGCGGATTCCACCAGACAGTCGCCGGGCGGCACGGCGGCGTCCGCCTGCCATTCGATGCGCGGGCTGGCGAATTCTTCGCGCAGCGGCTTTTCCAGCGCCGCCCAGTCGTCCGGATGCAGGCGCACCGTGGCCGGCCGGCTCTCGGCCGCCAGCATGCCCAGAGCCTCGCGCACCACGGGCAGCATGGCCCGGGGGTTGCCTGCCACCTCGCGGCGCACCACCTGGCGCGCAATGTCGCAGGCCAGCTGCAGCACCTCCTGCGCCATGGCCTGCTGCAGGCCTGCCAGGCTGTCCTGCAGGCTTTGCGCCACCTGCGCCAGGCGTTCGGCGGCCTCGCGGCCCTGGCCGGCAACATAGTCGTCCAGCTGCTGCTGCGCCGCCAGGCGCGCCTGCTCCTGGCCTTCGGCCAGGCCGCGCGCATGGCCCTCGTCATGCGCCTGCTGCAGCAGCGCCTGCTGCTCGGCCGCGTCGATGGTGATGCCGGCGTGCAGCTCAGTCTCAGGTTCGGGCTCCAGCACCGGCGTGGGCGACATGAGGGGGCGCAGCGTGCCGGCGTCGTGCACATCGCCAAACTCCCAGCGTCTGACGTTACCCAGCTCTTCGCCGGGGATGAAGCGCGAGTAGTGGCGGCTAGACGAAGGCATCGTCACCTCCGCCGCTCAATGCGATCTGGCCTTCGTCGGCCAGGCGGCGCACGGTCTTGAGGATTTCGCGCTGCTGCGCCTCGACCTCGGACAGGCGCATGGGGCCGCGCGACTCCAGGTCTTCGCGCATGGCAGCGGCCGCGCGCGAGGACATGTTGTTCAGGATCTTGTCGCGCACCTCGGGCTGGGCGCCCTTCAGGGCCACCACCAGGGTCTCGGAGGCCACCTCGCGCAGCACGGTCTGGATGGAGCGGTCGTCCAGCTTGGCCACGTCGTCAAAGACAAACATCTTGTCCATGATCTTCTGCGCCAGGTCGATGTCGTGGCCGCGGATCGACTCCAGCACCGCCGCATCCATGCCCGAGCCCATCAGGTTGATGATGCTGGCCGCCGCCTGCACGCCGCCCAGCGAGCTCTTGCGCACCTTGTCGCCCCCGGCCAGGGCCTTGAACAGCACCTCGTTCAAGTCCTTGAGCGCCGTGGGCTGTATGCCCTCCAGCGTGGCGATGCGCAGCATCACCTCGCCGCGCTGGCGCTCGGTGAACTGCCCCAGGATGCCCGAGGCATGGTCCGGATCCAGGTGTACCAGGATGGCGGCGACGATCTGCGGGTGCTCGTTGCGCAGCAGCTCGGCCACCGACAGCGGGTCCATCCACTTCAGGCTCTCTATGCCCGAGACATCGCCGCCCTGCAATATGCGGTCGATCAAGAGCGCCGCCTTGTCGTCGCCCAGCGCGCGCTTGAGCACCGAGCGCACGTAGTTGCCGGTGTCGGACACCAGCAGGCTTTGCGCCGCTGCGTCGTTGGTGAAGCGGGTCAGCACCTCGTCCACCTTCTCCTTGGACACGGCGCGCATGCGGGCGATGGTCTCGCCCAGCTTCTGCACCTCCTTGGGCGACAGGTGCTTGAAGACCTCGGCCGCCTCCTCCTCGCCCAGCGACATCAGCATGATGGCTGCGTCGTTCAGTCCCTGTTCGTCCATATCGGTCTCGCCGTCAGCTACGGGCCGGCGTCATTCGCCGTTGACCCAGGTTTTGATGATGCTGGCCACGGCCACCGGGTTCTCGCGCGCCAGGCGGCGGGCGTCCTCCAGCCGCAGCTGTTCGGCCGTGGGCTGCAGGTCCTGCGGTTGCTCGGGGGCGGGCAGCGCGGGGCGCTCCAGCTCCTCGGAGGCCAGGGCATTCAGCTGGCCGCCGGGCGCCGAATCCTGCGCCGGCGTGGCGCTCTTGCGGCCCTTGAGCACCGGGCGCACCAGCCCCAGCAGCAACAGCGCCACGGCCAGCGACAGGCCCACGGGCCAGCCCAGGCTCTTGGCCAGCTCAACCACCTCGGGCTGCTTCCACAGCGGCAGGTCGGCGGCGGGCGCGGCATCGGCCAGGAAGGGCGTGTTCATCAGGTTCACCGAATCGCCGCGCTCCTTGCTGTAGCCAATGGTCTCGCGCACCAGGGCCGTCATCTGCTCGATCTGCTCGGGGCTCAGGGCCTTGGCGACCG
>JAGPIX010000150.1 GCA_018054745.1 Alicycliphilus sp.
AAGGCGTGGCAGCGGGCGGCAGAGCGCAAGGCAATGGCCGCACCAGCCGCATCGGCACTCTGAACCAACCGGGACTGCCCGGCGCCGTCACGCTTGCCAGTCGTGACATTTTTATAAATGTGCATTTTGCACATTTGATATAGAATCCGGACATTGCCGATTCCGCAGGGCCTGCCGCCCTTGTCCGCCATGTCACACACCCCTGATCAAACCGCCTTGCTGGGGGCCTTCGAGCAGCTGCTGCGCCCGCTGGCGCGCCTGGCGCTGGCGCGCGGCCTGCCTTACAGCGCCTTGGACGAGTTGCTGCGCGCAGCCCTGGTGCAGGAGGCGTGCGGCCTGCAGGCCGATGCCCCGGCCCATGGCCTGGTCAGCCGCGTGAGCACCGCCACCGGCCTGAGCCGGCGCGAGGCCGGCCGGCTGCTGCAGGCCGATGCCGGCCAGTCCCCGGCGCCGCGCTGGCTTGCCGGCGAGTTGTTCGCCCACTGGATGAGCGACCCCGCCTGCCTGCAGGGCGGCAAGCCGCGGCGCCTGCCGCGCCAGGGGCCGGCGCCCAGCTTCGAGGCGCTGGCGCATTGCGTCACGCGCGATGTGCACCCGCGCGCCCTGCTCGACGAGCTGTGCCGCCTGGGCATGGCGCAATGGAGCCAGGACGACGACAGCGTGGCCCTGCAGCGCGACGCCTTCGTGCCCAGCGCCGACTTCGGCCACATGCTGGCCCTGCTGGCCGACAACGTGGGCGACCACCTGCATGCCGCCGTGGCCAACGTGCTGGGCGCGGGCGATGCGCATTTCGAGCAGGCGGTGTACGCCGACGAGCTGTCGCGGGAGTCGGTGGCCGCTCTGCGCCCGCTGATCGCCGCGCAATGGGCCGAGCTGTTCCAGCGCCTGGTGCCCGAGCTGGAGCGGCACATTGCCGCCGACCGCGCCGCCGCCAGGGCGCAGGACCAGCGCGTGCGCATCGGCTTTTATTCGTTTGCCGAGCCCATGGCCCAGGCCGGCCAAGACTGAGCTGCCTTCTTCACCAACCATCACTGTCAAGGAGTACCCATGCAACACCATCATCTGACTGCACTGAAGCGCCGGCATCTGCTGCTGGGCGCAAGCGCATCGGCCGTTCTGGCACTGGCCGGCTGCGGCGGCGGGGGCGGCGACGTTGCCGGCGTGGGCAGCGGCGGCACGGGCTCGTTTGCCAGCGGCCCCATCCAGGGTTTTGGCTCCATCGTCGTGGGCCAGGTGCACTTTGACGAGGCCGGCGCCGCCATCACCAGCGAAGCCGGCACCCCGCTGGCCGCCAGCGCGCTGCGCCTGGGCATGGTGGCCGAGGTCGAGGGCTCGGCCATCCGCACCGACGCCGCCAGCGGCCAGCGCCGCGCCACGGCCAGCCGCATCCAGCTGCGCAGCGAGATCGAGGGCCCGGTCAGCGCCATCGACCGCGCCGCCGGCACGCTGACGGTGCTGGGCCAGCTGGTGCATGTGGGCCCTGCCACCGTGTTCGAAGACACGCTGCGCGGCGGCCTGGCCAGCCTGGCCGTGGGCCAGGTGGTGGAGATCCACGGCCTGCTGCGCAGCCCCGGCCAGTACAGCGCCACCCGCATCGAGCGCGAGGATGATGCCGACGACGACTACAAGCTGCGCGGCGTGGTCAGCGACCTCGATCGCCAGGCGCAAACCCTGCGCATCGGCCAGGCGCTGATCTCCTTTGCCACCCTGACCGGCCTGTCCGCCGACCTGGCCAATGGCCAGTATGTGCGCCTGGAGCTGGCCACCCAGCCCGACGCCAGCGGCCGCTGGCGCGCCACCCGCCTGCAGGCCTACCGCGCGGGCACCCAGCTGCCCGCCAGCGGCAGCGCCGAGGTGGAGCTGGAGGGCTTTGTCACCGCCTTCACCAGCAGCCGCCGCTTTGCCGTCAACGGCGTGGCGGTCGATGCCGGGGGCGTGGCCCAGCTGCCCGCCGGCCTGGCGCTGGGCAGCCGCGTGGAGGTGAAGGGGGTGCTCCAGTCCGGCATGCTCGTGGCCCGCGAGGTGGAGCTGGAGGACGATGCGGACGGCGGCGGCTTCGAGGTCGAGGGCCGCATCACCAGCATCAACCCCGGCGCCCAGACCCTGCAGCTGCACGGCGTGAGCGTGTACTACGCCGGCGCGCGCTTCAAGGGCGGCACGGCGGCGCAACTGGCCGTGGGCGTGAAGGTGGAGGTCAAGGGCCCGCTGGCGGCCGATGGCAGCACCATCGTGGCGCAGGAGATCGAGTTCGACGACTGACTGGCACCTCTTTCACTATTAATTTAATAGCTGCTTGCGCTTTATGAATAAGCGCTAGCAGCTATTTTCTTATGGATTCAGGCGCGCGCATCCAGCAGCCCACCCGCCATCTCGTCTGCCGTGCGCAGCACCAGCAGATTCGCCTTGAAGGCGTAGCTGGCGGCGATTTGCTGCACGGCCTCGGCCTCCAGGGCCACGCCGGCCTGTGCGGCCCGGGCCGTGTGTGCCTGCACGCCGCCCGATGCCGGGACGGCCTGCTGCTGCACCGTCTCGCGCTTGAAGCCCGGGGTGTTCAGGTTGGCGATGTTGTGGGCACTGCCGTTCAGGCGCAGCTGCGCGGCCTGCAGGCCGGATGAGGCGATGGACAGTAGCGAGGACATGGTCTCCCTGGTATCGGCCATGGGGCGGCCAACTGTAGGCCCGGCTACAGCCCAAACACCTTCTTCAGGAACGCCAGCGCCGCCTGCGTCGCCTGGTCACGGGCCTTGGTGCTGCCCTCGACGGTGGCGCCCACGGCCTGGCAGGCCTTGAGCGCGTCGCGGTAGGCCGGCCCCTGCAGGCGCGCCCCCGTGGCGCCGTCATGGGCGGTCAGGGTATCGATATCGGTCTCGACCGTGCAGTCCGGCCTGATGCGCACCGCGTTGCGCATCTGATGGCGGCGTTGATCGTCGGCGTCGAACTTGTGCCTCGCGCCGGCAAGGGTGACGAACTGCACCGGCGTGCCGGCCCTGCCGATCTTGTCGGCATAGTCCAGGCAGGGGCCGATGGGGGTGTAGTCATCGGCATCTCCGTGGATGAACAGCATCGGTGCCGGCGTAAACACGCCCGACCTGACCACCAGGCGGAACACGCCCACGCAACCGCCGGCATAGGTGGGTATGAAGGCAGCGTAGCGCAGGCCGTCGGGCAGCCTTTGCGCGGCGATGATGCGCGTCACGTTGGCGCGCAGGGTGGCGCTGCCGCCACGCGAAAACCCCATCAGGGCGATGCGTTTGGAGTCTATGCGCGGGTGCGTGGCCAGCAGCCGGAGGGCCGCGAAGCTGTCGGCCACGTCGGCCACGAACGGCACGGCGGACTGATCCTCGGCCGTGCTCTGCACGCCGCGCGGACCAAACATGTCGAGCGTGAAGACCGCCATGCCGGCGGCGTTGAACTGCCTGGGCCAGTAATCGAGCAAGGCATCGTAGATGCCGCCCGAGCCGTGCAGCAGCACCACGGCGGGCAGCTTGGCGCCATCGCCCGGCGGCAGGAACAGGTGGCCGCGGATGTTGACCGCCTCGCCGCCGCCCGTCATCAGCTCCTGCATGGTCTTGGGGGTCGAGCTGGCAAAGGCATAGACACCATTGCCGGGGCCGGATGCGAAGTTGCTCACCACATCCTGGGCCGCCGCATGGCCTGCGGCGAGCGCTGCGAGCAGCACGCCCGCCAGACAACGCGCAAATGAAACCGCTTGTCGAATGCTGGACATCATGATCTGTCCTTTCCGTGGCAGGAGCGCCGGGGAGAAATGCTAGTACAGCAACCTGGAAGTAGAGGAACAAAATGAAAGCGATGGATTCGCGCCCAGGGCAAGGCGCAAACCGCAGCGATAGCCGTAGCTATCGCGAGGATTTGCAACGCCGCCATGGGTGCGAAGGCGCGCTTTCATGTTTCGATATTTCCGGGTTGCTGTACTAGACCTCGCCGTGCCGCTGTCAATGCCGCTTACACCGCCGCATGCGCCTGTGCCAGGCATTGCTGGAACAGCAGCGCCGCCCGGCTGGGCGCGGGCGAGCGGCGCAGCAGGCTGACGAACTGGCAGCGGTAATGGAACAGATCCGGCCGCACGGCCTGAAGCCGGCCGCGCCGCTCGAAGGCCTCGGCATAGTGGTCGGGCAGAAAGCCCAGAAAGCGCCCGGACAGCAGCAGCGTGGCGATGGATTCCTGGTCGAAACCGGTGGCGGTGCGCTCAAGCTGCGCCTGGTGCGACAGCTCCATGTTGGGCGAGTGGTAGCCCAGGCCGGCGAAGGGGTGGCGGCGCACGGCGTCCCAGTCCAGCGCGTCATGCGCCGCCCCAAACAAAGGGTGGCCGGCGCCGCAGTACAGCAGCATGGTTTCGCCAAACAGGTCGGTGTAGTCAAGGCTTTGCGAGCTGCGGTGCGCCGGGATGATGCCCACCTGAAAGCCGCCGTCGATGATGCCGCGCTCTATGGCGTTGATGCTGGCTACATGCAGCTGCAGCTGCACGTCGGGCGCCTGCTCGGCAAAGGCGGCAATGGCGGCGTGGATGCGCGCGGCCGGGTTGCTGGCGGTCTTGTCGAACACCGCCACGGCCAGCTGCCCGCCCATGCGCGCGTGGATGTCGTCGATGCTGCCCAGAAAGCCGCGCACGCTGGCCAAGAGGCGCAGCGTCTCCTCGTACACACGCTGGCCCTCGGGCGTCAGGGCAAAGCCGGCCCGGCCGCGGCGGCACAGGGTCATGCCCAGGCGTGTCTCCAGATCCTTCACATGGCGGCTCACGGTGCTGGTGCCGATGTTCAGCTCCAGCTCGGCCGCCGCCATGCCGCCGCATTCGACCACGGCCTTGAAGACCTGCAGCAGGCGCAGGTCCATGTCGGAGAGCTGGCCCATGACGGCGCGTGGGCGGGGGGTAGAGGAAGCAGACCGCTTCATGACCACCGATTACGGTCGCCCGAGCCGCTGCGCGATGGACGCCGGGTTCTGGCGGCAATCGAGCACGGCCACGACCGTGGCGATGTCGCCTTTCAGGTCGTAGTAAATGGTGAAAGGAAAACGCCTGGATAGTGTGCGGTGCAGGCGGCTATCGGGTCTGGGGTGAACACCCGCGTACAAGGCGAGTGCATCGATGTCTGCGGACAGGCTGTCGAGAAAATAGTCGCCGATGCCCGCCTGCTGCTGTTCGTAGAACACATAGCCTTCCAGGAGATCGGTTTCCGCCGACCGGGCAATCTGCACCCGCGCCACGTCACGCCGCCCTGACCTGCGCGCGAATGCGTTCCTTGGCCTGCGTCCAGGGTGTGACGGGTTCGGTGCCGCTGTCCAGGCGCTGCAGGCGCTGGGCCAGCACTTCCCGGTGCCAGGCGGGAACGGCGGCCTGCTCGGCCTGTGCGCTCAGGGCATCCCACAGCGCTTCCATGAGCCGCAACTTTTCGGCCACGGGCAGTTCGGCGATGTTGATGGTGGTCATGGCGGCTCCAGTGCGTCAACCGAGGAATGTTAGCCCAACTAGTACGGGGATGGTTTTTCTTGCATGTTCAAGCAAGTAAACGTTGATATTTGATACTTTTAAGAATTATCGTCCTGGCCAACAATCGCTGCATTCATTCATAGGAGACCGCCATGTCCTTTGCCGTCGTTGACGACAACCGCACCGCCATCCGCCAGGACGCCGCCTGGCTCGACGCCCACTGGATGCCGTTCACCGGCAACCGCAACTTCAAGGCGAATCCGCGCATGGTGGTCGGCGCCCAGGGCGCCTACTACACCGATGCCGACGGGCGCAAGATTTTTGACGGCCTGTCGGGCCTGTGGTGCTCGGGCCTGGGCCATGGCCGCAAGGAAGTGGCCGAGGCCATCGGCCGCGCCGCCGCCAACCTGGACTACGCCCCGGCCTTCCAGTTTGGCCACCCGGCCGCATTCGAACTGGCCAACCGCATCAAGGACTTGACCCCGGCGGGCCTGGACTATGTGTTCTTCACCGGATCCGGCTCCGAGGCGGCCGACACTTCGCTGAAGATGGCACGCGCCTACTGGCGCGCCAAGGGCCAGGGCGGCAAGACGCGGCTGATCGGCCGCGAGAAGGGCTACCA
>JAGPIX010000047.1 GCA_018054745.1 Alicycliphilus sp.
CGCCGCGTCGTCGCCGCCGCGCACCTCGGGCAGGGGTTCTTGCCCCAGGTCGAAGAAGTACGCCTGGGTGATGACGCGCCCGCGCAGGCTGCGCTGCGGATGGTCGAAGATCCGCTGGCCGCGCAGGGCTGCGCGCAGGCGCGCTTCGGGCAGGGTGCAGTGGGTTTCCTCCTGCAATTCGCGCAGGCAGGACTGCCACAGCGTGTCGTTGGGCTCCACGAAGCCGCCGGGCAGCGCCCACAGGCCCTTGCCGGGAGCGTGGCCGCGGCGGATCAGCAGCACCCGGCCCTGGCAGCGCAGCAGCGCATCCACGGTGACGAACACCGGCGGGTAGGGCGCGCCGGCCCAGCTGGCGCGGTAGGCGCGCAGCATGCGCCATTCCTCCTGCAGGGCGGGGTAGTGCGGGGTGTATGCAAATTGCTGCAGCCAGCTGCGCGTGGCAGTGGGCAGATGCTGGGCCAGGGGGGCGAGCGCGGCATCCAGCGAGTCCGGCGTGGCGCCAAAGTAGGCGTCGCGTATCGGGGTGGCGTCGATGGCACCCTGGCGCGCCATGCGGATCAGCTCCCAGCCGGGGAAGGCGCGCAGGTAGCCGCTGGTGTCGTCCTTGAAATGACCGACCAGGGCGATGCGCGCTGCTGCCGGCGTGTTTTCGGCAACGGCCTGGCGCACCGCCTGCGCCCAGCGCGGCTCGTCGTAGTAGTCGCGCATGGGCAGCACGATGAGGCGCGCGCGCTCTGCTTGTGGTAGCGCATCGCGCAGCATCTGTGCGCGCTCCTGCCAGGTGAATGGGTTCCTCGGTGTGCGCGCCTGGTGCGCCGAGCCGAGCACGACGATGGCCCGGTGGGCACGCGCCAGCGCCTCGTGCAGCAGGGCCAGGTGGCCCTGGTGCAGCGGCTGGAGGCGGCCTATGAGAACGGCGGCGTCGTACATGGTTTTGAATGCTCCTTGAATAATAGCGTTCAGCGCTTATTCATCGGGCGGTAGGGCCGAATTTTCTCAAAAACCGTCAGCGGGCTGCATGGGCTTACAGCCCCGCCGCGGCGCGCAGCGCGACCGCCTTGCGGTCTGCGTTCACAGCGCTGCGCGCTATGGGCTGCGCCCGCGTACCGTCACTGCGCCGAAGGCGCAGCGGGCTTACAGCCCGGCTGCGGCACGCAGTGCCGCAGCTTTGTCGGTACGCTCCCAGGTGAATTCGGGCTCTTCGCGGCCGAAGTGGCCGTAGGCGGCGGTCTTGGCGTAGATGGGGCGCAGCAGATCCAGCATCTGGATGATGCCCTTGGGGCGCAGGTCGAATTCGCGGGCGACGATGGCGGCGATCTTCTCGTCCGGGATGACGCCCGTGCCCTCGGTGTAGACGGTGATGTTCATCGGCCGCGCCACGCCAATGGCATAGGCCACCTGCACCTGGCATTGGCGCGCAAGACCGGCGGCGACGACGTTCTTGGCGACATAGCGCGCGGCATACGCTGCGCTGCGATCCACCTTGGTCGGGTCCTTGCCGCTGAAGGCGCCGCCGCCATGCGGGCAGGCGCCGCCGTAGGTGTCCACGATGATCTTGCGCCCGGTCAGGCCGCAGTCGCCCTGCGGCCCGCCGACGACGAAGCGGCCGGTGGGGTTGATCAAATACTTGGTGTCCTTGAGCCACTCGGCCGGCAGCACGGGCTTGATGATCTCTTCGATGATGGCCTCGATGAAGCTGCCCTTCATCTTGTGCGCGTTCTCGCTCTGGTCTGGACTGTGCTGGGTGGACAGCACCACGGTGTCGATGCTGTGCGGCTTGCCGTCCACATAGCGCATGGTCACCTGGCTCTTGGCGTCGGGGCGCAGGAAGGGCAGGCGGCCGTCCTTGCGCAGCTGCGCCTGGCGCTCGACCAGGCGGTGCGCGTAGTGGATGGGCGCGGGCATCAGCTCGGGCGTCTCGTCGCAGGCGTAGCCAAACATCAGGCCCTGGTCACCGGCGCCGGTGTTCAGGTGGTCGTCCGACGCGTGATCCACGCCCTGGGCGATGTCGTTGCTCTGCTTGTCGTAGGCCACCAGCACGGCGCAGCCCTTGTAGTCGATGCCGTACTCGGTGTTGTCGTAGCCGATGCGCTGGATGGTGTCGCGCGCCACCTGGATGTAGTCCACATGGGCGTTGGTGGTGATCTCGCCGGCCAGCACGACCAGGCCGGTGTTGGTCAGCGTCTCGGCGGCCACGCGCGAGAGCGGGTCTTGCGCCAGGGCGGCGTCGAGGATGGCATCCGAGATCTGATCCGCCACCTTGTCGGGGTGGCCTTCAGAGACCGATTCGGACGTGAAGAGGAAATCGTTCGCCATTTGAATAAACTCCAGTATTTGCAGCATTTGGGCGTTGCCCACAGCTTTTTCAGGAGCCTTGTGGCGAACGCTTTAGCAGTTGTGTTTAACGTCGCCCTGCAAGTTGCTCATTTAACTCGGCGACACCCGCCATTCTAATGCCTAGCGTTTTTCGCCTTTTTTCTGTGTTGCCGTTGTGGTTGCTCCACGCCATTGGCGCGGCCCTGGGTTGGCTGGCGTTTCTGGCATCGCCCACCTATCGGCGCCGTTTTCTGGACAACGCCGCGTGCGCCGGCTACGCGCTGGCCGATGTGCGCGCCGCCGTGGCCCATGCCGGGCGCATGGTGGCCGAGGCGCCGCGCCTGTGGCTGGCGCCCGAGTCTCCCGCCTGCGAGATCCGCAACCCCGAATGCGTCGAACGCGCCTGGAGCCGGGGCCGCGGCATCGTGTTCCTGACGCCGCATATTGGCTGCTTCGAGTTGTCGGTGCAGGCCGTCTCGCAGCGCTGGTCGCCGGTGCATGGGCCGATCACCATCCTGTACCGCCCGGCGCGCCAGCGCTGGCTGGCCGAGGTGATGCAAACCGCGCGCAACCGCCCCGGCATAGCGGCGGTGCCGACCACGCTGCAGGGCGTGCGCCAGATGCTCAAGGCGCTGCGCCGCGGCGAGGCCGTGGGCCTGCTGCCCGACCAGGTGCCGCCCCAGGGCCTGGGCCTGTGGTCGCCGTTCTTTGGCCGCGAGGCCTACACCATGACCCTGGCCGCGCGCCTGGTGCAGCAGACCGGCGCCAGCGTGATCCTGGCGCGCTGCGAGCGTCTGACGTTCGGGCGTGGCTATGTGCTGCACCTGCAGGATCTGGCCGCGCCGCTGGCGCCAGAGCTCGAAGCGGCCGTGCTGCAGATCAACCAGGCCATGGAACAGCTCATTCGCCAGAGCCCCGAGCAATACCTGTGGGGCTATGCGCGCTACAAGCAGCCGCGCGCAGAGATGCATGGCAGCCGTGACGCTGCCGAGGGCGGCGCATGAAGACGCGCCTGGCCGTGGCCCTGATGGGCCTGCTGGCGCACCTGCCCCTGCCGCTGCTGCGCGGCCTGGGCTGGCTGCTGGGCCGGCTGCTGTTCGTGCTGGCCGCGCCACGGCGCAAGGTGGCGCTGCGCAATCTTGCGCTGTGCTTTCCCGAGGTGCCCGAGGCCCAGCGCCGCGCCTGGGCGCGCGCGACCTTCGTGGTGTTCTGCCAGACCTTTCTGGATCGCAGCTGGCTCTGGGCCGGCTCCGAGGCCCTGGTGCGCCGCCGTGTGAAGCTGGTGGGCGCCGTGCATGAGCTCGATGGCGACACGCCCACCATCGTTTTCGCCCCGCATTTCTACAGCATGGACGCGGGTGGCCTGGCGCTGCCGCTGAACACGGCGCGCGAGTTCACCTCCATCTTTGCCACCAACCCCGACCCGGCGCTGGACGCCTGGTTCATGGGTGGACGCCAGCGCTTTGGCAATGTGCGCATGCTCAACCGCGCGGACGGCGTCAAGCCCATCATCTCCTGCCTGCGCAAGGGCGGGCTTTTGTACCTGCTGCCGGACATGGACTATGGGCCGGGCGACTCGGTCTTCGTGCCCTTCTTCGCCATGCCCGATGCCGCCACCATCCCCTCGCTGTCACGCTTTGCGCGCCTGGGCCGGGCCAAGGTGGTGGCCTTGTACAGCCGCATGACGCCCGATGGCTACGTGGCCGAGCTGACGCCCGCCTGGGAGAACTTCCCCACCGAGGACCATGTGCAGGACACCGCGCGCATGAACCGCGAGCTGGAGGCGGCCATCCGCACCATGCCCGCGCAGTACTACTGGGTGCACAAGCGGTTCAAGACCAGGCCCGAGGGCCAGGCTTCGGTCTATGGGTGAATGGTTCTGTGGTGAGTAGTAAACGGTAAATGGTGAGTGGTGAATGGTTACGACTTTCCATTCACCACTTACCACTTACGACTCACCATCAACCGCCGGATGCGCCCACTGCCACAGCAGCTGCGCCACCTCGTCCACGCCCTGTTTTTTCAGCGCCGAGAACATGCGCACCTCGCCGCCGCCGGCGTTCAGGCGGGTGATGGACAGGGCCTTGGCCTGCTCCGAGCGTGTGAGCTTGTCGGCCTTGGTCAGCAGCACCAGGAACTTGAGCCCCTGCTCGACACGCGGGCGCACCACCTCCAGCAGCGCCTCGTCGAGTTCGGTCAACCCCAGGCGCGGGTCGCACAGCAGGACGATGCCCGACAGGCTCTTGCGGCTGACCAGGTAGTTGGCCATCACCTGTTGCCAGCGCTGCTTGTCGCTGCGCGAGACGGCGGCGTAGCCGTAGCCGGGCAGGTCGGCCAGCACCGCGTCCATCACGCCCTGCTTGCCCAGCGCGAACAGGTTGATGTGCTGCGTGCGCCCCGGCTTCTTCGAGGCAAAGGCCAGCTGGCGCTGCTGCGCCAGGGTGTTGATGCAGGTGGACTTGCCGGCGTTGGAGCGGCCGACAAAGGCGATCTCGGGTACCTCGATGGCGGGCAGCTGGTGCAGCTGCGCGGCGGTGGTCAGAAAGCGTGCGGTGTGCATCCATCCCATGGCCACCTTGGCGTCGGGCAGGGCGCCGGGCGCGGGTGCTTGTGGCGTGGTTGACATAGATTGGCCTCAAGGGCTGGAACAAATCAGGGTGCATTGTAGAATCGCCGGGTTTTGCGCTCATAAGACAAGAACCCTCGATATGAAGTTGCTCGCCTCTTTGCTCATGGCCGCCGCCCTGGCTGCCCCCGCCATTCCAGCTTTTGCGCAGGGCTCAGCCCCGGCGCAGCCCGCCAAGCCTGACCTGGCCAAGGGCGAGGCCAGCTACGCCGCGGTGTGCGCCGCCTGCCACGCGGCCGATGGCAACTCCACCATCGCCGTCAACCCCATGCTGGCGCAGCAGCACCCCGAATACCTGGTCAAGCAGCTCAAGGAATTCAAGTCCGGCAAGCGCGCCGACCCGGTGATGCAGGGCATGGCCGCCATGCTGAGCGACGACGACATGCGCAACGTGGCCGCCTGGCTGGCCTCGCAAAAGGCCAAGGAAGGCTTTGCCAAGGACAAGGATCTGGTCTCCCTGGGCGAGCGCATCTACCGTGGCGGTATCCAGGATCGCCACATCGCCGCCTGCGCCGGCTGCCACAGCCCCAACGGCGCCGGCATTCCGGCGCAGTACCCGCGCCTGTCGGGCCAGCATGGCGACTACACCGTCAAGCAGCTGACCGACTTCCGCGACGGCAAGCGCGGCAACAACAACCAGATGCGCGACGTGGCTGCCAAGCTGAACGACCGCGAGATCAAGGCCGTGGCCGACTACATTGCCGGTCTGCGTTGATTCACATCAATTCTCTGGGGGTGATTCGCGGCATTCAGGGAACCTTGCGCCGATAATCGCACCCAAGGGCGGGCGGGCACATCTGAACGGATGGCCCGCCTTTTTCACATTCGGGCTCCCGCGTTTCTCATGTCTGACCACTCTTTGGGCCACGGCCGCGCGCCGCGCTCACCGGCCACGCGCTCCATCACCGAGCTGCTGTCGTCGATGCGCTTTGCGATTGCGCTGCTGACGGTGATCTGCATCGCCTCGGTGATCGGCACCGTGATGAAGCAGCATGAGCCGGTGAACAACTACGTGAACCAGTTCGGGCCGTTCTGGGCCGACCTGTTTCTGACCCTCAAGCTCAACGCCGTCTATAGCGCCTGGTGGTTTTTGCTGATCCTGGCCTTTCTGGTGATCAGTACCTCGCTGTGCATTGCGCGCCACACACCCAAGTACCTGGCCGACCTGCGCAACTACAAGGAAAACATCCGCGCGCAAAGCCTGCAGGCCTTTCACCACAAGGCCGGCGCCACGCTGGCGGGCGAGGACACCGGGGCCGCCGCCCAGCGCATCGGCAAGCTGCTGGTCAGCGGCGGCTGGAAGGTGCGCCTGCAGCAGCGCCAGACGCCCGAGGGCGATGGCTGGATGGTCGCCGCCAAGGCCGGCGCGGCGAACAAGCTGGGCTATATCGCGGCGCACAGCGCCATCGTGCTGGTGTGCCTGGGTGGGCTGCTGGATGGCGACCTGATCGTGCGCGCGCAGATGTGGTTTGGTGGCAAGACGCCTTACCCGGGCGGCGGCTTTATCGCCGACGTGAAGCCCGAGCACCGCCTGCCCGCCACCAACCCGACCTTTCGCGGCAACCTGCTGGTCACCGAGGGCCGGCATTCCAGCACCGCCATCCTGAGCCAGTCCGACGGCATGCTGCTGCAGGAGCTGCCGTTTTCCATCGAGCTGAAGAAGTTCGTCGTCGAGCATTACTCCACCGGCATGCCCAAGCTGTTCGCCAGCGACATCGTGATCCACGACCTGGCGACGGGCGAGGCCAAGGCGGCGCGCGTGGAGGTGAACCACCCGGTGCGCCATCGCGGCGTGGAGATCTACCAGTCGAGCTTTGACGATGGCGGCTCCGAGCTCAAGCTGCGCGCCCGTCCGCTGGTGCCGGGGGCCGAGCCGTTTGACGTGGCGGGCGTGGTCGGCGGCTCCACCCAGCTCACCAACACCGGCACGGGCGAGGCGCTGACGCTGGAGTTCACCGGCCTGCGCGTGCTCAACGTAGAAAACTTTGGCGACAACGGCGCCAGCGCCTCGGGGGCCGATGTGCGCAAGGTGGACTTGCGCGAGTCCATAGAGTCGCGCCTGGGCGCGGGCAACAAGACGGTAGCCAAGCGCGAGTTGCGCAACGTGGGCCCGAGCGTGAGCTACAAGCTGCGCGACGCCGCCGGCCAGGCGCGCGAGTTCAACAATTTCATGCTGCCCGTGGACACCGGCGACGGCCAGGCCGTGTTTCTGCTGGGCGTGCGCGAAACCCAGGCCGACCCCATGCGCTATTTGCGCGTGCCGGTGGACGCCGAGGGCCGCATGGATGGCTTTGTGCGCCTGCGCCTGGCGCTGGCCGACCCGGCGCTGCGCGAGAAGGCGGTGCGCCGCTACGCGGCCGCGGCCGTGGATGCCAAGCGCCCCGAGCTGGCCGAGCAGCTGGCACAGTCCGCCGCCCGTGCGCTGGCGCTGTTTGCCGGCGACACCCTGGGCGACGGAACCATGGAGAAGTTGGCCGCAGTCAACGGCAGGCCGCTTGCCGGCCTGCCGGCGATCTCGGAATTCATGGAGGCCAACGTGCCCGAGGGCGAGCGCGAGCGCGCCGCCGAGGTGCTGATGCGCATCATGAACGGCGCGCTGTTCGAGCTGGCGCAGATCACGCGCGAGCAGGCCGGGCTGGCGCCGCTGGAGCCGGGTGAGAAGACCCAGGCCTTCATGACCCAGGCCGTGCTTAGCTTGAGCGACTCCCAGGCCTATCCGGCGCCCATGGTGTTCGAGCTCACCGATTTCAAGCAGATCCAGGCCAGCGTCTTCGAGGTGGCGCGAGCCCCTGGCAAGAACGTGGTGTATCTGGGCTGCGCACTGCTGATCATCGGCATCTTTGCCATGCTCTATGTGCGTGACCGCCGCCTGTGGGTCTGGCTGGCGCCGGGCAGCGGCGGCGCGCAGGCGACCATGGCGCTGTCGGCCAACCGCAAGACGCTGGACACGGATCGCGAATTCGCGCAGTTGCGCACCCAGTTGCTGGGCACCGACGAAACCCTTCCCCACGGAGGCAAGACATGAACACCGCCACGACGACGCTGACCCTGAACGAAGGCTACTTCGCGCGCCGCAACTGGCTGGACTGGCTGTTTGCCGCGTTGGTGCTGGCAGGCGGCCTGTTTGCGCTGCAGCGCTACGGCGCCCACATGGATGTGTATGAAAAGGGCATCCTGCTCGGCTCCATCCCCGGCGCCATCTGGCTGGGCTGGTTCTGGCGCCCGTTGCGCCTGCTGATGCTGGCCGTGGCCGGCTGCTCGCTGCTGGCCATAGGGCTGTACCAGAACAATGGCGCGGGCGACCTGGCGCGCGCCGAGACGGTGTTCGGCCTCAAATATTTCCTCTCCAGCCAGTCCGCCATCCTGTGGATGAGCATGCTGTTCTTCATGAGCACGGCCTTCTACTGGATAGGCATGTTCTCGCGCGGCCAGGGCCCGGCCATGATGCGCATAGGTTCGCGCATCGCCTGGGTGGCGGTGGCGCTGGCGTTGATAGGCACCATGGTGCGCTGGTACGAGAGCTATCAGATCGGCCCCGACATCGGCCATATCCCGGTGAGCAACCTCTACGAGGTGTTCGTCATGTTCTGCTGGATGACGGCCGTGTTCTACCTGTACTACGAGGAGCAGTACGCCACGCGTGCGCTCGGCGGCTTCGTGATGCTGGTGGTCAGCGCCGCCGTGGGCTTTCTGCTCTGGTACACGGTGGTGCGCGAGGCGCACGAGATCCAGCCCCTGGTGCCGGCGCTCAACAGCTGGTGGATGAAGCTGCATGTGCCGGCCAACTTCATCGGCTATGGCACCTTCGCGCTGTCGGCCATGGTGGCCTTTGCCTACCTGATCAAGCAGCAGGCGCAGGAGACGCGCTGGTACAAGCTGGCGCCGCTGTGGCTGCTGGGCGTGGTGCTGTGCTTCGAGCCCATCGTCTTCCGCCAGGGCGCGACGGCCGAGGCCGGCAGCAGCTACTGGATGGTGTACTTTGGCGTCTCGGCGCTGATCGTCGCCGGCATATTGCTGGGCCGCCGGCGTATCGCCGAGGGGCTGCCGGCGCTGCAGGTGCTGGACGACGTGATGTACAAGTCCATCGCCGTGGGCTTTGCCTTCTTCACCATCGCCACCGTGCTCGGCGCGCTGTGGGCGGCCGAGGCCTGGGGCGGCTACTGGAGCTGGGACCCCAAGGAGACCTGGGCGCTGATCGTCTGGCTCAACTACGCCGCTTGGCTGCACATGCGCCTGATGAAGGGCCTGCGCGGCACCATGTCCGCCTGGTGGGCCCTGGTGGGCCTGGCGGTCACCACCTTCGCCTTCCTGGGCGTGAACATGTTCCTGAGCGGACTGCACAGCTACGGGACGCTGTAAAAACAGGAGCTCTCAGCGCTTATTGGTGAAGGTTTTAAGTGAATTTATTGACTGAAAACCATGAATAGAGTTATTCTTTTGATGACAGCCGATGGAGGACACACCATGCGCATCCATAGCAAGCATAGTGGTTTCGACCACCCGCGCGCCAGCGAGATCACGCCGCGCGCCAAATACGAACAGCGCCGCGCCCTGTTGCGCCTGCTGGCGGCGGGCGCCGGCGGGGCGGCGCTGGCCTCATGGGCTGGGCGCGAGGCGCTGGCCGCCACGCGGCCGGGCAAGCTGGCGGCCCTGGAGGGCCAGCGCTCGGCGGTGGCCGGCGCGGTGACCATGGAGAAACCCACCGAGTACCAGGACGCCACGGGCTACAACAACTTCTACGAGTTCGGCACCGACAAGGCCGACCCCGCGCGCAACGCCCACACCCTGAAGACCCGGCCCTGGACGGTGGAGGTGGAGGGTCTGGTGGCCAGGCCGCGGCGCTTTGACATCGACGAACTGCTGAAACTCAGCCCGCAGGAGGAGCGCATCTACCGCCTGCGCTGCGTGGAGGGCTGGTCCATGGTCATTCCCTGGGTGGGCTATTCGCTGGCCGAACTCATCAAGCGGGTGCAGCCGCTGGGCAGCGCCAAATACGTGGAGTTCGTCACCCTGGCCGACAAGGCCGTCATGCCCGGGGTGAACGGCCGCATCCTCGACTGGCCCTACACCGAGGGCCTGCGCCTGGATGAGGCCATGCACCCGCTCACCCTTCTGGCCTTCGGCATGTATGGCGAGCTGCTGCCCAACCAGAATGGCGCGCCGGTGCGCATCGTCGTGCCCTGGAAGTACGGCTTCAAGAGCGCCAAGAGCATCGTCAAAATCCGCTTCACCGAGAAAGAACCCGCCACTGCCTGGAACAAGGCCGCGCGCAACGAGTACGGCTTTTATTCCAACGTGAATCCCGACGTGGATCACCCGCGCTGGAGCCAGGCGACCGAGCGGCGCATCGGTGAGGGCGGCCTGTTCGCCAAGAAGCGCAAGACAGAGCTGTTCAACGGCTACGCGGCCCAGGTGGGCCAGCTCTACGCGGGAATGGATTTGCGCAAGAACTATTGATGGCGCGCGTCCTGCTGCACCCGGCGGCCAAGCCGCTGCTGCATGGGCTGTGCCTGCTGCCGCTGGCCTGGCTGGTGTATGCGGCGGCTTTCGACCACCTGGGCGCCAACCCGGCCGAGGCGCTGATCCGCTCCCTGGGCGGCTGGACGCTGCGCCTGCTGTGCCTGACCCTGGCCGTGACCCCCCTGCGCCAGATGCTGGGGCTGCCCGCGCTGGCGCGCTTTCGGCGCATGCTGGGCGTCTACACCTTCTGCTATGCCCTGCTGCACCTGCTGTGCTACAGCGTATTCGACATGGGGCTGGACTGGGGCGAAATAGCGCGCGACGTGGCCAAGCGGCCCTTCATCCTGGTGGGCATGTGCGCGTTTGCCCTGCTGCTGCTGCTGGCCGCCACCTCGTTCAACCGCGCCATACGCTGGCTGGGCGCGCGCCGCTGGCAGCAGCTGCACCGCAGCGTGTACCTGATTGCGGGGCTGGCGCTGCTGCATTTCTTCTGGATGCGCGCCGGCAAGAACGACTTTGCCGAGGTGGCTGTGTATGCAGCCATCGTCGCCGTGCTGCTGCTGGCGCGGATAGGGCGTAAACTACTATTAAAAAAATAGCTGTCAGCGCTTATTGGATAAGCGCTGACAGCCGTTTTGTGTCAATGTCGTTCAGGCCTTGGTGGGCACCAGCCTCTCGCTGCGGTAGATGTCGCTGACACTCTCGCGCGCGCGGATCAGGTGCGCCGCCGCGCCATCGACCAGCAGCTCGGCCGGGCGCGGCCGGGTGTTGTAGGTGCTGCCCATGGAGCTGCAATAGGCCCCGGTGGAGAGCACGGCCAGCAGGTCGCCTGCGGCCACGGCCAGGCTGCGCTCGCGCCCCAGCCAGTCGCCGCTCTCGCAGATCGGTCCGACCACGTCGTAGACCTGCGGCTCTTGCTGGGCGCCGGCGGCCTCCAGCGGCACGATGGCGTGGTAGGCCTGGTACATCGCCGGGCGCGGCAGGTCGTTCATGGCGGCGTCGACGATGCAGAAATTCTTCTGCTCGCCGGGCTTGAGGTACAGCACCTCGGTCAGGCACACGCCGGCATTGCCCACCAGGGAACGGCCCGGCTCGATCATCAGCTGGCGCTGGCCATAGCCGCGCGCATCCAGCTTGGCCAGCAGCTTGGCCCACAGGACATCGGCCGCGGGCGGCTGGTCGCCGTTGTAGTTGATGCCCAGGCCGCCGCCGAAGTCGATGTGCTGGATGGCGATGCCCGCCGCCTCCACCGCCTGCACCAGGTCCAGCATGCGATCCATGGCGTCCAGGTAGGGCGTCTCTTCGGTGATCTGCGAGCCGATGTGGCAGTCGATGCCGACCACGCGCAGGCCGGGCAACTGCGCGGCGCGCTGGTAGGTGGCCACGGTGCGCTCATGGGCGATGCCGAACTTGTTGCCCTTCAGGCCCGTGGAGATGTAGGGGTGGGTCTTGGCGTCCACGTTCGGGTTCACGCGGATGCTGACCGGCGCGCGCAGGCCCATGGCCTGGGCCACTTCGCTCAGCACCCCCAGCTCGGCCTCGCTCTCCACGTTGAAGCAGCCAATGCCGGCCTCAAGCGCCTGGCGCATCTCGGCGCGGGTCTTGCCCACGCCCGAGAAGATGACCTTGGCCGGGTCGCCGCCGGCGGCCATCACGCGTTCAAGCTCGCCACCCGAGACGATGTCGAAGCCGCAGCCATGGCGCGCAAACAGCTGCAGCACGGCCAGGGATGAATTGGCCTTCATGGCGTAGCAGATCTGCACCTTGCGCCCGGCAAAGCCGCGCTGGTAGGCGGCCAGGGCCTGCAGCATGGCGGCCTGCGAATAGACGTACAGCGGCGTGCCATGCTCGCGCGCCAGATCCGACAGGCGCCGGTCTTCGAGGTACAGGGATGCGTCGCGGTAATGCAGCTGGGGCTGGCCGGGCAGGGGGCTGGGGATCATGGTTTGGAGGTTGGTGCGGGTGCGGACGATGGCGTGGCCGGCGTGGCCGCCGGGTTGAGTGTCTGTGGCAGGGTGGCACGCTCGGCTGCCGCCGGTTCGGTCGGCAGGTACAGCGGGCCGCGCTGGCCGCAGCCCAGGGCCGCCGCGCCAAGCGCAAGGGCAATCGTCCTGACTAGAATTTGGCGAGCTCTCAACATTCGCAAATTGTAATGACCGACCTTGAATTCCTGGATCGTGCCGAGCAACTTCTGTTGGCGGTCGAGCAGGGCTGCGACCGCATCAACGACGCCACCGATGCCGACCTGGACAGCCAGCGCTCGGGCGGCATGGTCAGCATCAGCTTTGCCAACGGCAGCCAGATCATCATCAACCTGCAAAAACCGTTGCACGAGGTCTGGCTGGCCGCGCAGTCGGGCGGCTACCACTACCGCTTCGATGGCCAGCATTGGATGGACACCAAGGGCGATGGCGAGTTCTTTGCGGCCTTGAGCCGCGATGCCAGCGCCCAGTCGGGCCAGGCGCTGCGCTTCACGGCCTGATGGCCGGGCCGCAGCATCAATTGCGGAACAGATCCAGGATGCGGTTGCGCTCCTCGGGCGCGGGGCTGGGGCCGGGGGCGGTGGCGCCCGGGGCCTGGCCATCCAGGCCCAGGTTGGCAACGCCGCTGTTGTGGGCATATTCCTCGTAGAGCCATTCGCCACTGACGTTGACCACGCCCGGGGGTACGGTGGGCTCGGCTACCGGCACGCCCTTGAGCGCCTTGTCCATGAAGGCTATCCAAATCGGCAGCGCCAGGCCGCCGCCCGTCTCGCGGCTGCCCAGGTTGCGTGGCTGGTCATAGCCAATCCAGGTGACGGCGGTCATCGTGGGCTGGAAGCCCGCGAACCAGGCGTCCACCGAATCGTTGGTGGTGCCGGTCTTGCCGTACAGGTCAGGGCGCTTGAGCGTGGCCTGCGCGCGTGCCGCCGTGCCGCTGCGCGTCACCGTTTGCAGCAGGCTGTCCATGACGAAGGCGTTGCGTGCGTCGATGGCACGCGGATTGTTGCTGGTGGCGGGCGGCTCGAACTGCGACAGGATGCGCCCCTTCTGATCGACCACGCGCGTGATCAGATACGGGTTGACGCGATAGCCGCCGTTGGCAAACACCGCATAGGCCGTGGCCATCTGCATTGGTGTAACCGAGCCCGCGCCCAGGGCCATGGTCAGGTAGGCGGGGTGCTTGTCGGCCTCAAAGCCAAACCGGCTGACCCATTCCTGCGCCGTCTTCGGGCCCACGGCCTGCAGCACGCGGATCGAGATCATGTTCTTCGAGCGCGCCAGGCCGGTGCGCATGGTCATCGGGCCGTCGTACTTGCCGTCGTAGTTCTTGGGCTCCCAGGGCTGGGCGCCGGTGGCGCCGGCGCTGAAGAACAGCGGCGCGTCGTTGATCACCGTGGCCGGCGTGAAGCCCTTTTCGAGGGCGGCGGAATAGATGAAGGGCTTGAAGGCCGAGCCCGGCTGGCGCCAGGCCTGGGTGACATGGTTGAACTTGTTCTTGTCGAAGTCGAAGCCGCCGACCAGCGCGCGGATCGCGCCGGTTCGCGGGTCAATGGCCACGAAGGCGCCTTCGACCTCGGGCAGCTGGGTGATCTCCCAGGTTTTCTTCGGCGTCTGCACCACGCGGATGATGGCGCCGCGGCGCAGCTTGATGTTGGGCGGCGCCTTGTCCGAGAGGCCGGACTGCGCGGGCTTCAGACCCTCGCCGGTGATCTCGATGGGCTCGCCGTCGGCACGAGCCGCCAGAATCCGCTTCGGGATGGCCTCCAGCACCACGGCCGCCAGCACATCGCCGTTGTCGGGGTGGTTGGCCAGGGCGTCGTCGATGGCGTCCTCGACCTCGGCGGCCGAAGTCGGCAGGGTCACGAAGCGCTCCGGGCCGCGGTAATGCTGGCGCCGCTCGTAGTCCATGATGCCCTTGCGCAGGGCGGAGTAGGCCGCATCCTGCTCACCCGCATTCAGCGTGGTGTAGACGTTCAGGCCGCGTGTATAGGCCTCGGCGCCGTACTGGGCAAAGATCAGCTGACGCGCCATCTCGGCCACATATTCGGCATGTACGCGCGTGTTGTTGGTGGACGAGCGCAGTTTCAGGTCTTCCTGCTTGGCCGCGGCGGCCTGCTCGGCGGTGATGAAACCGTTGTCCTGCATGCGCTCGATGATGTAGAGCTGGCGTATGCGCGCGCGCTTGGGGTTGCTGATCGGGTTGTAGGCCGACGGCGCCTTGGGCAGGCCGGCCAGCATGGCCGCCTCGGCAATGGAGATGGATTTCAGCGGCTTGCCAAAATAGGCCTCGGAGGCGGCGGCGAAGCCGTAGGCGCGATTACCCAGATAAATCTGGTTCATGTAGATCTCGAGAATCTGGTTTTTGCTCAGCAGATGCTCGAGTTTGAACGTTAACAATATTTCATAGATTTTTCGGGTCAACGTCTTTTCCGACGACAGATAGACGTTGCGCGCCACCTGCATGGTGATGGTGGACGCGCCCTGGCTCTTGGCGCGCCCCAGGTTGGCCAGGGCGGCGCGCAGCACGCCCTTGTAGTCCACGCCGCCATGCTCGAAGAAGCGCGCGTCCTCGATGGCCAGCACGGCATTGGTCATCACCGGCGGAATGTCTTCTATCGGCGTGAGGTTGCGCCGCTCCTCGCCAAACTCGCCCAGCAGCGCGCCCTCGGTGGAATACACGCGCAGCGGCAGCTTGGGGCGGTAGTCCGCCAGATCGGATACGTCGGGCAGGTTGGGGTAGGCCATGGCCAGCCCGACCCCAACCACCAGCACGGCGGCCAGGGCCGCAGCTGCCCCCAGGCCTATGAGCCAGGCCAGCACGCGCAGCGGCCAGCGCAGCCAACCCGGTGAATGGGTGGCGGGCTTGGGGGCGGGGGACTTGTCTCGTGAAGGCGGCATAGGGCTCAATCGGCAGGTAACCCGCCATTATAAAAATTCAGCAACCGCTCCCTGTTACGGAACAGTGTTGGCTGGCACTCACTTGAGCAGACTGGCAAGCCGTCAGGAAATTCCCTCTGTTGCTAGAGGCATCGTCGGCTTTTGACAACGGGTCAGATGTATCAATCGGGTGAAACTCTTTCCTGGTGTAGGAACATGCTGATAGGATTCATGTGAAGTGTTAAGTTTTGTTGCGTCATAACGGTCAGTTTCGGGGGGAGCCGTGGTCTCAATGGGGTCGTTGTTCAGTCGCCAGCAGGCCCCATTGCTTGGGGTCGACATCAGCTCATCCAGCGTCAAGCTGGTGGAGTTGGGGCGTGATAAGAGTGGTGCTCTGGTGCTTGAATGCTGCGCCATCGAGCAACTGGAGCGTGGCTGGATCACCGACGGCAACATCGAAAAATTCGATGAAGTCGCCGAGGCCTTGCGTCGTGTGGTGAAAAAAAGCGGTACCCGCACGCGCAACGTGGCGCTGGCGCTGCCGCCGTCCGCGGTGATCACCAAGCGCATCAGCCTGCCCGGCGGTATGACCGAGCAGGAGCTGGAGGTGCAGGTCGAGTCCGAGGCCAACCAGTACATCCCGTTCTCGCTCGATGAAGTGAGCCTGGACTTCTGCGTCGTCGGCCCGAGCAAGAACGCCTCCGGCGACGTGGATGTGCTGATCGCCGCTTCGCGCAAGGAAAAGGTGCAGGATCGCCAGGGCCTGGCCGAGGCTGCCGGCCTCAAGCCCGTCATCGTGGACATCGAATCCCATGCCGCCCGCCTGGCCGCCGGCCGCCTGATTGAGGCCTTGCCCAACCGCGGCGTGGATTCTGTGGTGGCCTTGTTCGAGGTCGGGGCGCTGACCACCAGTATGCAGGTCATTCGCAACGACGATGTGCTCTACGAGCGCGACCAGGCCTTCGGCGGCGCGCAGCTGACGCAGCTGATCGTGCGCCAGTACGGCTTTTCGCAGGAAGAGGCCGAGGGCAAAAAGCGCAACGGCGATCTGCCCGAGGACTATGAATCGGCCGTGCTGCGCCCCTTCGTGGACAGCCTGGCGCAGGAAATCGGCCGCGCCCTGCAGTTCTTCTTCACCAGCACGCCCTACCACCGTGTCGATCACATCATGCTGGCGGGCGGCTCGGCACCGCTGCACGGGCTGACCCAGGCCGTGACCGAGAACACCGGCTTTGCCTGCAGCATCATCAATCCGTTTGAGGGCATGGACGTGGGCGGCGCGGTGCGCCTGAGAAAAATGGCGCGCGAGGCGCCGTCGTATCTGACGTCCTGCGGCCTGGCGATGCGGAGGTTCCTGCAGTGATTTTGATCAACCTGCTCCCGCACCGGGAGGCTGCGCGCAAACGCCGGCGCGAGACGTTCCAGGCCATCATGGTGGCCTCTGCCCTGGCGGGTCTGGCCATTGCCGGGCTGATCTACTGGTGGTTCCAGATGCAGATCACCGATCAGCAGGACAAGAACAACTTCCTGCGCGGCGAGGTCCAGGTTCTGGAGAAGCAGATCAAGGAAATCGCCACCATCGAGGAGGAAATCGCGGCTCTGCAGGCGCGCCAGAAGGCCGTGGAAGACCTGCAGTCCGACCGCAACCTGCCGGTTCACCTGCTCAACGAGCTGGTCAAGCAGCTGCCCGATGGCGTCTATGTGACCAGCCTCAAGCAGGCCGATCAGGTGGTCACCATGCAGGGCATGGCGCAGTCCAACGAGCGGGTCTCCGAGATGCTGCGCAACCTGACCAACAACACCCCCTGGTTCTCCAAGCCCGAGCTGGTGGAAATCATTGCCGCCAATGTGTCCTTGTCGCCCAAGGATCAGCGTCGCGTCGCGTCCTTCAACCTGCGCTTCCGCCTGGTGCGCAGTTCCGAGGCGCAAAAGGCGGACGCTGCGAATGAAGTCGTCGCAGGGAAATAGCCATGGCCAAGAAAAAAGCGCCGAAGTACGACTTCGCCAAGCTGCAAGGCGATTTGCAGCGCCAGTTCCAGAACCTCGATCCGAAAGATCCATCGCTGTGGCCAGCCTTGCCGCGCACGCTGCTGTGCCTGCTGATCGCCGGGGGTGTGGCAACGTTTCTGTGGTTCTTCAAGCTCTCTGAATATGAGGCCGAGCTGACCACCGAGCGCGGCACCGAGCAAACCTTGCGTGCCGACTATCAAAAGAAGCTCATCAAGGCCGTGAGCCTGGATGCCCTGAAGAAGCAGCGCGAACAGGTTCAGCAATACGTCATCCAGCTCGAGAAGCAGCTGCCCAGCAAGGCCGAGATGTCGGCGCTGCTGTCCGACATCAACCAGGCCGGCCTGGGCCGCAGCCTGCAGTTCGAGCTGTTCCGCCCGGGGCAGGTGGTGGTCAAGGATTACTACGCCGAGCTGCCCATCGCCATCCGCGTGGTCGGCAAGTACCACGACGTGGGCGCATTCGCGTCTGACGTGGCCAACCTCTCGCGCATCGTCACCTTGAACAATGTCTCGCTGGCACCGGCCAGCAAGGACGCGCAGGGCACCCTGACCATGGAGGCCACGGCCAGAACCTTCCGCTATCTCGACCCCGAAGAGATCCAGGCCCAGAAGGCCGCGGCGAAAGGAGCGAAGAAATGAAGCGCCTTGGCTGCAAACCCCTGATCGCGCTGCTGGGCGCCTTGCTGCTGGCGGGCTGTGGCGGCAATGACGAGGACGAGCTGCGCCAGTGGATGAGCGACCTGCGCGCGACGACCAAGCCGCGCGTCACGCCGCTCACCGAGCCCAAGCAGTTCCATCCGCAGGACTACACCGGCGACGGCAACATGGAGCCGTTCAACCCGCAGAAACTGACGCAGGCCCTGCGCCGCGAGTCGTCCGAGACCGTCGCCAACGCGTCGCTGATCGCACCCGAGATGGCCAGGCGCAAGGAGCCGCTGGAGGCCCACCCGCTCGATACCGTGAAGATGGTCGGCAGCCTGAACAAGACCGGTGTGCCGACCGCGCTGGTCAGCGTGGACAAGCTTTTGTACCAGGTGCGCACGGGCAATTACCTGGGTCAGAACTACGGAAAAATCATCGGCATTTCGGAAACGAATATCCGTTTACGCGAAATAGTCCAGGACTCCACGGGCGATTGGGTGGAGCGCATGACAACGCTGGACCTGCAAGAGGGAAATGAGGTGAGGAAATGATTCAACAGCAATCGCGCTTGCGCCGCCATCTGTGGCTGGCCGGCATCGCCATAGCGGCGGCCCTGAGCGCCACGGTATCGCATGCCCGGGGCTCCATCGAGTCGGTAACCGGCTTCCTGCAGGGCGGCGCCGAGGTGCTGCGCATCGAGTTTTCCGAACCCCAGACCGAGCTGCCCACCGGCTTTGCCGTCCAGACCCCCGCGCGCATCGCCCTGGACTTCCCCGGCGTTACCAATGCATCGGGCCGTTCGCTGGTGGAGATCAACCAGGGCAATGTCAAGTCGGCCCATATCGTCGAGGCCGGCGAGCGCTCGCGCATCGTCCTGAACCTGAAGCAGGCCACGACCTACCGCGCAGAACTGCACGGCAAGGCGGTGCTGGTGCTGCTCGACAGCGTCACCAGTGCCGCCCGCGTCCCCGCCGGGCCGTCGGCCGTGTTTGCCGAAGGCCACAACGCCGACGTGCTGCCGCTGAAGGATCTGGACTTCCGCCGCGGCTCGGATGGCGCCGGTCGCATCGTGGTCGGCCTGGCGAACAACCAGGTGGGCGTCGATTTGAAGACCCAGGGCAAGGGCCTGGTGGTCGAGTTCCAGCGCTCATCCCTGCCCGAAGGGCTGCGCAGGCGCCTGGACGTGTCGGACTTTGGCACGCCCGTGCAGACCATCACCGCCGCCCAGCAGGGCGAGCGCGTGCGCCTGAGCATTGACCCCGTGGGCGACTGGGAGCACAGCGCCTACCAGAGCGACAACCAGTTCGTCGTCGAAGTGCGCCCTAAGAAGGTGGACCTGTCCAAGCTGACCCAGGGCCCCAACTACAGCGGCGAAAAGCTGTCGCTGAACTTCCAGAACATCGAGGTGCGCTCGCTGCTGCAGGTGATCGCCGACTTCACCAACTTCAACATCGTCACCTCCGACACCGTCACCGGCGCGCTGACCCTGCGCCTGAAGGACGTGCCCTGGGATCAGGCCTTGCAGATCATCATGGACGCCAAGGGCCTGGGCATGCGCAAATCGGGCACCGTGCTGTGGATCGCGCCCAAGGACGAAATCGATGAACGCACACGCAAGGATTTCGAGGCCGCCCAGGCCATCGCCAAGCTCGAACCCCTGCGCACCCAGGCCTACCAGCTGAACTACGCCAAGGCCGCCGACATGGTGGTGCAGCTGACCACCAACAGCTCCTCGGGTGGCGGCAGCGGCAGCAGTCAGAACACGCGATTCCTGTCCGAACGCGGCAGCGCCATTGCCGAGCCGCGTACCAACCAGCTGTTCGTTACCGACACCCCCGCCAAGCTGGAGGACGTGCGCCAGCTGCTGCTGACGCTGGATGTGCCGGTGCGCCAGGTGATGATAGAGGCGCGCATCGTCGAGGCACGCGACACCTTTGGCCGATCGCTGGGCGTGCGCCTGGGCGGTGGCGACCTGCGCGCCAACCGCGG
>JAGPIX010000151.1:0-3202 GCA_018054745.1 Alicycliphilus sp.
GGCGCTCCAGCAGTGCCTGTTCGGCGTAGCGCGGGTGCTTCTCGATGAAGGGCCACAGGCTTTCCATGACCTCGGTCACGGCTTGCAAGAACTCGGGCTGACCGGGGTTGCGCTGGGCCAGTTGTTCGAGGAATTGGCCCACGGATTGATGCTTCATAAACGGACTCTTTGCTGGGAAAACGAGTGGAACGAGAGAAATTTGCTGCGGTGCGGCATGTGATTATGCCAAAAAAGCATGCCGCCATGCCTTGTGAATTCTGCTGGTTCCGGATTTTGCTCGGGTCAATGCTCCGGCAGCCGCCATAGCCGGTGGGCATCGAGCAGCAGTCGCGCGTGTGCCTGCAGCGCGTCCAGGGCCGCGGTTTCGGTGACTAGGCGGGCGTCCAGCGCGCCGCGCTGGGCTAGCAGCAGATCGACCAGCGGGCTTTCGCCCAGGGCATAGGCGCGCTGCTGCAGGGCGGCGCTTTGGTCCAGTTGCCGCAGGGCGTGGCGCTGGCGCTCCAGGGTGGCCTGGGCTTGCTGGGCCTCGCCGGCAGTGCGCCAGGCGTCGGCCTGCACGCGCAGGCGCGTCTGCTCCAGTTCCTGCTCCGCCATGTCGGCCTGAGCCAGCGCGGCCTGGGCGTCGGCGGCGCGGCCGGCACCGCCCAGGGGCAGGGACAGGTACACGCCCAACACCTGCTCCTGGCCGCCGCGCTCGCGCGTGGCGCGCACGCCCCAGGTGGCGTCGGGGCGGCGCTCCAGCTGAACCCGCCCGGCCTGCAGGCGGGCCTGCTCGGCGCGGGCCTGGGCGCGCTCCAGCTCGTGGTTGTCGTCCAGGATGCGTTGCACCCAGGTGGCGGAAAAGTCCGCGCCCGTGCTATCGGCCAGTGGCGGCTGCGCCAGCCAGGTATCGGCGCCCGTGCCCAGTGCATCGGCCGGGTCGGCCAGGCCCGGGTAGCGTTGCGCCAGGGTGCGCCGGCGCAGCTCGGCCTGGGCGCGGCTGCGGCCGGCCTGGGCCTGCACGCGGGCGCGCTCGGCGTTCACGGCGAGCAGCTCCAGTTGTGCCGCATCGCCAGTCTCCACGCGGCGCTGCGCTACCTTGAGCTGGCGCGCCATGAGCGCATCCTGCGCCTCCAGCAGCTGCGCGCCGCGTAGCTCGCGAAGCACGTCGAACCAGTCGACCAGCAGGGCGCGAGCGGCTTCGTGCCAGGCGTCGGCGTGGCTGACCACGCCCAGGCGCTCCTCAACTTGGCCCAGCTGCCGGTCGGCAGCTACCTTGGCGGGCCAGCGCATGCCCGTTTCCAGGCCGATTTCACTTTCGTGATAACGCGGGCCGCTTTGCTCGCTCCGCTGATTTAGTCCCGCCTTCGCGACCCAGTCGTACGGCCCGGCCTCCAGACGCTGGCTGCGTGCCAGCGCCAGCGCCATGCCTGAGCCAGCGGCGCGCACCTGCGGCAGCTGGATCAGCACCTGCTGCACCGACGCTTCTGGTGGAAGCAATGGCAAGGACGGTGCATCCTGGGCCGATGCGCTCATGGCGGTGGCGCAAGCCAGCATGCTTGCCAACGTGGCGATGGCACATTTCATGGCAATTCTCCCAGGCGTCCAAAAGTCAACAGGGGCGTGGCCCAGTAGGCGATCTGAGGCGTTGGAAAGGCCTGGCGCAGCAGCTCGATGAGCGGCGCGACCTGTGCCTGAGCCAGGGCCAGCTGCACCAGCACGCGCCGGGCGCGGCCCTGCACCTGCTCCATGCTGGAGGCCAGGTGGATGTGCGCCCCCATGCCCTGGGCGGGTATCAGTGTGAAGCCAGGCGCCAGCCGTGGCTGGCTGCGTAGCATGTCGAGCAGATCTTCCTCGAGCGCGGTGGGCACGACTAGGGTCAGCAGGTAATAGGGTGGCAGATGGTCAGTCATGGTACAGGTGCGCTTGCAGCGTGCAGGTTGGGTGTGGGCAAGCCAAAGCGGCGGTACAGGAGGGGAAGCAGCACCAGGGTCAGCAAGGTAGAACTGAGCAAACCGCCTATCACCACGATGGCCAGCGGGCGTTGGATCTCCGAGCCCGGCCCGGTGGCCAAGAGCAACGGCAGCAGCCCTAGCGCGGTGATGCTGGCAGTCATCAGTACCGGACGCAGGCGGCGCAGCGCACCCTGGCGCACGACCTCGGTGGTGCTCAGCCCACGCGCGGCGAGCTGGTTGAAGCAGGTCACGAGCACCAGGCCGTTGAGCACGGCAATGCCCATCAGGGCAATGAAGCCCACCGAGGCCGGCACCGACAGGTATTCGCCGCTCACGGCCAGTGCCGCCACGCCGCCGACCAGCGCCAGCGGAATGTTGGCAAACACCAGCAGCGCCTGGCGCAGGCTGCCCAGGGTGGCGAACAGCAGGCCGACGATCAGCGCCAGCGCCAGCGGCACGACCAGCGCCAGGCGTGCGGCGGCGCGCTGCTGGTTTTCAAACTGTCCGCCCCAGGCCAGGCGGTAGCCTGGGGGCAGCGGCACCTTTTGCGCCACGGCCGCCTGCGCCTGGGCGACGAAGCCGACCAGGTCGCGCCCGCGCACATTGGCGCGCACCACGGCCATGCGCGAGGACTGCTCGCGCTCGACCTTCACCGGTCCGTCGATGACCTCCAGCCGCGTCAGCTGCGACAGTGCAATGGGCTGGCCGCCAGGCGTGGGCAGGCGCAGCCCGGCAAACAGCTCGGGCGACAGACGCAGCGCGTCGCTGCCGCGCACCACCAAGGGCACGCGGCGTACGTCCTGCACCACCACGCCCGCGCGCTGGCCTTCGACAAGGGTGCGCAGATCGGCCTGCACCTGTTCCACCGACAGGCCCAGGCGGCCGATAGCCTGGCGGTCGAGTGCCACGCGCAGGTAATGCACGCCGTCGTTCTTGGTGGTCAGCACGTCCTCGCTGCCGGGGATGGCCTGCAGCACCTGCACGATTTCGGTAGCCAGGCGGGACAGCTCCTCGGCATTCGGGCCGAACACCTTCACTGCCAGGTCGCCGCGTACGCCCGAGAGCATTTCCGAGGTGCGCATCTCGATCGGCTGGGTAAAGCTCAGGTCGACCCCGGGAATGCCCTCGGCCGCCTCGCGGATGGCGTCTATCAGCGCTTCCTTGGTGGCGAAGCGCCATTCGGCGCGGGGCTTGAGCACCAGAAAGCTGTCGGTCTCGTTCAGGCCCATGGGGTCCAGCCCCAACTCGTCCGAGCCCACGCGCGCCAC
>JAGPIX010000151.1:3302-5913 GCA_018054745.1 Alicycliphilus sp.
CGACATCAGGTTGGCCGACAGCCCCCACTGGCGCATCAGCACAAAGGTCGCCAGCGCCGACAGCGGCAGGATCAGCGCCACCACCAGGGCGGCACGCAGATTGCCAAGGAACAGCAGCAGCAGCACCAGCACCAGTGCAATCGCCTCGGCCAGGGCCTTGGAGACCGTGCCCACGGCGCGCTCGACCAGGGCGCCCCGGTCGTAGAAGGGGCGAAGAGTGACACCCGCGGGCAGGTTGGCCTCGATCTCTTGCAGCTTGGCGCGCACGTCCTGCACCAGCTGGCGGGCGTTGGCGCCGCGCAGGCCCAGCACCAGACCCTGCACGGCCTCCTGTTGCCCGTCCTGGGTCACGCTGCCATAGCGCGTGAGCGCGCCCAGGCGCACCTGGGCTACGTCGCCCACGCGCACGGCCATGCCGCCCTGCTGCGTGATGGCGATTGCGCGCACATCCTCCAGGCTGGTGATGCTGCCGTCGCTGCGCACCAGCAGCGCCTCCTCGCCGCTCACCAGGCGCCCGGCGCCGTCGTTCTTGTTGTTCGCGGCCAGTGCCTCCTGCAGCTGCTGCAGCGACAGGCGGCGCGCCGCCAGGGCGGCCACGTCGGGCACGACCTCGAAGCTCTCCACCAGCCCGCCCAGGGTGTTTACATCGGCCACGCCGGGGATGCCGCGCAGGCGCGGGCGCACCACGTAATCGAGCAGGCGGCGCTTTTCGGCCAGGCTGGCCTGGCCCTCGACGGTGAACATGAACATCTCGCCCAGCGGCGTGGTGATGGGCGCGAGGCCCCCGCTGGTGCCCGGCGGCAGGTCACCCATGACGCCCGAGAGGCGCTCGGTGACCTGCTGGCGCGCCCAGTAGATGTCGGCGCCGTCGGCAAAGTCCAGGGTGATGTCGGCGATCGCGTACTTGGCCTGCGAGCGCAGCATGACCTGGTGCGGGATACCCAGCAGCTCCTGTTCGATGGGCGCCACGATGCGCGTCTCCACCTCGGCGGGGGTCATGCCCGGCGCCTTCAGGATGAGCTTCACCTGGGTGGTGGAGACGTCGGGAAAGGCGTCGATGGGCAGCCCCTGCAGCGCCAGCCAGCCCGCGCCGACCAGGCCTAGCGTGAGCACCGCCACCAGCAGGCGCTGCGCCAGTGCAAAGGCAATCAGGCGGCGCAGCATTTACTTGCCCTCGCCGCCCAGGCCCAGCCAGGCGCCCTTGAGCGCGGCAGTGCCGGAGATGGCCACCTCATCGCCCGCCTTCAGGCCGCTGCGCACCTGCCAGGCGCCGTTGGCCTGCGGCCCCAGCTCCACGGCGGTGGGCAAAAAGCCCTGGTTGCTGCGCACGAACACATAGGCCTTGCCCGCCTGGCGCACCACCGCCTGGGCGGGCACGCTCAGGGTGCTGGCGTCACCCTTGGCGGGCGCGCCCTGCACCGTGGCCTCGACGAACTGCTGTAGCCGCAGGCAGTCCTCCGCGGCCGTGAAGTCGGCGCGCAGCTGCACCGACTGGTTGGCGCTATTGACCTGTGGCGTGATGGCCGTCAGCCGCGCCGGGTTGGTGCATCCGGCGATGCTCAGGGTATCGCCCACGCGCAGCCGGCCGGCCTGCTCGGGCGTAGCCTGCAGCACCAGTGCCAGCTGGCCGCTGCGTGCGATCCTGGCCACCGGCATGCCGGCGTCCAGCCTTTGTCCCGGCAGGGCAGACAGCTCCAGCACCGTGCCCGTAGCAGCGGCGCGCAGCGCCAGCTGCGCCTGCAGCACGCCGCCGGCCAGGCCCAGCGCCTGCAGCGCCTGACGGCGTTCCTGCAGGGCGAGCTGCGCCTGCTCGCTGGCGGCGCGGCTGTCTTGCAGGCGCAGGCCGGGGATGATGCCCTCTGCGTACAGCTGCTCATCGCGCGCCAGCCTGCTGGCGGCCAGGCGCGCCTGCGACTGGGCCTGCAGCAGCTCGCGCTGCCAGACCAGCAGCTCCGGACTGGTAAGGCGTGCCACGACCTCGCCGGCCCTGACGCGCTGGCCGGGCGCCACCAGCACCTGCTGCACCACGCCCGCCAGCGGGCTGCTCAGCAGTTCGGTGGCCTGGGGCGGCAGCTCCACCTGGCCTTGCAGCACCAGGCCGGCACCGGCCTGGCTGGCGCCGGCACCGAGCTGATGCACGTGCACGCCGGCAGCCTCGATCTGGGCAGCTGTCCAGGCGATGGTGGCCGGCATGTCGGCCGCCTGTGCGGGCGCGGCCAGCAGCGCGGTGGCGAGCAGGTTGGCCAGGCGCAGGGCTCCTGGGCTGTGGGGGGGGCGAAGCAGGTGCATGGCGTTGCCTTCAGTGCGCGCTCGAGGGAGCGATTGAAGAGCAGCTTAGGCAACAGGTGATGAACGGAGCATGAACAAGGGCCGTGGGGGGTAGGCGCCTGCTTGCGAAGGATCAAGACCGCTGCTATTGCCGCCATGGTTGCAGCACCATCAAGCCAGTGCCGCACCGGCCTGTGTACTTGGTGAGGGGGTGCTTCAGCGCCCGCGCAAAAACAGCCCGTCCAGCTCTTTCATGGTCAGCTGGCGCCAGGTGGGGCGGCCGTGGTTGCACTGGTCGGAACGCTCGGTGACCTCCATCTGGCGCAGCAGGGCGTTCATTTCG
>JAGPIX010000152.1 GCA_018054745.1 Alicycliphilus sp.
CGCCTGGCTGGCCTGAACGAGGTGCCGGTGCTGGTGCGCGACGTTCCCAACGAGTCTGCCGCCGCCATGGCGCTGATCGAGAACATCCAGCGCGAAGACCTGAACCCGCTGGAAGAGGCCCAGGGCCTGCAGCGCCTGGTGAAGGAGTTCGGCCTCACGCACGAGCAGGCGGCGCAGGCCGTGGGACGTTCGCGCAGTGCCGCCAGCAACCTGCTGCGCCTGTTGAACCTGGCCGATCCGGTGCAGACCATGCTCATGGCAGGCGACATCGACATGGGCCACGCGCGCGCGCTGCTGGCGCTGGATCGTGCCACGCAGATCACCGCCGGCAACCAGATCGCGGCCAAGAAGCTGTCGGTGCGCGAGGCCGAGAGCCTGGTGAAGAAGCTGGGTGCCGAGTTCAACCTGACGCCGCAAAAGCCCAAGAAGGACAAGTCGCGCGACATGAAGCGGGTGGAAGAGGAGCTGTCCGACCTGCTCATGGCAGAGGTCGAGGTGCGCGTGAAAAAGCGCGTCAAGCGGGGTAGCCGCGTCGAGGAAATGGGCGAGCTGGCGATTGCATTCGGCTCGCTGGAGGCGCTCAACGGGTTGATCGAGCGCCTGCGCGGCGACTGAGCCACACTCATGATGCGCCTGCCTTGGCCCCTGCCGGCCTTGGCTGTCTGGGCCGGTGCCTGGCTGGTGTTTGTCGGCCTGCGCGCGGTATTGCCGCCGCTGCCGGCACTGCTGCTGGCCTGCGCCCTGGGGGTGGTGGGCAGCCTGCTGGCGGCCACCTGGTGGCGACGGGGCTTGATCGCGCTCGGGTTTCCGCTCTCTGCCGCGCTGACGGGCGCGGTGGCGCTGCCGGCCTGGGCCTGGCTGTTGCCGCTGGCATTGCTGCTGCTGGTCTATCCCATCAATGCCTGGCGTGATGCGCCCCTGTTTCCCACGCCGCCGGGGGCCTTGCGCGGGCTGGAGGCGCATGCCGCGCTGGCCGATGGCGCCCCTGTGCTGGACGCCGGCTGTGGCCTGGGCGATGGCTTGAAGGCCCTGCGCGCGGCCTACCCGCGCGCGCAGCTGCATGGGCTGGAATGGAGCTGGCCGCTGGCCCTGCTGTGCCGTCTGCGCTGCCCCTGGGCCAGGGTGCGCCGCGGCGATATCTGGGCCGCGGACTGGAGTGCCTATGCGCTGGTGTATCTGTTCCAGCGCCCGGAAAGCATGGCCCGCGTGGCCGCGAAGGCCAGCGCCGAAATGGCTCCGGGCAACTGGCTGGTCAGCCTGGCGTTCGAGCTGCCCGGCGTACGCCCCAGCATGCGCTTGCAGTCCTTTGCGGGCCATGGGGTGTGGGTGTACCGCCTGCCATTGCAGCCAATGGCGGCAGGCGCGCCGGCTGGCGAGCTGTAGGCGGGCCGATTAATGTTGTTGCAACTCAAGGCAAGGCGTTAATATTTTGTCCCTTGCGCGCGGGTTCAGGCCCCAGCTTCGCAGATCCATGACACAACAACCGAAGGAGTTCCTCCATGCACCTGAAAACCAAGCCCCTGCTGGCGGCCGCCTGCGCCGTGATCGCGCTGACGGGCTGCGAAACCACCAACATGAAGATGGGCAGCGCCGAGTCCAAGACCGTGGCCACGGGCGCGGCCGCGGGTGGCACGGCCGCCAACGCCAGCAGCCAGCTTGAGCATTGCCAGTCGCCATTGGGCACGGTGTCGCTGGTCGAGAACCAGGACGCGGGCTGGTACACCATTTTGCGTAACGAATACAAGCTGCCGCCCACGGCCAACCTGCTGCGCCTCTTGATCCAGCAGTCCAACTGCTTCATCGTGGTCGAGCGTGGCGCGGCAGGCATGGGTGCCATGGCGCGCGAGCGCCAGCTGATGGGCTCGGGCGAAATGCGCGGCGGCAGCAATTTTGGCAAGGGCCAGATGGTGGCCTCTGACTATGGCATGTCGCCCGAGATCATCTTCAGCAACAACGACGCCGGCGGCATTGGCGGCGTGCTTGGCGGCCTGATCGGCGGCGGCAGCGGCCGCGCCGTGGCGGCCATTGGCGGTGGCCTGAAGACGCGCGAGGCCAGCGCCATGCTGACCCTGGTGGACAACCGCTCGGGCGTGCAGGTGGCGGCCTCCGAGGGCAGTGCCTCCAAGAGCGACTTTGCCGGCTTTGGCGGCATCTTCGGCGGTGGCGCCGGCGGCGGCCTGGGCGGCTACCAGAACACGGCCCAGGGCAAAGTGATCACGGCCGCGTTCATGGACGCCTACAACCAGATGGTCGTGGCGCTGCGCAACTACAAGGCGCAAAGCGTGCAAGGCCAGGGCCTGGGCGGCGGTGGCAAGCTGGGCGTTGACGGTGGCGTGGCACCCTCGCAGACCAAGGCCGGCGCCGCCATGTCCATGCGCGAGGCCCAGGAACGCCTGAACGGCCTGGGCTACAACGTCGGCACGCCCGACGGCGCCGCCGGCCCGAAGACGGCCAAGGCGCTGCGCGAATTTCAGCAGGCCCAGGGCCTGCCGGTGACGGGCAAGCTGGACACGGCCACGGCCGGCGCGCTGTCGCGCTGATCGTTTTTTTGCCCTCTGGCATGAGCGCGGCCCCCGGGGCCGCGTTTTTGCTTGAAACGGGCTGTAGCGCCCATTTGACAAGCGCAACAAGCTATAAAAATAATAGTTATTGGGGGTGTGTTTCGGCATCAACAAGAGCCGAGAAACTGCCCCGGCGCCAGCCCCACCGTGCGGCGCACCATTGCGCTGAAGGCGCTGGGGCTGTTGTAGCCCAGTTCGGCGGCAATCTGGTTGATGGGCCGGCGGCCCGCGGCCAGGGTCACGGCGCGCGCCAGGATGACCTGCTGGCGCCATTGGGTAAAGGTGCAGCCCAGCTCCTGGCGGAACAGCCGCGCCACGGTGCGCGGGCTGGCGCCGGTGTCGCGCGCCCAGTCGGCCAGGGTTTCGTGGTGCGTGGGGTCGGCCAGCACGGTCTCGCACAGGTGGCGCAGGCGCTTGTCGCGCGGCAGCTCAACGCCCAGGCGCACGCTGTTGGCGCGGCGCAGCTCGTCGAGGATCAGGGCGCTCAGGTGGCGCTCACGGTGCAGGGCCTCGGGCGGCAGCGGCGTGCCGTCGGGCTCGGCCGGCATCTCGCGCACCAGGGCGCGCAGCAGGTCGGACACCTCCAGCACGCGGCACTGGCGCCAGGGCTCCTCCTGTGCGCGCGCCACGGCCGGGCCGCAGCGCCCGGGCGGCTGGTGAAAGTACAGCGTGCGCAGGTCGGCGTCCTCGACCATGGTCACGGCATGCTCCACGCCGGGTGGAATCCACAGCGCGCGCGACGGCGGCACGATGTAGGCGCCATGCGGCACCGTCAGGCGAATCACGCCGGTGGTGGAGATCGCCACCTGCGCCCAGGGGTGGCTGTGCGGGCGCACATGGGTGTCGGCCGTCAGCTCGCGGTGCTTGGCGCGCACCGGCCGCGCGCGGCTGGGCACGAACAGGTGGGGCGTGAGCGCCTCCACATAGGACGGCACGCGCACCGGCCTGGGCGGCGGTGGGGCGGTGGTGACGTCTGGCTCGGGGTGGTTTGGCATGTTTGCGACAGCAATTGGCCAGCTATCGTATATCGGCCGTCGCCGGCATGACTACCATCATGGCCATGACGACCGCTACCCCCACCCTGCGCCAGGACGCGCGCACCATAGGCCTGATCGGCCTTGCGCATGGCTCCTCGCACTTCTTTCACATGCTGCTGCCGCCGCTGTTTCCGTTCCTGATAGCGGATTTCGGCTTCAGCTATTCCGAGCTGGGCCTGCTGCTGTCGGTGTTCTTCGTGGTCTCGGGCACCGGTCAGGCCATGGCCGGCTTTCTGGTGGACAAGGTGGGCGCGCGCCCGGTGCTGTTCGCCGCCCTGGCGTGCTTTGTCGCCGCCGGTCTGGTGGCCGGGACGGCTGGCGGCTACGCCGGCCTGGTGGTCGCGGCGGTGCTGGCCGGTCTGGGCAATGCGCCGTTTCACCCGGTGGACTTCACCATTCTCAACAAGCGCGTGTCGCCCCAGCGCCTGGGCCATGGCTTCTCGGTGCATGGCATCTCGGGCAACCTGGGCTGGGCCACGGCGCCGGTGTTCATGGCCGGCATTGCCACGGCCAGCGGCTCCTGGCGCGTGGCCTGTCTGGCTGGCGCGGCGCTGGCGCTGCTGGTGCTGGCCATCATGGTGTGGAACCGCGACGCACTCGACGACCGCCAGGGCAGCTGGGCGCACCAGACCGCCAAGGGCGCCGCCGCAGCCCCCGAGCACCCCATGGCCTTCCTGAAGCTGCCGGCCGTGTGGCTGTGCTTCTCGTTCTTCTTCTGGAGCACCTGCTCGCTCAGCGCCATCCAGAGCTTTGCCGCCCCGTCGCTGCAGAACATGTATGGCATTCCCCTGTCGCTCACCACCATGGTGGTCACCGGCTACATGCTGTGCGGCGCCATGGGCATGGTGATCGGCGGCTTCCTGGTGGGCCGCGTGGAGCGGCTGGAGAAGACCATCAGCGTCTGCCTGCTGGCCTCGGCCCTGCTGCTTACGCTGGTGGGCCTGGGCGTGCTGCCCGGCATGCTGGCGTTGGCCGTGGCCGCGCTGGCCGGCATGGGCATAGGCATCGCCGGCCCCTCGCGCGACATGCTCATCAAGCGCGCCGCCCCGCCGGGCGCCACCGGGCGCGTCTACGGCACCGTGTACTCGGGCCTGGATCTGGGCTTTTCCATCGCCGCGCCCATTTTTGGCGCCATGCTGGACGCGCAGATGAATTCCAGCATCTTCTACGGCTCGGCGCTGGCCCTGGTGCTGGGCGTGGTGTCGGCGGGCTTTGTGGGGGCGGATGTGGCGGCGCGGTCGCGGCCCGCGGCGGCCGCAGCTTAGTTTTACTATATAAATAGTAGCTTATTGCGCTTTATGTTAGGGCGATGCGGCCGATTTTCATGCCTTGTTTTGCTGTCGCTGGCGGCGGCTGTGGACGCCCAGCCGCGCAGCAATGCCTTTGACGACCCCTTCGTCCAGGCCACGGCCGCCATGCCCGGTTGCCCCGTGCCCGAGGGACCGCTCTACAGCGCGCAGGAGGTGCGCGAGCTGGCTCATGAACGCGCCCAGCATGGCGGCAGCTGCTATCGCTCGGGTCGTTGCCGGTTGCCCAACTCCTACCTGTACGACGCAGAGATCGTCCCGCGCGTGCGCCAGTTCATACGCGAGGACGGGCGCTTCGATGACACCAGCGTCTGGGTGCTGGGCCAGCGGCGCATAGTCACGCTGACGGGCTGCGTGCGCTCGGTGGAGCAGGGCCGCGCGCTGGAACAAGCCGCGGGGCTGGTGGACGACGTGATCGGCGTGGTCAACCTGTTGCATGTTCCGGGTGAGGGGGTGGCGCCGCGCTACCCGCTGGCGCGCCCCTGAGCGCCCGCGTCTACAGTGAGCAGCATGGGCTCCTCGCGCAGCGCGAGGCGGCTGTGGGCGTTGACCATGCGCATGGCGGCGCGGCGGGTGCAGATGGCGTGAAACAGGCTCTGCCTACAATCGCCGGGCCTTTAGCCACCGCCGGGCCGGGTGGGCGCAAGATCATCCGGCCCCTCTGCTGCTGACCATGCACTTTTACATTCCCGCGCCGCGCATGCCGGCGCGTTACCTTGCCTGCCTGGGCCTGACCATGCTGGGGGCGGTTGCCACCCCGAGCCATGCCGCCAGCCCCATGGTCACCGACGATGCACGCATCGTCGATGCCAGGGCCTGCCAGGTGGAGAGCTGGGCCACGGGCCGCCGGGGCAGTACCGAGTACTCGATCCAGCCGGCCTGCAATATCACCGGCAACCTGGAGCTGGCCCTGGGCAGCACGCGCACCAATGCCCATGGGCACAGCCAGACCACCGATGTGGTGCTGCAGGGCAAGATGG
>JAGPIX010000153.1 GCA_018054745.1 Alicycliphilus sp.
GCGCCTCCATCAAGGAGGTGGTCATCACCCTGGCCGAGGCCATGGTGCTGGTGGTGCTGGTGATGTTCGTCTTTCTGCAGAACCTGCGCGCCACGCTGATCCCGGCGATCGCCGTGCCGGTGGTGCTACTGGGCACCTTTGGCGTGCTGGCGGCCGCGGGCTATTCCATCAACACCCTGACCATGTTCGCCCTGGTACTGGCCATTGGCCTGTTGGTGGACGACGCCATCGTGGTGGTGGAGAACGTAGAGCGCGTGATGCACGACACCGGCCTGCCGCCGAAGGAGGCCACGCGCCACTCCATGCGCGAGATCACGCCCGCGCTGGTGGGCATTGGCGTCACGCTGGCCGCCGTGTTCGTGCCCATGGCCTTCTTTGGCGGCTCCACGGGCGTGATCTACCGGCAGTTCTCCATCACCATCGTCGCGGCCATGGCGCTGTCGGTGTTCGTGGCGCTCACGCTCACGCCGGCGCTGTGCGCCAGCATCCTCAAGGCGCCCACGCACGGGGGCGGCGCGCCCCGCATCCGCACCGGTCTGCTGGGCCTGAGCGATCGCTTCTTTCTCTGGTTCAACCGCCAGTTCGACGCCGGGGCCGCCCGCTACCAGGGCCGTGTGGCCTGGATGCTGCACCGCGCCAAACGCATGCTGCTGATCTTTGCCGCCATCTGCCTGGCCGTGTGGTGGATCATCACCCGCGTGCCGACCTCCTTCCTGCCCGAGGAAGACCAGGGCTACATCCTGGCCAGCATCAACCTGCCCGCGGGCGCCACCGACGCGCGCCTGCAGGGCGTGCTCGACGAGGTGAACGCGTATTTCAAGGCCGTGCCCGAGGTCATCAGCTTCAACCAGGTCTCGGGCCTGAGCGGCGACCAGAGCTCGGCGCGCGCCTTCATCCGCCTCAAACCCTGGGCCGATCGCCCGCTCAAGAGCCAGACAGCCGGCGCCATCGCCCACCAGGCCACGCAGGATCTGGGCCGCATCCGCGACGCGCGCATCTTCATCTCGCCGCCGCCGGCGGTGCGCAGCCTGGGCTCCACCTCGGGCTTCAACTTCATGCTCAAGGACGTCAACGGCCTGGGGCACCAGGCGCTGCTGGCGGCAAAAGACCGGTTTCTGCAGGAGGCGCACAAGCGCCCCGAGCTGACCGGCCTGCGCAGCACCAACCTGGACGACGCCACCGAGTTGCGCCTGGATATCGACGACCGCAAGGCCGCCGCCCTGGGCCTGGGCTACGAGGCCATCAACGGCGTGCTCTCCAGCAGCATAGGCGGCACCTACGTCAACGACTTCCTGCACCAGGGCCGCGTCAAGCGCGTCTACATCCAGGGCGACGCGCCGCACCGCATGCTGCCGCAGGACGTGGGCAAATGGGCGGTGCGCAACAAGAACGGCGAGATGGTGCCGTTTGGCGCCTTCTCGCGCGCCTACTGGGCCTATGGCTCGCCGCAACTGCTGCGCTACAACGGCGCGCCGGCCTATGAGATGGTGGGCAACGCCGCGCCGGGCGTGAGTTCGGGCGTGGCCATGAAGGTGGTCGAGGACATCCTGAAAGACATGCCGCCGGGCATCGCCTACGAGTGGACCGGCGCCTCGCTGCAGGAGCGCCAGTCGGGCACGCAGGCGCCGCTCTTGTATGCCATCTCCATCCTGTTCGTGTTCCTGTGCCTGGCCGCGCTGTACGAGAGCTGGACCGTGCCGGTGTCGGTGATGCTGGCCGTGCCCTTGGGCGTGCTGGGCGCGCTCTTGGCCACCTGGTCACGCGGGCTGGCGAACGACGTGTACTTCCAGGTGGGGCTGATCACCACCGTGGGCCTGGCCTCCAAGAACGCCATCCTGATCGTCGAATTTGCCGTGCAGCTGCAGGAGCAGGGCAAACAGCTGTTCGAGGCCACCCTGCAAGCCGTGCGCCTGCGCCTGCGCCCCATCCTCATGACCTCGCTGGCCTTCGGCTTTGGCGTCATGCCGCTGGCCCTGGGCACGGGCGCCGGCGCCGGCGGGCGCAACGCCATCGGCACGGCGGTGCTGGGCGGCACGGTGGCCTCCACGGTGCTGGGCATCTTCATGGTGCCGGTGTTCTTTCTGCTGATCCGCAGCTGGTTCAAGAGCCATGCGCGCCAGGACGACGCGGCCCAAACCACCCCCGCCCACCCGGAGAGCGCCGCATGACGCACAAGAGTTCTTTCACGCCCCTGGCCGCCGCGCTGGCCTGCGCCCTGCTGGCCGGCTGCAACCTGGCGCCGCATTACCAGGCACCGCCGCTGCCCGTGCCCGAGACCGTGGCCCCGCCGCTGCCCCCGGACAGCAGCCCAACGCAGGCCGTGCCGCTGGCCGAGGCCGGCCCCATGCAGTGGCAAGACTTTGTGCAGGAGCCGCGCCTGCGCCAGCTCGTCGGCCTGGCCCTGGAGCACAACCGCGACCTGCGCCTGGCCCTGCTGGCCATCGACAAGGCACGCGCCCAGTACGGCGTGGCACGCGCCGACCGCCTGCCGACCGTCAACGCCAGCGGCGCCGGCAGCCGCGCCCGCACGGCCGACGACCTGACTACGCCCGGACGCCCCAACACCAGCGGCCAGTACAGCGCCACGCTGGGCTTCAGCAGCTATGAGATCGACTTCTTCGGCCGCGTGCAAAACCTGAACGACGCGGCGCTGCAGGAATTTCTGCGCGTGGCCGAAAACCGCCGCAGCGTGCAGCTGAGCCTGGTAGCCGAGGTCATGGGCGCCTGGCTGCTGCTGGACGCCGACGCGCGCCGCCTGCGGCTGGCGCGCGACACGCTGGCCACGCGCGAGCAGGCGCTGGCCCTCACGCGCCGCAGCCATGAGCTGGGCGCCACCTCCGCCCTGGCGCTGGCCCAGGCCCAGTCCAGCGCCGACACCGCGCGCGTGGATGCGGCCGCCTTTGCCTCGCAGGTGGCGCGCGACCGCAATGCGCTGGCGCTGCTGGCGGGCGCACAGGTGCCCGATGCCCTGCTGCCCGCCAGCATGGGCGCCACCCAGGCGCCGGCCACCACCGCAACGACCGCCACGGCGCTGCTGGCCGTGCCCGCAGACCTGCCCTCCAGCGCCCTGCTGCAGCGCCCGGACCTGCGCGCAGCAGAGCACGCGCTGCGCGGCAGCTACGCCAACATCGGCGCGGCGCGCGCGGCGTTCTTCCCTGCCATCACGCTGACCGCTTCGGTGGGGACGGCCAGCAATGCGCTGTCCGGCCTGTTCGACGGTGGCAACGGCACCTGGACTTTTGCCCCGCAGCTGCGCCTGCCCATCTTCGACGCCGGGCGCAACCAGGCCAACCTGCGCGTGGCCGAGGTCACGCGCGATCAGTCCCTGGCCCAGTACGAGAAGACCATACAGACGGCCTTTCGCGAGGTGGCCGACGCCCTGGCCGAACGCGCCACGCTGAGCGAGCGCCTGGCCGCCCAGGCGTCGCTGGTGCAGGCCACGCGGCGCACGCTGGAGTTGTCGGACGCGCGCTTTCGCCTGGGCGCGGACAACTACCTCTCGGTGCTGGACGCGCAGCGCTCGCTGTACGCGGCCCAGCAAGCCGAGATCGCGCTGCAGCTGGCCGAGCAGGTCAACCGCGTCACGCTCTACAAGGTGCTGGGAGGCCAGTGGGCCGGAGGCTGATCGGCCACCCGCGGGCCCTCAGCGCCGCACGGCATGCCTGACATGGGCCCACAGCCACCAGAGCAGCCAGAGCACTTCGCTCATGCCAATCGCCACGGGCCCGGCGATGCGCCGGCCATACAGGAAACAGATGGACAGGATCAGCCCCAGGTTGTGCCGATCCAGCAGCGCACGGGCATGCGCCGTGCGTGCCACCAGGGACGGATACCGCGCCAGCAACCGCTTGCCGTAGCGCCGCCCCAGGTAAAACGACAGCTGGTCGCCGCCCAGGCTGGCCAGGGCCGCAACCGCCACCACCGCGGGCAGCGACAAATGGCCCCGGCTTGCCGCGGCCCCGGCCACCAGCAGCATGGTCTCGCCCTCCAGGAAGGCACCCGCCGCCACCGCCCAGTAGCCATAGCCTTGAATCAGTTCAACCAGCGACATTGCCATGCCATGCCTCACCTTATCTGCACCTGCCGGCGCGCAAAAAGCATAACCCCGCCCACGTCGTCCAGCGCACAATGTTTGTCTGCCAGCAGCCCAAGGAGAACACCATGTCCGCAACCGGATTTGTCGCCTCGCACGCCCGGGATGCCCGTTTTGAACGCGGGCTGCGCTCCTTCTTCGAGTACCGTGATCTCGGCATCCGGCAGGCCACGGGGGGCGAGGTCGTTGCCCATGTCATACGCGCCGCGGCCGGGCAGGAGTTCTCCAGCCAGCCGCACCGCCATGCCACCCGGTTTCAGCTGGTCTACATCCTCAAGGGCTGGATAGAGTTTGAGTACGAGGGCCAGGGCCGCGTGCGGCTGGAGGCCGGATCCTGCGTCTACCAGCCGCCCTCCATCCGCCACCGCGAGCTGGGGCACAGCGAGGACATCGAGATGCTGGAGATCGTGATGCCGGGAGATTTCGCCACGGAACTGGTGCCATCGGTGGAGGACTGACCAGGCGTACGCGAACGGCTATGCATATGACTTTTGGCTATCAGATATGCCGGAAAATATGCAAAACACTTGCAACGCATCACCATGGGCATAGGCCACTACATCAAGGAAATCGGCCGCGGCGCACGCGGCGCCAAGGCATTGGATCGCGCCCAGGCCGCCGACCTGCTCGGGCAGGTGCTCGACGGCCAGGTGAGCGACCTGGAGGTCGGCGCCTTTTGCGTGGCCATGCGCATCAAGGGCGAGACGGTGGAGGAGATGTGCGGCTTTCTCGATGCCGTGCAGGAGCGCATCGCGCGCTTTCCCGCCTGCGCGGGCGGCCAGCCCCTCGTCGTGCTGCCCAGCTACAACGGCGCGCGCAAGCTGCCGGTGCTGACGCCGCTGCTGGCCCTGCTGCTGGCGCGCGAAGGCTGCAGCGTGCTGCTGCACGGCATGCGCACCGAGTCGCGCCGCGTTTTGGCATCAGAAGTGCTTGAAGCGCTTGATATACAAGCGCTGACAGCTCCCAATCAAATAGCATCTGGCACGGTGGCCCATATCGCCACCGGCACGCTGCTGCCGGGCCTGGCACGGCTGCTGGCGGTGCGCGAGGCGATAGGCCTGCGCACGCCGGCGCACAGCCTGGTGAAGCTGATCACCCCCTGCGCCGGGCCCGCGCTGCTGGTCGCCAGCTACACCCATGGCGAGTATTTCGAGCTGCTGGGCGCCACCTTTGCCGCGCGCGGCATGCATGCGCTGCTGTCGCGCGGGCTGGAGGGCGAGGTGGCCGCCGACCCGCGCCGCCGGCCGCGTTATGACGCCTATATCGCCGGCGCGCACCAGCTGCTGCAGGAGCAGCAACCCGGCACGGCCGCGGAGGTGCCGGGCCTGCCCGCCGAGATCGACGCCGCCAGTACCGCCGCCTACACGCGCCGCGTGCTCGCCGGCCAGGCGCCCGTGCCCGAGGCGCTGGCGCAGCAGGTGCGGCATATCGTGCGGCTCGCCCAGCAAATCAGCGCACGGGCACGGCCATGAGCGGCAGCTGCACCCTGGTGGGCGCCGGCCCGGGCGACCCGGAGCTATTGACCCTGAAGGCCGTGAAGGCCATCCAGGCGGCCACCGTGCTGTTCGTAGACGACCTGGTCAGCGAGGCCATCGTCGCCCTGGCCCCAGCGGGCGCGCGCATCGTGCGCGTGGGCAAGCGCGGCGGCTGCCAAAGCACGCCGCAGGCGCAGATCGAGGCGCTGATGCTGGCGGCCGCGCGCCAGGGCGAGGCGGTGGTGCGCCTCAAGGGCGGCGACCCCTTCATCTTTGGCCG
>JAGPIX010000048.1 GCA_018054745.1 Alicycliphilus sp.
GCGCCGCGCGCCGTAGGTGGCCATGGAGACATGGTCCTCCTGGTTGGCCGAGGTGGGCAGGCTGGTCACGCTGCTGGGGTGGGCCAGGCACTGGTTCTCAGCGGCCAGGGCCGCGGCCGTGACCTGGGCGATCATGAAGCCCGAGTTCAGACCGCTCTCGCGGATCAGGAACGGCGGCAGGCCCGACAGGCCGGGGTCGAGCAGCAGCGACAGACGCCGCTCGGAGATGGCGCCGATCTCGGCCAGCGCCAGCGCGATGATGTCGGCCGCGAAGGCCACGGGCTCGGCGTGGAAGTTGCCGCCCGAGATCACCTCACCGGTATCGGTGAACACCAGCGGGTTGTCCGACGCGGCATTGGCCTCGATGCGCAGCACGCGCGCGGCGTGCGTGAGGTTGTCCAGGCAGGCGCCCATGACCTGGGGCACGCAGCGGATGGAGTACGGGTCCTGCACGCGGCCGCAGTGCGGGTGCGAGGGGTCGATGGCACTGCCTTCGAGCAGCGCGCGCACGGCGGCCGCCACGGCAATCTGGCCCGCCTGGCCACGCGCCTCGTGAATGCGCGCGTCGAACGGCTTGACCGAACCCTTGATGGCCTCGAGCGTCAGCGCGCCCGACACCAGGCCGGCCGCGAACACGCTCTCGGCCTGGAACAGGCCGGCCAGCGCCAGCGCCGTGGACACCTGCGTGCCATTGAGCAGCGCCAGCCCCTCCTTGGGGCCCAGCACGAAGGGCGCCAGCCCCACGGCCGCCATCGCCTCGCGGCCTGAGACGATCTGGCCCTTGACCTTGGCCTGTCCCTCGCCGATCAGCACGCAGGCCAGGTGCGCCAGCGGCGCGAGGTCGCCCGAGGCCCCCACCGAGCCCTTGGCCGGGATCACCGGCAGCACATCGGCATTGGCCAGGGCCAACAGCGCATCGACCAGTGCCGGGCGCACGCCCGAGTGGCCGCGCGCCAGGCTTACGGCCTTGGTGGCAAGCACCATGCGCACCACCGGGTCGGGCAGCGGTTCGCCCGTGCCCACGCTGTGCGACAGCACCAGGTTGCGCTGCAGGTCGGCCAGGTGATCGTGGGCGATCTTTGTGCTGGCCAGCTTGCCAAAGCCGGTGTTGATGCCATAGACCACCTGGTCTTCATCGACGATGGTCTGCACCGTGGCCTGCGCCGCCAGCATGCCCGCTAACGCTGCGGGATCGAGCGTGAGAAGTACGCCACCCGCGCTCAGGCGGCGCAGCTCGGCCAGGCTGACATGTCCAGGCCGCAGCACCAGAGTGTCACAAGAGGCTTGATTTGCAGTAGTCATAAGTTTAATCCTGTATATACAAGTTGGCACAAGCGAAAAAGAAGGTGTGAAGTCTTATCCAAGCACCGGGTTTCCGTCTGCACGGAAGCGGCTGCCCAGGCGATAGCGCGATGCGGGATGCAGGCAGTGCACCATGGTCACGGGCACGCCCCGGCTCCAGGTGCGCCGGATGAGCAGCAGGCAGGGCTGGGCCGCGCCCATCTCCAGCAGGCGTGCCTGCTCGGCCGTGGGCAGCACGGCCTCAACCACATGCTCGGCCTGGTCGAAGGGCACGTTGCGCACCAAATACTCGGAGGGCGGCACCTGGACGAAATCCTGCTGCAAGAAATCGGGCGCCATGCGCGGGTTGACATAGCGGTCTTCCAGCTGCACCGGCACGCCGTTTTCCAGGTGCACGCACAGGGCGTGGAACACCGATTCGCCCAGGCGCATGTCCAGGGCCGTCGCCACGTCCATGGTGGCGGCGACGCGCTCCACGCTGAGCAGTCGGCAGTCGTAGTCGTGCCCGCGCTGGCGGATTTCACTCGCCAAATGGGCGATCTGCAGCAGCGTGGACTGGGGCTTTTCCTCGGCCACGAAGCTGCCCACGCCCGCCACGCGCACGATGCGCCCCTGCTCCGTGAGCTCGCGCAGGGCGCGGTTCACGGTCATGCGCGAGATGCCGAACTGCAGCACCAGTTCGTTCTCGGAGGGCAGGCGGTCGCCCGCCTTCCACGAGCCGTCCTGGATCTTGCGCGCAATATAGTCCTTGACTTGCTGGTACAGGGCCAGAGCCGGAGTCTCGAGTTGCGCAGCCTTGGTGCGGAAGTCGGATGCTGTCGGCATGGTGCTGCGCGCCCTCAATGCGCCTCGGCGGCCATGGACTCGGCGCGGATTTCCTCGGTGAGGCGCGCCTTCAGATCCATGAACTCGGGCGAAGTCTTGATCGTGTAATGGCGCGGGTGCGGCAGATTCACGGCGATCTCGCTCTTGATGCGCCCCGGGCGCGCACTGAACACGGCCACGCGGTTGGCCATGAAGATGGCCTCGTCGATGTCGTGCGTGACGAACATCACGGTCTTGCGCTCGGCCTCCCAGATACCCAAGAGCAACTCCTGCATGAGTACGCGGGTCTGGTTGTCGAGCGCACCGAAGGGCTCGTCCATGAGCAAAATCTTAGGGTCATTGGCCAGGGCCCGGGCAATCGCCGTGCGCTGCTGCATGCCGCCCGAAAGCTGCTTGGGAAAATGCTGCTCGAAGCCGCGCAGCCCCACCTTGGCGATGAAATACTGCGCGCGCTCCTTCTGCTGCGATTCGGGCATGCCGCGCTCGCGCAGGCCGAAACGGATGTTCTGCTCGATCGTGAGCCAAGGAAACAGCGTGTAGCTCTGGAACACCATGCCGCGATCGGCGCCGGGGCCCTCCACCGGACGGCCATCGAGCAGCACGCGGCCCGAGGTCGGATGATCCAGCCCCGCCACGATGCGCAGCATCGTGGACTTGCCGCAGCCCGAAGGGCCAAGGATGGTGACAAAGTCGTTTTGCTTGACGTCGAAATCGACCGGCAGCAGAGCCTGCGTGGATTTTCCTTTTTCGCTGGTGAATGTGCGCGAAACACCTTGGATCGACAGCTGGCTCATCGCAGGGCACTCCATGCAAACATGCGGCGGTTGATGTATTTGAAGAACGAATCCGACACCAGACCGATGAGGCCGATGATGATGATGCCGAAGATGATCTGGCCCGTATTCAACAAAGCCTGGCTGTCGGTGATCATGTGGCCTATACCCGAGGATGAGCCAATCAGCTCGGCCACGATGACATAGGTCCAGGCCCAGCCCAGCACCAGGCGCAGGATTTCGGCAATGTCGGGCGCGGCGCCCGGGATCAGCACGCGGCGCACGATACCCGAGGGCTTGGCGCCCAGTGTGTAGGCGGCTTCCACCAGGTCTTTGCGCGCATTGCCCACGGTGACCGCCACCATCAGAACGATCTGAAACACCGAACCGATGAAAATCACCAGCAGCTTTTGCACCTCGCCCAGCCCCGCCCACAGAATTAGCAGCGGAATGAAGGCCGAGGCCGGCAAGTAGCGGCAAAACGACACGAAGGGCTCCAGAAACGCCTCGACTCCCTTGTGCGCGCCCATGGCGACGCCCAGCGGTACGGCCACGATGGCCGCCAGGATGAAGCCGCCCAGCACGCGCCACACGGTCATGCCGATGTCGTGCAGAAAGCCGAACTCGGTGAACAGCAGCCAGCCTTCCCGGGCCATGGTGATGGGGCTGGCCAGGAACGTGGGCGAGACAAAGCCGCCCAGCGTGAAGAAGGCCCACACCGCAAAGAACATCACAAAAAATCCCACCCCCAGGGCCACCCGCGCGCGGGCGCTCACGGGCTCCAGCGGTGCCAGGGCACGGCGGCGGCGCGGCGCCGCCTCCTGCGCCCCGAGCGGGGGCGTTACGCTCATTGCTTGATTCATATCGCTGTCCTTTGGCACCATGTGCTCACTTGATGAAGCTGCCGTCGTACATCGCGCCGTAGTTGTCCGGCAGTTTGCGGATCACGCCGGCCTCGAGCAGGATGGCCGCGGCATCCTTCATGAATTGCTGCAGTTCGCCCGCAAAGAACTTCTGGTTCGCCGCCTTGTCCTGCCAGCGCAGGTAGGACGCGGACTTGGCAAAGGCCTCGCCCGTCTGCTTGACGGCCGCGCCCATGATCTCGTAGGACTTGGCGGGGTCGGCTTTGACCATCTCCACCGCCTCGAAGTACGAGTTGGCCAGGGCCTGCGCGGCCTTGGGGTTCGCCTTGAGCCAGGCGGGGTCGCAACCCACGGTGTCCATCACCATGGGATAGTCGATCGTCGTGGCCAGAATCTTGCCGGCCTGCGGGTTGGCGCGCACGGTGGACAGGTAGGGCTCATAGGTCATGGCCGCATCGTTCTGGCCCGACACGAAGGCCTGGGCCGCGGGCTGGGGCTCCAGCGAGACGACCTTGACGTCCTTGAGGCTCATGCCGTTCTTGGACAGCATCCAGGCCAGGCCGAAGTACGGCGACGTACCCGGGGCACTCACACCGATGGTCTTGCCCTTGAGGTCGGCAAAGCTCTTGACCTCATTGCGCACCGCCAGGCCATCGGCGCCATACGACTTGTCCAACTGGAAGATCTGCACGATGGGCACACCATTGGTGTTCCAGGCCACATGCGTCTCCACCGTGGTCGCGGCGCACTGGATGGCCTTGGAGGCCAGGGCCAGGTGGCGGTCCTTCTGCGGAATCATCTTCAGCTCCACATCCAGGCCGTTCTTTTTGAAGATGCCGGCCTTGTCGGCCAGCGTCAACGGTGCAAAACCTGTCCAGCCCGACATACCCAGCGTCACCTTGGTCTCCTGGGCCTGCGCCGGTGCGGCCAGCCCCGCTACACAGGCCACCGTCGCCGCTAGCGACGCCATCCTCACAACCGCTTGGCTCATATATCGTCTCCTGTAGGAAAAAGTTCTTTGGCTTGCCCAGATTGGGAAGCAGGCATTGCTTCCTTGCCGCGATGATCGGGGCTCCCTCGCACCTGTCTATACAGGGTAAACACCAGGAATACACTGCTCGGACGTCAGGAAAACGGCCTTCTTCCCACCTCCCGGGAACACGCTGCGGCGCTTCCCGCAACGGGGCACCGCAAGGGCCGATCAGTCGGCCAGCACCATGCGTGCGATGATGTTGCGCTGCACCTCGGACGAGCCCTCGTAGATGCGCAAGATGCGCGCATCGCGCACGTAGCGCTCCAGCGGCATCTCGCGCGTGTAGCCGTAGCCGCCGTGGATCTGCAGCGCGGCGTCGGTCACAAAGCCCACCATCTCGGAGGCGTGCAGCTTGGCCATGGCCGACTGCAGCGTGAATGGCTGGCCTGCCTGGCGCAGCGCGAGCGCCTGCAGTGTGAGGGCCCAGGATGCTTCCAGGCGCAGCTTCATGTCCGCCAGCATCCATTGCAGGCCCTGCTTGCTGGCGATGGGCTCGCCGCCGATCTGGCGCTCGCGCATCCAGCGCGTGGCGTCGGCCAGCGCGGCCTCGGCGATGCCCAGGGCCGTGGCCGCCACGTCCAGGCGGCTGTTGTCCAGCACCTTCATCGCCGTCTTGAAGCCCGTGCCCTCGGCGCCCAGGCGGTTCGCGGCGGGCACGCGCACGCCGTCGAACGCCACCTCGAACGCGTGCGCGCCCTGGATGCCCATGAGCTTCTCGGGCGATGAAATGCTGATGCCCGGAGAGTCAGTCTCCACCACGAAGGCGCTGACGCCGCGCGCACCCGCTTCCGGGTCGGTCTTGGCAAAGACCACGAGAAACCTGGCCTCCTTCGCGTTTGAGATGAAATGTTTCACGCCGTCGATGCGGTAATGCTCGCCTTCACGCACGGCGCGCGTGCGCAGGTCGGCCGGATGCGAGCCGCCGCGCGGCTCGGTCAACGCGAAGCCCGCCAGCCACTCGCCGCTGGCCGCGCGCGGCAGCCAGCGTGCGTGCTGCTCAGGGCTGCCGCCGATGAGCACCGCATCGGTACCCAGGTAATGCGCGCCGATCATCGAGGAGGTGGCAGCGCAGGCGCGCGAGATTTCCACCAGCGACAGCAGCATGGCCGTGGGCGTGACACCCGCGCCACCCTGTTGCTCTGGCAGGTTCATGCCCATCACGCCCAATGCGGCCAGTTGCGGCACATGGCAGGTAGTGGACAGGCCGTGCTCATCGATCTCTCGCGCGCGCGGCGCAAGGGTCTCGGTGGCGAAGCGGGCCACGGCGTCAGCCACGGCCTGATCATCGGGGCTCACGCCCAAGCGGTTTGTCTGGTTCATTTCATCGGCTCCTGAACATCAAAGTGAAACGGTGTGTGTCATGGCAGGGCCGAACAGTCCCGCCGCGCGCAGCGCGGCCAGCCGCTCGCCGCCTGCCTGCAGCAGCCCGGCCATAAGCTCGTCGGTGTGCTGGCCCAGCGCAGGCGCGGGCTCGGTGCGGTTCGGGGCAGAGCCGCCAAACTTCACGGGCTGCGTGGGCACGCGCAGCCCGGGCAGGCGCGGATCGTCCACGGCGGACAGCAGGCCGCGCGCCAGGCCCTGCTCGGATTCGAGGGCCTGCGCCATGGTCCACAACGGGCTGCCGGGCACGCCGGCGGCCTCCAGCTGCGCCACCACCTCGGCCACGCTGTGCTGGCCGGCCCAGGCCTCGATGGCGGCGGCCAGCTCGCCCTCGTGCGCCCGGCGCAGCTCGTCGGTGGCAAAGCGCGCGTCCTGCGCGAAACCAGGCACGCCAATCAACGCCGCCAGCGTGGCAAACAGCTTGTTGTTGAGCACGGCCAGCGCAAAATGCCCGTCGCGCGCGCGATACACGCCAAACGGTGCCGAGAAGGAATGCCGATTGCCGCTGCGCCGCGCGCTCTCGCCCGTGAACAGGTAGCGGCCCACGCCTGTGACGAGGAAGGCCAGCGTGGCGTCGAACATGGCCACGTCCACATGCTGGCCCTGGCCCGTGCGGCGCTGCTGCAAGAGCGCGGCCAGCGTGGCCCAGGACGCGAACAGGCCGGCGATCACGTCCGACACGGCCTCGCCCACCATGGTGGGCGGCCCCTCGGGCTCGCCCGTGGCCTCCATCAGGCCGCTCATGGCCTGCACGATGATGTCGTAGGCCGGCAGGTGCGCCAGCGGCCCCGTCTGGCCGAAGCCCGACACGCTCACGTACACCAGGCGTGGGTTGGCACTGCGTAGCTCCTCGGGGCCCACGCCCAGGCGCTCGGCCACGCCGGGGCGGAAGTTTTCCACCACCACATCCACGTTCTGGACCAGTTGGGCGACGGTTGCCGCGGCTTCGGGGTGCTTGAGGTCCAGCACCAGGCTCTTCTTGTTGCGGTTGAGCGCGGTGAACAGGCTGCTGATGCCATCGCGCATGGGGCCGATATGGCGGTAGTCGTCACCGCCAGGCGGCTCGACCTTGATGACCTCGGCCCCCAGGTCGGCAAGCAGCGCCGTGGACAGCGGCCCCGCGAGGACGCGGCTGAAATCAAGGATGCGCAAGCCGTCGAGCGGCCTGGTGGTGGGGGGCGATGCGGACATGCGGGGCTCCTTCGGGTATGCAAGGTGCCCATGGTTGCCCAAACCGATATCAGAATAAAATATTCAATCTTGATAATTTGAATCAATCATTTTGATAAACATCAGCCTGCGCCAGCTCGAATACTTCGCCGCCGCGGCCCAGCATGGCGGCGCGGCGCGCGCGGCCGAGGCGCTCAGCGTGTCGCAGCCCAGCATCTCCAAGGCCATTGCCGACCTGGAGGCGCTGTGGGGCGAAACGCTGTTCGTGCGCCGCCATGCGCGCGGCCTGGAGCTTACGGCCGCGGGCCAGATGCGCCACCGGGAGGCGCACGCGCTGCTTGAGCGCGCACGCGCGCTCGAAGGGCCGCGCACGGACGAGGAAGCCGGACTGCTGCGCGTCGGCTGCCTGGCCACGCTGGCACCACGCCACCTGCCCGCCATGCTGCTGCGCATGCGCGAGCGCCATCCGCGGGTGGAGATCGAGGTGCACGAGGCTGACACCGAGTCGCTGCTGCAGATGCTTGAGCGCGGCGCCCTCGATGCCGCCCTGCTCTATGACATGGGCCTGGCACGTCCGGTGCGCCTGGAGGCCGTAACGGCCTTCGTGCCCTACGCCCTGCTGCCCGCGGGCCACGCGTTGGCAGCACGCAGCAGCCTGCCGCTGGCCGCGCTGGCCCAGGAGCCCTTCATCCTCATCGACCTGCCGCACAGCCGGGAGTACTTCCTCTCGCTGTTCCGCCAGGCGGGCGTGGCACCTCGCATCGCCCATGCCACACCCTCGATCGAAATGGTGCGCTCGCTCGTGGCCAATGGCCTGGGCGTCTCCCTGCTCACCACGCGCCCGGTGCGCGACTGGAGTTACGACGGCAAGCGCCTGGCCTGCCGGCGCCTGCGCGGACCGCTGGCCGCCCAGTCGGTGGTCATGGCCTACCCCGAGCGCCTGGGTGCAGCCAATCCGCGCGCCGCGCTGTTCGCGCGTGTCGTGCGCGAGTGTTTCACGCAGCAACGCGACGCCATGACGGCGCCCGAGGCGCCTTGACACCTGCGCGGCGCCTTACTCGGCCTCGATCTTCGAGCTTTTGATCACGCCCGCCCAGTTGGCAAAGTCGGCCCTCGCGCGCTCGCTCAGCTGCTGCGGCCCAAGGTAGTCGGCCGCGGCGCCCTGCTCCTCGGCTTTCTTGCGAAAGGCCGGGTCTTCCACCACCTTCTTCAGGTCGGCGGCCAGCCGGTCGATGACCGGCCTGGGCACGGCGGCCGGCGCAAACAGCGCGAACCACGAGGTGGCGTTTACGCCGGGGTAGCCGGCCTCGGCCGTGGTGGGTGCGTCGGGCAAGCTGGGCAGGCGCTCCTTGCCGGTCACGGCCAGCACACGCAGCTTGCCCGATGCAATATGCGGCATGAAGGGCGGCGCCGTGCCAAAGGTCAGGTCCACCTGGCCACCCAGCAGATCCTGCAGCGCCGGGCCCGTGCCCTTGTAGGGCACATGCACCATCTTGATGCCGCCCTGCTGCTCCAGCATGGCGCCGGTGACATGCTGCAGCGAGCCGTTGCCGGACGAAGCGTAGTTGAGCTTGCCCGGGTTGGCCTTGGCATAGGCGATCAGCTCGGCCAGGGTCTTCACCGGCAGGCTTTCGCGCACCACGATGATCTGCGGCGCCGAGATGATGTTGGCGATGGGCTGAAAATCCTTTTGCTCCCACTGCGGCACCTTGGCGAGGTGCGGCGAGATGACGTGAAAGCCCGAGTACTGCATCAGCAGCGTGTAGCCGTCGGCCTCGGCGCGCTTGACGATGTTGGCCGCGATGGCACCGTTGCCGCCGCCCTTGTTGTCCACCACCACGGCCTGGCCCAGCACCGGCGCCAGCGCCTGGGCCGCCATGCGCCCCGAGATGTCGGTGGTGCCGCCGGCTGCGGCCGGCACCACGAACGTCACCGTCTTGTTGGGATAGGCTCCCTGGGCCCAGGCGCCGGACATGGCGGCCGCGGCCAGGGCCAGGGTGGTGAACTGCTTGCGTGTCATGTGCATGAAAAGGTCTCCTCGGGTTGTCAAAAAGTCAGACGGCACTGCGCGCCAGCGCGCGCTCGCGCAGGGCGTCCAGGTCGGCGGGCGCGGGGTGCAGGGCCAGCCGTGGCCCGGCCTTGGCGAGCTGGCTGGGTAGGTCATGGCCTATCACCTCGGGCAGGCGGTGCGCGGCGGCCAGCAGGGCCGGCAGGTCGATTCCCGTGTCGTAGCCCATGAGTTCCAGCGCATGCACCAGATCCTCGGTACTGACATTGCCCGAGGCGCCGGGCGCATAGGGGCAGCCACCCAGCCCGCCCAGCGAGGCATCGAAGCGGCTGGCGCCGGCGTCGATGGCCGCCAGCACGTTCGCCAGGCCCATGCCGCGCGTGTTGTGAAAGTGCAGCGTGAAGGCGGCATCGGGCCACCGGGCAAGGGCTGCCGCACTCACCTGCGCCACCTGCGTCGGGTAGGCCATGCCGGTGGTGTCGCACAGCGTGATGCGCCGCACGCCCAGGTCGGCAAAGCGGCGCACCCAGTCGCATACCGTGGACAGGGCCACATCGCCCTCCATCGGGCAGCCGAACACGCAGGACAGCGACACATTCACCGGCACGCCAGCGCCCTGGGCCATGGCCACCACCTGCGACAACGCTGCGAACGACTGCATGCTGGTCATGCGCAGATTCGCCAGGTTGTGCGTGCCGCTGACCGACATCACCAGGTTGAGCTCATCCACGCGCGACTCAATGGCCCGCTCGGCCCCACGCGCATTGGGCACCAGGGCGGTGTAGGTCACGCCGGGGTGGCGCTCGATGTTGCGCATCACCACCTCGGCATCGCGCAACGCGGGTATGGCGTTGGGCGATGTGAAGGAGGTGACCTCGATCTTTCTCAGGCCCGCGGCCGACAGCGCATGCACCAGGGCGATCTTGTCCTCGGTGGGCACGAAGCGCGCCTCCATCTGCAGGCCGTCGCGCAGGCCCACGTCGCAGATGCTGATGCGCCGGCCGGCGCCGTTCCAAACCGCGCTCATTGAATCACGCCCTTGCCACGCAGCAGTGCGATCTGCTCCCGGGTCAGGCCGGCATCCATCAGCACGGCGTCGGTGTCGTCGCCCAGGTGCGGGGCGCTGGTGCGCACCGTGCCCGGCGTGGCCGAGAGCTTGGGGACGACGCCCGGCACGGTGATGCTGTAGCCATCGCGCGTCTGCTGTTGCAGCAGCATGGCGCGCGCCTGGTAATGCGGATCCTCGGCGATGTCCTTGGCCGTGTAGACCTTGCCGGCGGGCACGCGCGCCGCGGCCAGCCGCTCCATCACCTGGGCCACGCTGTGCTGGCCCGTCCAGGTGCCAATGGCGGCATCGATCTCGGCCACGCGCGCCACGCGGCCGGCGTTGTCGGCCAGTTGCGCGTCGTCGGCCAGGTCCTGCCGGTCAATCGTGGCCATCAGGCGCTTGAAGATGCTGTCGCCATTGCCGGCCACCAGCACCCAGCCGTCCCGGCAGGGGTAGGCGTTGGACGGCGCAATGCCCGGCAGCGCGCTGCCCGCGGGCTCGCGCACGGCGCCAAAGGCGCTGTACTCGGGGATCAGGCTTTCCATGCAGTTGAACACCGCCTCGTGCAGCGCCACGTCGATCACCTGGCCCGCGCCACCATTCACCTTGCGGTGGTACAGCGCCATCATCACGCCGATCACGCCATGCAGCGCCGCCAGCGTGTCGCCAATCGACACACCAACCCGCACCGGCACGCGGCCGGGCTCGGCCGTCAAGTGGCGCAGGCCGCCCATGGCCTCGCCGATCAGGCCAAAGCCCGGCAGGTCGCGGTAGGGACCGGTCTGGCCGTAGCCCGAGATACGCAGGATGACCAGGCCCGGGTTGAGCGCGTGCAATTCCTCGGGCGCCATGCCCCAGCCCTCCAGCGTGCCGGGGCGGAAGTTCTCGATCAGCACATCGGCCTCGGCAATCAGGCGGCGCGCTATGGCCTGGGCCTCGGCCTGGCGCAGGTCCAGCGCCACCGACTTCTTGTTGCGCGACTGCACCTGCCACCAGACCGAGGTGCCCTCCTTGATCAGGCGCCAGTTGCGCAGCGGGTCGCCGCTGCCCACGGCCTCTATCTTCACGACGTCGGCGCCAAACTCACCCAGCGTCTTGCCGCAGAACGGCCCGGCGATGAGCTGGCCCATCTCGATCACGCGCACGCCGGCCAGGGCCGCAGGCGTGGGGGCGCTGCTTGTATGCATGTTGTGTCTCCTGAAAATCCGGCGCGCATCATGCGCCAGCGCCTGCCCAGGGCAAAACGCTATGGCACGAGGCTGCCATCGCAAACCGGCATGGCGGGCGCCGGAGCGCAGTACCATCGCCGGCCATGAAGCTCGATCCGCTCTCCCTGCGCCTGTTCGTCGCCGTGATGGAGGACGGCGCCATCGCCCGTGCCGCCGCGCGCGAGCATATTGCGCCGTCGGCCGCCAGCCGCCGCCTGGCCGAGCTGGAGGGCCAGCTGCGCGTGGAGCTGTTCGCGCGCAGCAACCGCGGCGCCGAGCCCACGGCCGCGGCCTACGCGCTTTTGAACCTGGCGCGCGGCGTGCTTAACGACCTGGACGGCATCGCCACGCAGATGCGCGACTACCGCGCCGGCGTGCGCGGCCATGTGCGCGTGGTGGCCAACATCTCGGCCATCACCCAGTTCCTGCCCGATGAGTTGCAGCGCTTCATGGCCGCGCACCCGCAGGTCGATGTGCGCCTGCAGGAGCAGATCAGCAGCGCCGTGGCGCAGTCGGTGGCCGAGAACGCGGCCGACGTGGGCATCCTCAACCACGGCGGCTATGGCGAGCGCGTCACCCTGCTGCCCTACCGCGAGGACGAGCTGGTGCTCATCGTGCCCGTGGGCCATGCGCTGGCGCGCAGGCAGCGCGTGCGCCTGGCCGAGGCCCTGCCCCACCCCTTCGTCGGCATGCACCCGGGCAGCGCCATCAACAACCTGCTGACGCGCTGCGCGGCCGAGCTGGACATGCCGCTGAAGCTGCGCATGCAGGTCACCAGCTACGACGCGCTGTGCCTGATGGTCTCGGCCGGCCTGGGCGTGGCTGTGCTGCCGCGCGGCAGCGCGCAAAACCTGCGCGGCTCGCTGGCGCTGCGCGCCATCACCCTGGCCGAGCCCTGGGCGCGCCGGCGCCTGTCGCTGTGCGTGCGCGCGCAGGAGTCGCTCTCGGGCGCGGCGGGCCTGCTGGTGGCGCACCTGCGCGCCCAGATCGCGGAGGCCACGCCATGACTGGGCCGCTGCGCTGGGACATCTTCTGCCAGGTCATAGACAACCATGGCGACATCGGCGTGTGCTGGCGCCTGGCGGCCGAGCTGGGCGCGCGCGGCCACTGCGTGCGCCTGTGGGTGGACGACGCCAGCGCCCTGGCCTGGATGGCGCCGCAGGGCGCGGCCGGCGTGCAGGTGCTGCCCTGGCCCAGCACCGCGCCGCCGGACGGCCCGGGCGATGTGGTGGTGGAGGCCTTCGGTTGCGAGATTGCTCCGCAATTCATAGCTGCTATCGCGCACCATACCTGCGCAAACGGCCAAAAACCCTTGTGGATCAACCTGGAATACCTGTCGGCCGAGGGCTATGTGGAGCGCTGCCATCGCCTGCCCTCGCCCCTGATGAACGGCCCGGGCAAGGGCCTGACGCGCTGGTTCTTCTACCCCGGCTTCACGCCGCAAACCGGCGGCCTGCTGCGCGAGCGCGACCTGGCGGCGCGCCAGGCGGCCTTTGACCGCCAGGCCTGGCGCGCGCGCCACGGCATTGCGCCGGATGAGCTGGCCGTGTCATTGTTTTGTTACGAGCCGCCGGCCCTGCCCCAGCTGCTCGCGCAACTGCATGCACGCGGCGACGCTCGGCTCTTGGTCACACCGGGCCGGGCCCAGGCTGCTGTTTTGCATCAAATTGGCCTGCAACCCTCATGGAACAAGCGCGAACAGCTATTTATTTCATATCTTGAAGCCTGCCCGCAACCGGCCTTTGACGAAATGCTCTGGGCCTCGGATCTGAACCTGGTGCGCGGCGAGGACTCGCTGGTACGCGCGCTGTGGGCCGGCCAGCCCTTGGTCTGGCAGATCTACCCGCAGCATGACGACGCGCACCACGCCAAGCTGGCGGCCTTTCTGGACTGGCTGCAGGCGCCCGCTTCGCTGCGGCGCTGGCATGCGCTGTGGAATGGGCTGGAGGCCGCGCCTGCGCTGCCGTCGCTCGATAGCGCCACCCTGGCCGAATGGCGAGCCTGCGTGCAGGCGGCACGCGCGCGGCTGCTGGCACAACCCGATTTATTGACCTTACTCATAGGGTTTGTGAACGAGAAAAGCTAGAATGCTTGGCTTTGCGCCATGAAAAGGCGGCACTCCCCGTGCCCCACCGGCGCGCCCCGCCGCGGAACATGCGCCGGGGTGGAAGGCAGCCCTCGGCCACGCCCACCCGCCCCGCCCTGTGGAGCGGCCCAACCCTTCGCTGAAGCCAAACCATGAAAATCGCTCAAGAAATCCGCGCCGGCAACGTGATCATGCAGGGCAAAGACCCGATGATCGTCCTGAAGACCGAGTACGCCCGCGGCGGCCGCGGCGCCGCCACCGTACGCATGAAGCTCAAGTCCCTGCTGGGCAACATGGGCACCGAAGTCGTGTTCAAGGCCGACGACAAAATCGACAACGTCATCCTGGACAAGAAGGACTGCACCTACTCCTACTTCGCCGACCCGATGTATGTGTGGATGGACGCCGACTACAACCAGTACGAGGTGGAAGCCGGCAACATGGGCGACGCCATCAGCTACCTCGAAGACGGCATGACCGCCGAAGTGGTGTTCTATGACGGCAAGGCCATCTCCGTCGAGCTGCCCACCAGCGTGGAGCGCGAAATCACCTGGACCGAGCCCGCCGTCAAGGGCGACACCTCCGGCAAGGTTCTGAAGCCCGCCAAGATCGGCACCGGCTTCGAAGTCGCCGTGCCGCTGTTTGTGGACCAGGGCGACAAGATCGAAATCGACACCCGCACCGGCGAATACCGCAAGCGCGTCTAAGCCACCTGCTCACCACAAAAAAGGAACGTCACGACGTTCCTTTTTTTATGCGTGACGCCGGCGCAGTGCGGGCAATAGATGCCGCCTGCGCATCGGTCGTAAGACTGTCAGCCAAACAATGCATGCTCCAGGCGCGCGCATTTGTCCGCGCCCACGGCCTCGCGGATCCTGGGCGCCAGGGCCGCCAGCGACTCGAAGCCGGTCGCACCCTCCACGGCCAGATGCAGGCGAAAGCCGCGCAGCCCCAGGGCTGCGGTGAGTTCGGTGGCGATCAGGTAGCCGGCCTGGTAACGCTCGCTCGTCGAGCGCTCGCTGCCTACGCCGCCCGACATCGCCACGGGCGGTACTGGCGGCTTGGCGCTGCCGGGGTTCCTGGCGGCTGGCCCCGCTTCGGCCAGCTCCAGCAGCCCGGCATCGACCATGTTGCGCACATCGTCCCAGGATATGCCCAGGGCTGCGGTGGCCTCCAGCACCTGCGCCAAGCTTCGCTGGCCATCAAACAAGAGAAAGGCCGAACGCTGGCGCAGCGAAAGAGCGCCATGGCGCTCCTTGAACGCCTGCTGTCCGGCCGCAGTCTTGAGCAAAATCATGCCTGTCCCTTGCTGTGCATTGCATCCAGGCGCAGTAGCGCCGCAAAGGTTTCAGTTTGCCACGTTTGTTTTCAATTGTGAACCTGGCGCGTCGCGCCGATTGCACCGGCCCAAGTCATAGCCCGTCCGGAATCACCACGGCCACCCTGCCTGGCCGCGTAACCAGGCTCACCAGCCAGGTCACGAGCAGGCCTGTGGGCACGCCAAACACGCCAGAGGAGATGGGGCTGATGCCGAACCACAGCCCATCGGCAAGCAGCATGTCGGGAACGACCTCGCGCACCCCGTCCACCTGGGACAGCAGGTAGTACATGGTGACCGACAGGCCCGCCAGCATGCCCGCCACCGCGCCTCGGCGCGTGGTGCCGCGCCAGAAGATGCCCAGCACCATGGCCGGCACAAAGGCCGATGCGGCAATCGAGAACGAGGCCGAGACCATGGGCAGGATCTCGGAGGGTTTCAGCGCCGCCACGAAGGCCGCCGACAGGGCCACCGAGAGCAACGTGAACTTGGTCAGAATCACGCGCTGCTCGGGCGATGCCTTGCGCCCGCTTTGCTGAAAGTACAGGTCACGCACCAAGGCATTGCTGATGGTCAGCAGCAGGCCATCGGCGGTGGACAGCGCCGCCGCCAGGCCACCCGCGGCCACCAGGCCCGAAATGACGTAAGGCAGGCCGGCGATCTCGGGCGTTGCCAGCATGATCAGGTCGGCGCCAAAGCGGATCTCGCCAAACTGCACGATGCCGTCGCCATTCATGTCCTCCACCGACAACAGCGAGGCATCCACCCGCGCCCATTGCGCCATCCAGTTGGGCAGCTGGTCGAAGCTGCTGCCCACCAGGTTGTTCATGACCTCGTACTTCACCAGCACCGCCAGGGCGGGGGCGCTCAGGTACAGCAGTGCCACGAAGAACAGCGACCAGGCCACCGAGGTGCGCGCCGCCCCCACCGACGGCACGGTGTAGTAGCGCGTGAGCAAATGTGGCAGGCCGGCCGTGCCCACCATCAGGCAGAACATCAGCGCCAGGAAGTTGCGCCGCGAATGATCGAAGGCTTGGCGCTCGGCCGGCGTGCCGTCGGGGTCGCCGGCATAGGCCTGGCTGTGGCGCGGCAGACCGCCGAGCTCGCGCGCGCGCTCGTAGTTGGCCAGCATCTCGCGCGTCCAGCGCTCGCGCGCGCTGGCCGCGTCACGCGGCATGGAGGCCAGCTCGCGGCTGGCGGCCACGATCAGGCCCACGTCGGCGTTCTGCGCGCGCAGGCGCTGCAGGCGTGCACGCGTGGCCTCGCGCTCACGCGCCAGCGCCGCGGGCACGTCGGTCAGGCGCGCCTCGTAGTCGCGCGCGCGCTGCAGGTAGGCGGCCACCACCTGGCGCTCCACCTCGGAAGCCAGCAGGCCGTCTTCCAGCTGCGCGATCTTGCCCAGTTGCTTGCCGGCAACGATGGGTGCCACCGGGTTGCCCAGCTGCTTGTAGGCCAGCCAGGACACGGGTATCAAGAACGCCAGCAGGATCACCATGTACTGCGCCACCTGCGTCCAGGTAATCGCCCGCATGCCGCCCAGAAAGGAACACAGCAGCACGCCGCCCAGGCCCAGCATGATGCCGATCTCGAACTGCACGCCCGTCAGGCGCGATGCAATCAGGCCCACGCCGTAGATCTGCGCCACCACATAGGTGAACGAGCACAGCACGGCCGACAACGCCGCGATGATGCGCGGCCAGCACCCGCCAAAGCGCACCTGGAAGAAATCCGGGATGGTGTAGAGCTTCATGGCCCGCAGGTGCGGCGCCACCAGCATCGCCACGAGCACGAAGCCGCCCGTCCAGCCCAGCAGATAGGCCAGGCCGCCGGGTTGATCCGGTGTGCCCGAAAAACCCTGCAGGTACAGCGCCCCCGACAGGCTGATGAACGAGGCCGCGCTCATCCAGTCAGCGGCCGCAGCCATGCCGTTGTAGAACGGCGGAATGCGCCGCCCGGCGACGTAGTATTCGTCGGCGTCCGTGGTGCGCGCGTAGACACCTATGCCGGCGTAGGCCATCACCGTCAGGAACAGGAAGATGGGGCCTATCCACTGGCGCGACAGGCCCTGCTGCTCGGCCCAGGCCATCAGGCCCACGAAGCCCAGCAGGCCGACGACATACAGCGCCATGATGCGGTTCAGGCGCGCCATGTAGGAGCGCCCTGCCCCGCGTTCAGTCATGGGCCTGGGCAGCGCCGGGCTGGCCTTGCGCTGCCATGTCCTGCCGCTCGAAATGATCCATCGCCACGCAGTACACGCCAACGATGACGATGAACACCAGCACCGCCCCTTGCGCCGCCAGCCAGTAGCTCAGCTGCCAGCCGCCCACCGTGACCGGCAGGTCGCGCGCGAAGTAGCAGGCGACAAAGGACACCAGCAGCCACACCAGCAGCAGCACGGCCTTGAGCCACAGGTGGCGCGCGTCATGCAGATCGGGGGCGAAGGGCGCGCCCTCGTAGTCGCCCTCGATCTGGCTTTCGGCGAACGTCCTGCGCTGCGGCATGGCTCGTTCAGCCGGCGAGCTTGTGCCAGGTGTCGATCACGCTGTCGGGGTTCAGCGAGATCGAGGAAATGCCCTCGCGCGCCAGCCACTGGGCAAAGTCCGGGTGATCGCTGGGCCCCTGACCGCAGATGCCGATGTACTTGCCCTGCGCGCGGCAGGCCAGGATCACCTTGTGGATCAGCGCCTCGACGGCCGGGTCGCGCTCGTCGAAATCCTGCGCCAGCAGCTCCAGGCCCGAGTCGCGATCGAGCCCCAGCGTGAGCTGGGTCAGGTCGTTGGAGCCAATGGAGAAGCCGTCGAAGTACTCAAGGAAGCGCTCGGCCAGGATGGCGTTGCTCGGCACCTCGCACATCATGATCAGCTTGAGCTCGTTCTCGCCGCGCTTGAGGCCATGCGCGGCCAGCAGCCCCGTCACGCGCTCGGCCTGGCCCAGCGTGCGCACGAAGGGCACCATGATCTGCACGTTGGCCAGGCCCATGTCGTTGCGCACGCGCTTGAGCGCTTCGCATTCCATCGCAAAGGCCTCGCCAAAGTCCTTGCTGATGTAGCGCGCCGCGCCGCGAAAGCCCAGCATGGGGTTTTCTTCCTCGGGCTCGTAGCGGCTGCCGCCGATCAGCTTGCGGTACTCGTTGCTCTTGAAGTCCGACAGGCGCACGATGACCGGCTTGGGGTAAAAGGCCGCCGCAATCGTCGCCACGCCCTCGGCCACCTTGTCCACGTAGAAGGCACGCGGGCTGGCGTGGCCGCGCGCCACGCTCTCCACGGCCTTCTTCAGGTCGGCATCGACGGCGGGGTAGTCCAGGATGGCCTTGGGGTGCACGCCGATGTTGTTGTTGATGATGAACTCCAGCCGCGCCAGGCCCACACCCTCATTCGGCAGCTGGGCGAAGTCAAAGGCCAGCTGCGGATTGCCGACATTCATCATGATCTTGGTGCTGATCTGCGGCATCTCGCCGCGCTGCACCTCGGTCACCTCGGTCTCCAGCAGGCCATCGTAGATGTGGCCGGTGTCGCCCTCGGCGCAGCTCACCGTCACCAGCGTACCGTCCTTCAGCAGCTCGGTGGCGTGACCGCAGCCGACCACGGCGGGGATGCCGAGTTCGCGCGCGATGATGGCGGCGTGGCAGGTGCGCCCGCCGCGGTTGGTGACGATGGCCGAGGCCTTCTTCATCACCGGCTCCCAGTTCGGGTCGGTCATGTCGGTGACCAGCACGTCGCCCGCCTGCACCTTGTCCATTTCGGCAATGTCATGAACCAGGCGCACCCGGCCGGTGCCGATCTTCTGGCCAATCGCGCGGCCCTCGGCCAGCACGGTGCCATGGCCCTTGAGCTTGTAGCGCTGCTCGGCCTGGCCCTTGGCCTGGCTCTTCACGGTCTCGGGGCGCGCCTGCAGGATGTAGAGCTGGCCGTCGGTGCCGTCCCTGCCCCACTCGATATCCATGGGGCGGCCGTAATGCTGCTCGATGACCAAGGCGTAATGCGCCAGCTGCTGCACCTCGGCATCGCTCAGGCTGTAGCGGTTGCGCAGCTCGGGGGCAACATCGGTGGTCTTGACCAGCTTGCCCGAGGCGGCCTTTTCTTCGGGAGTAGCAAACACCATCTGGATCAGCTTGCTGCCCAGATTGCGGCGAATCACCGCCTGCTTGCCGGCCTGGAGCATGGGCTTGTGCACATAGAACTCGTCGGGGTTTACCGCCCCCTGCACCACGGTCTCGCCCAGGCCGTAGCTGCTGGTGATGAACACCACCTGGTCAAAACCACTCTCGGTATCGATGGTGAACATCACGCCGGCGGCGCCCAGATCCGAGCGCACCATGCGCTGCACACCTGCCGACAGCGCCACCACGTCGTGCGCAAAGCCCTTGTGCACGCGGTAGCTGATGGCGCGGTCGTTGTAGAGGCTGGCAAACACCTCCTTCATCTTGTGCAGCACGTCCTCGATGCCGACGACGTTCAGAAAAGTCTCCTGCTGGCCGGCGAACGAGGCATCGGGCAGATCCTCGGCCGTGGCCGAGCTGCGCACGGCAAAGCTGGCCTGTGCATTGCCCGCCGACAGCTCGGCAAAGGCCGCGCGCACGGCCTTTTCCAG
>JAGPIX010000049.1 GCA_018054745.1 Alicycliphilus sp.
GCAGCGGGGCGGGGCTGGCATGGATGTTGCCCCTATCAGCAGCAAGCAAGCCAAACCTCTTTGAATCCACCTGAAGGGCCCCACCATGCGCAACCTCATCCTCCTCGCCTTCCTGTCGGCCGCTGGCACAGCGGCCCACGCCAGCACCGACCTGGCCGCGGCCGCCGAGATCGCCAAGTCCAATGGCTGCTACAGCTGCCACGCCGCGGCCGAGAAGATCGTCGGCCCGGCCTTCAACTCGGTGGCCGAGAAGTACGCCGGCGACAAGGACGCCGTGGCCACGCTGGCGCAGTCCATACAAATGGGCTCCAAGGGCAAATGGGGCCGCGCCGCCATGCCGGCGCATTCCAGCCTCAGCGCGCAGGATCTGAAGCTGCTGGCCGGCTGGGTGCTCAGCAGCAAGCCATGAGCCGGGCCATGGCCGCCACCCATCCGCATACCGTGCTTGGCGCCGCCTGGGCCATGCTGCAGCCGGCGGCCGATGCCCAGGGCCAGCACTTGCAGGCCCATGCCGCCTGCCTGCTGGGCGACTACCAGCGCGCGCGCCTGCTGTGGGAGCGGCTGGCGCAAAGCGGCGACGGTGAGGCGCAGCTCCACCTGGGGCAGCTGGCACAGCGCCGAACCGCTTGAGGTTCAACCTAAAAACCGCAGTTGACCGCTTGTAATCCTTGGAAAAGTCGCATGGAATCTGACTTTGTGCTACTTGGGATCGTTCACCTTTTGGGTGAGAGCGCTATGCGCCCGCCAGCACCGCGCTCGACGCGCCATGCGGCGTTGCTTCTCCTTGCGCACAGGAGTGCGCTGCGTCGTCGCGCCTTGCCTGGCACGCCGATCACGGCACTGGCGGGCGCATCCAACTGCGGTTTTTAGGTTCAACGATCCCAGATATCGGCGCAGATGGCCGCGTACCAGGCTGCGCCATGCCGCGCCTCGGCGGCGCGGTGGGCGGGTGGGGCGTCCAGCGGGCTCACGCCCACGCTGTGCGGCAGATCCACCAGGCGCCCCTGCTCGGCGCGGTAGACGCCGGCCACCGAGATGCCGTAGTCCGGCGCCAGCAGGCTGTAGCAGGTATTGGCGTACCAGGCGGTGGGGGCGCGCTGGTCGGTCAGCTCGGCGGCAATGGCCGCCGCCACCAGCTTGCCCTGGTTGTTGGCGGCAAAGCCGGACTTCGGCATCGGCCCGGCCAGGGCCGCGTCGCCCAGCACATGGATGCCTGCCACCTGTTTGGAAGCAAAATTTTCTCCCCGCACCGGCGCCCAGCCGCTGGCATCCAGCACGCCTGCGCGCGCGGCAATCAGGCCGGCCTTCTGCGGCGGGATGACGTTGAGCACATCGGCCCTGTGGCGCGTGCCAAACAGCGTCTCCACCTCCAGCGCCCGGGCATCGACGCGCACCACCTGGCCATCCTCGGCCAGGCTGACCCATTCGATCCTGTCGCCGTACAAGGTCTTCCAGGCGGGCAGAAAGAGTTCTTTCTTGGAAAAGTTGTTCTTCGCATCCAGCAGCAGGATCTTGCTGCGTGGCTTGTGCTGCTGCAGGTAATGCGCGACCAGGCTGGCGCGCTCATACGGCCCGGGCGGGCAGCGGAACGGGTTGTCCGGGATCACCATCACGAACAGGCCGCCGTCGGGCATGGCCTCAAGCTGGCGGCGCAGCAGCCGGGTCTGGGCGCCGGCCTTCCAGGCATGCGGCGCGAGTTCGGCGGCTGCCTCGTCGTAACCCTCCAGCGCGCCCCAGCGCATGTCCACGCCGGGCGAGAGCACCAGGCGATCCCAGGGCAACTCCTGGCCGGTATGCAGGCGCAGGCTGCGCCGCGGGCCATCCACGTCCTCGGCCCGGGCGTGGATGACCTGCACGCCGGCGGCGCGCAGGCCGTCGTAGCCGTGGCTGATGCTGTCCCAGCTGCGCAGCCCGGCCAGGTAATGGTTGGAGAACGGGCAGGTGACAAAGCGCTCGGCCGGCTCCACCAGGGTCACCTGCACCCGTGGCGCCCAGGCGCGCAGGTAGCGCGCCACCGTGGCGCCGCCAAAGCCGCCGCCGACCACCACCACGCGGGCGTTCGCGCCCTGGGCGCGCAGGATGGCAGGAGCCGCCAGGCCGGCCGCGCCCAGCAATAACTGGCGGCGCTGCAGCCTGGCCATCAGGGCTTCTCCGCTGGCTGGGCGAACCAGCGCGCCAGGGCCTGCATCTGGGTCTTGTCATAGCCCTGCATCAACAGCGGCATGACGGTGGCGTCTGCCACCTGCCCGGCCTGGAAGGCCTGCATGCGCTCGAGCAGGCGGGCGGCGCTTTGGCCGCGCAGGGCGGGAATGCTGCTCCCGGCCCCCGCTGGTGGCTGGCCGCCGGGGCCATGGCAGGTGATGCAGTTGCCGGCGAGCAGGGCCGTGTCCTGTGGGCTCGGGGCGGACTGCGCCGTGCAGAGTGCTGGCAGCAGCAGACCGGCGGCCAGAAACGCACTGTTTTTGATAGCTGTATGCGCTTGCTGTATAAGCGTTTGAGCCATATTTTGTTTGAAATATGGCGGATTCAGGCGCGTGCACATGGCTGCGGGTCGCTGCGGTGGACGATGGGGATGCTCTGCCTGCGCTCGGGCGCACGGCGCACGAACTCGACGATTTTTTCGTGCTGTGGCGATTTACTGCATACCGGGTCGGTCGCGGCGGCGTCGCCCGTGACCATGAAGGCCTGGCAGCGGCAGCCGCCAAAGTCCTTGTAGCGCTCGTCGCAGCTGCGGCAGGGCTCCTGCATCCAGTCCTGGCCACGGTAGGCGTTGAAGGCCTGGCTGCGCTGCCAGATGTCGGCGATTGGCTGCTCGCGCACGTTCGGCAGTTGCAGGCCGGGCAGGTCGCGCGCGTTGTGGCAGGGCATGGCCAGGCCGTCGGGGGCGATCGACAGGAACACCGAGCCCCAGCCGTTCATGCAGGCCTTGGGGCGCTCCTCAAAATAATCGGGCACGACGAACAGCAGCCGGCATTGTTTACCGATGCGCTCGCGCCAGCCCTGCACTACGGCCTCGGCCTCTTGCAGCTGCGCGCGCGTGGGCATCAGGTGGTCGCGGTTCACCCAGGCCCAGCCGTAGTACTGCACGTTGGCCAGCTCCAGGTATTCGGCGCCCAGGTCGAGGGCCATCTCAATGATTTGCCCGACATGCGGCAGGTTGTGCCGGTGCAGCACACAGTTCATGACCATGGGCCAGTCGTGCGCCTTGATGGTCTGCGCCACCTTTTTCTTCAGCTCGAAGGTCTTGGTGTGGCTCAGAAAATCGTTCAGCTCGCGCGTGCTGTCCTGGAAGGACAGCTGCACATGATCGAGCCCCGCGTCCTTGAGGCGCTGCGCCCGCGCCGGCGTCAGGCCGACGCCCGAGGTGATGAGGTTGGTGTAGTAGCCCAGGCGGTGCGCCTCCTGCACCAGCTCCTCCAGGTCGTCACGCACCAGCGGCTCGCCGCCCGAGAACCCGAGCTGCGCCGCGCCGAGCTGGCGCGCCTGGCGCATCACCTCGACCCATTCGGCGGTCGTCAGCTCGCTGCTCGCCTGCTTGAGCTGGACCGGGTTGTAGCAAAACACGCAGTGCAGCGGGCAGCGGTAGGTCAGCTCGGCCAGCAGCCACAGCGGCTGGCCTACGCCGACCGGCGGCGTGGGGGTGTTAATCGAGCCAGCCACGGCGTGTGCCCTCGGCCAGCAGCTCGTGCACCTGCGGGGCGATGCCCTGGGTGTCGAACAGCGATTCGAGCTCATTGACGATGTCGGCCACGGTGTGGCGGCCGTCGCAGCGGCGCAGGATCTCGGCGGCGCTGTCGTTCAATTGCACCATGCCTTCGGGGTAGAGCAGCACCCAGCGCGTCTGCGCGGCCTCGTACTGCAGGCGCAGGCGGCGCGACAAGTGCGGCAGCTGCGGCGCGTCGGGGTAGGGCGGAGCTGCTGCGTGGGCGGCGGCGTCAAAGTTCATGGCAGGCTTTCTCTATGGCATCCAGCATGGACCAGAGCACGTCCAGCTTGAATTGCAGAATGTCCAGCGCACGCTGCTGTGCGGCGCGGGTGGTGAAATGTTCCAAGGTCACGCGCAGGCCATGCTCGACGTCGCGGCTGGCCAGCGGAATGCGGCTGCGAAAGTAGTGCAGGCCCTCGGCCTCTATCCAGGGGTAATGCCCGGGCCAGGTGGCCAGGCGGTCCTTGTGGATCTGCGGTGCGAACATCTCGGTGAGCGACGAGCACACGGCCTCCTGCCAGGGAGCGCGGGCGGCAAAGTTGACATAGGCGTCGCAGGCAAAGCGCACGGCCGGCGCCACGCGGCGCAGTGACCACAGGTCTTCGCGCTCAATGCCCACGGCCTGGCCCAGGCGTGTCCAGGCCTCGATGCCGCCGGCATTGCCGCCCTGGTGGTCACCCTGGCCGTCATGGTCCAGGATGCGCTCCACCCACAGGCGGCGGTGCGCGCGATCGGGCATGTTGGCCAGGATGGCGGCGTCCTTGCGCGGTATGCAGATCTGGTAATAGAAGCGATTCGCTACCCAGCAGCGCAGCTCATCGGGTGTGCAACCGCCGGCGTTCATGCGCACGTTGAACGGGTGGTGGATATGGTAGGCCGCGCCCTTGTCGCGCAGCTGGGCTTCGAACTCCTGCGCGCTCCAGGCGGGCAGGCTGGGCTGGGGGGCGGGGCTGGTGGCGATGTCCATGGTGGGCTGTCCTGTCCAGAATCAGAATTCAATTTCCATGCCATCGAAGGCCAGCTCCACGCCCTGCGCGGCCAGCTCGGCGCGCTCGGGCGAGTCCTCGTTCAGTATGGGGTTGGTGTTGTTGATGTGGATGAGCACCTTGCGCACGCTCCTGGGCAGGCGCGCCAGTTGATCGAGCATGCCGCCGGCGCCGCTTTGCGGCAGATGCCCCATGTCCAGCGCCGCCTTGTTGGACAGGCCCAGGCGCTGCATTTCGTCATTCGTCCAGAAGGTGCCGTCCACCAGCACCACGCTGCAGCGGGCCATCAAGGCCAGCAGATCCGGTGTGACCTCGGCCAGGCCGGGGGCGTAGAACAGGCGCGCGCCGGTCGCCGGGTTGGTGACCATCAGGCCGATGTTGTCGCCCGGGCGCGGCGCGCCGCGAAACGGCGAATACGGCGGCGGCTTGGACGACAGCGTCACGGCCTGCAAGGCGATGCCCGGCAGGCCCGGGGCGGCAAAACTGCGCCCGTCACAGACTATGGCCTGGGCGGCCACGCCGCAGTAATGGGAAAGAATCTGGGTGATGGGAAAGCCCGCGCCAATGTCCGACAACACCTCGGGTGTGGCCAAGAGCGGCAGCGGCGTCTTGCGCTCGCGCAGCATCAAGAGACCCGTGACATGGTCGATCTGTGCGTCCATCAGCAGCACCGCGGCAATGCCGCTGTCGCGCAGGCTGCGCGCCGGTTGCAGCGTCGGCGTCTGCTGGATTTGCGTCAGCAGGTCCGGCGAGGCGTTGACCAGCAGCCAGTCCTGCCCATCGGCCGTGACGGCCACGCTGGATTGGGTGCGTGCCCGGGCGCGCAGGCTGCCTGCGCGCAGGCCGGCGCAATTGGGGCAGTTGCAGTTCCACTGTGGAAAGCCACCGCCGGCGGAAGAGCCTAAAACGCGCAATAGCATGGTCTGTGAATGTGGGTGATGTGCGGGGGCGACGCCTGCCGCCCCCGCCAGGGGGGATTAACGGTTGGCGATGTACATGGTGATTTCAAAGCCGAAGCGCAGATCGGTGAAGGCGGGGGTGGTCCATTGCATGGTTGTCTCCTGTGATGAGTGGCATGAAAGATGATTGCGTGCCGCACAAAACCCGTAGAACCTGTTTCACGCAGCCGCAGCCATGCCACGCAAAATCAATGCCACCCTTGATGTACCTCATTGGCCCGCGCCGCGCCGGCTGGCGCGTGGCGGGCTGCACCGCATGGCCTGGCGCGATATGGGACGGGGCGAACCCTGGCTGCTGCTGCATGGCGGCCCGGGCAGCGGCTGCAGCCCGGCCCTGCTGGCACCGTTTGACCTGGCGCGCCAGCGTGTGATCGCGCCAGACCAGCGCGGCGCGGGCGACTCGCGCCCCAGCGGGCGCACGGCGGCCAACCATCTGGCGGCGCTGGTGGCCGACCTGGAGGCACTGCGCCGGCATCTGGGCCTGGAGCGCTGGTCGCTGCTGGGTGGCTCCTGGGGCACGGTGGTGGCCCTGGCCTATGCGCGCCAGCACCCGGATCATGTGGCGCGGCTGGTGCTGCGCGGCGCCTTTGGCCTCACGCGGAGCGAGGTGGGCGGCCTACTGCTGCCCAGCGCGCGGCCCGGCAAGCGCGTGGCGCAGGGCGACTGGCCGGTACCGCACGGGGCCGCACTGCCCCAGGCCCTGTCCGGCCTGTCACAACTGCTCCAAAGCGGAGCAGTGACTGTTCCATCCCTGCAGGCCGGCCGGGGCTGGGCGCTGCGCGAGCGGCGTGACGCGCTGCATGGCCTGCGCCGCAGCCTGCGGCATCTGTCGGGAAAGGATGCAACCGCCCAGCGCCGGCTATGGGCCGGCCTGCAGCGCCAGCAGCGCCGTGCCCTGGCGCAGCTGCCCCGGCCGCGCGCCACGCCGGCGGATCGCCAGGCGCAGGCCAGGTACCGCCTGCAGGCGCATTACCTGCGCCACCGGGGCTTTGTGCGACCCGGAGAACTCGATGCCGCCGTGCTCGCCCTGGCGCGGCATGGGGTGCCGGTCGATTGGGTGCATGGGCGCTTTGACGCCATTTGCCCGCCCGGCAACAGCCGGCGCTGGGCGGCCATGGGCCGGCCCCATGCCCGCCTGCAGCTGGTGGCCAGCGGGCACCTGGGCGCAGAGCCCGCCATGCTGCGGGCGCTGCGCTACTGCGTGGCGGCGGCGGTGGGCGACAGCGACTGAATACCCGTGCCCTTGGGCGCGGTTTCGACAAAGCTGCGCAGCGCCCAGGCCAGCTCGGGCGCAAGCAGGCCTTCCCAGGGCGGCATGTGGACGATGCCGAACTTCTGCTTGCCGTAGCGCACCGACTTGATGAAGAACGCGTCCGCGTCGCCCTGGCAGCGCTGGCGCAGGGCCGCGTCCTGGATGCGCCGGCAGCCCATGCCGATGCGGCGCAGGTCGGGTGCGGGCGAGCGTGTGCCAATGGCATCCTGGCCATGGCAGACGGCGCAGCTCTGGTTGAAGGCGGCCTTGCCGATGGCGGCGGCCTCGGCATTGCCGCGCAGGGGGTTGGGCTCGTGCCAGCCGAGCGCCGGCAGGGCCGACGCATCGACCTGGGGCTTGATCTGCTCCACGGCCTGCGCATTTGTGACAAAAATAGCCGACAGCGCAATGCTGGCAAGCGCAACGTGCTTTGAAAACGATAGCATTTGCATCACCTCCAGTCCGGCTGGCAGCCCTGGCAGCCATCGAGGTTGGATTCCGTGAAGATGGTGTAGAGCGTGTGGTTGCCGTCGAAGAATGCGTTCTGCATGTTGGTGGCGACGAACTTGGTCTCCTGGAAATCATTGGCGATGAAGCGCGTGCCGACGAACCACGCATGGTTCATGCGCGCCATCTCCAGGCTGGTGCCCTCGAACAGGGCGCCCGAGAAGTCCGAGCGCATCAGGCGCGCGCTCTCCAGGTCGGTGCCGATGAATTTGGCGCCCTTGAAATCGGTGTTGGCCGCCGAGACCTTGGACATGCGCGCGCCGGTCAGGTTGGCGCCCTCCAGATCGGCGGCCGAGAGATTGGCGCCGCGCAGGTCGGCGCGCGTCAGGTTGGCGCCGCGCAGGTCGGCGCCAGCCAGGTTCTTGCCCGCCAGGCTGGCATGGCGCAGGTCGGCGCCGGGGCAGCGGGTATAGGGCCAGATCGGGCAGCCGTTGATGACCAGGGGTTCGCTGCGGGCGTCGTCCTGGGCCGGCTGGGCCAGCGCCGCGCCGGCCCCGGCAAGCAAAATCGCCCCGGTCAGGGCGATGCGGGTGAAACGGGTCATGGGCGTGGGCTCCGGGTGGTTGATGGGAGCGCCGGCGTCTCGCCGGCACAGGAAATCCATGCCGGCGAGACGCCGGCGCTCCCAGGACTTACTTGGCCGCCACCTTCTGCGCCTTGGGCAGCTTGAAGACCCACATCGAGCCGCCCTGCGAGACCTGCTTGGTCAGCTCGGCCATGTCGCCGCCCCACAGCGGCACGGCGCCACCGTAGCCGGACTGGATGGCGATGTACTGCTCGCCGTCCATCTCCCAGGTCACCGGCACGGAGACGATGCCCGAGCCGGTCTGGAACTTCCACAGCTCCTTGCCGGTTTTGTTGTCGAAAGCCTTGACGAAGCCGTCCGAGGTGCCGGTGATGAGCAGGCCGCCGGCCGTGGTCAGCGTGCCGGCCCACAGCGGGAACTGCTCCTTGTGCTCCCAGGCGATCTTGCCGGTCTGCGGGTTGATGGCGCGCAGGATGCCCACATGGTCGTCATACAGCTTCTTGATGCGGAAGCCCTGGCCCAGGTAGGCCGCGCCAGGCTTGTAGGTGATCTGCTCGGACCAGTAGTCCATGGCCCAGTGGTTCGCCGGGATGTAGAACAGGCCGCTGTCCGGGCTGTAGCTCATGGGCATCCAGTTGGTGCCGCCCAGGAAGGGTGGCGAGACGAAGATGCTGTCGCCCTTTTCCTGGCCCTCCTTGGGCTCTGGCGGGCGGTTGCCGTTCTCGATCGGCAGGCCGGTCTTCAGGTCGAAGCCCTTGGCCCAGGTGATGCCGTCCACAAAGGGGTGGGCGCCGATGATGGCGTTCTGCTTCCAGGGATGGCCGCCGTCGTTCTTGGCGAGCTTTTCGCGGTCGGTGACGAAGAAGAAGCCATTGCGGTCGGCATGGGCCGAGGCCTTGATGGTCTTGCCGCTCTTGGGGTCCTTGTAATCGAACAGCAGCACCGAGTTGTTGCCCGAGAAGTCCCAGGCGTCATTGGGCGTGTGCGAGAAGAAGCCGTTCAGGTCGCCGGTGCTCGGATCGACATAGGCCTGGCCCGAGGTGTAGAGGCTGGGCCAGTTGCGTGGGTCGTCGCCCTTGGCGGTGCGCTTCCAGGTGTTCCAGGGCGCGGGGTTGCCGGTGCCGACGATGATGGTGTTGGTCTCCACGTCGAACGAGGGCGTCTGCCACGGCGCGCCGCCGCCCTGGCTCCAGGCCTCGACCTTGCCGGTGGGGCTGTTCGGGTCGTTGGGCCAGCTGGGCGCCTTGGGGTCGCCGGTGGGGGTGCTGGGCTGGCCGTTCAGGCGGCCGACATGGCCTTCGACCATGGGGCGGGCCCAGACTTCCTTGCCGGTATCCGGGTCGCGGGCGTAGAGCCAGCCGACCACACCGAACTCGTCGCCCGAGGAGCCATGCACCAGCAGGGTCTTGCCGGTCTTCTGATCCTTGATGATGAAGGGCGCGCCGGTCATGGTGTAGCCCACCTTGTGGTCGCCGAATTTCTCGTTCCAGACCACCTTGCCGGTGTTGCGATCCAGGGCCACGACGCGCGCGTCCAGCGTGCCGAAATACACCTTGTCGCCAAAAATGGCCGGGCCGCGGTTGACCACGTCGCAGCAGGGACGGATGTCCTCGGGCAGGCGGTGCTCGTAGGTCCACAGGCGCTTGCCGGTGCGCACGTCCAGCGCCACGAAGCGCGAGTACGAGGCGGTGACATACATCACGCCGTCGTGGATCAGCGCCTGCGCCTCTTGGCCGCGCTGTTTTTCGCCGCCGAAGGAGTAGCTCCACACCGGCACCAGACCATTGACGTTCTTGGTGTTGAGCGTCTTGGCCGGGCTGTAGCGCTGCGCCGTCAAGCCCAGGCCATAGGTCAGCACGTCGGCCGTGGTCTTGTGGTCGTTGGCAATGTCTTCCCAGGTGACGGGCTTGACGTTGGCGGCATGGGCCGTCAGCGCCAGGGTGGCGGCCACGGCCAGGCTGCTCAGGCGCAGTTGCTTGGATACCGATGAGGTCATGGTGGTTTGCTCCTTGTGTTGTGGTGGGTGAGATCCCCGCCACATCAACGCAAGAGCCGTGCCACATTGACAATCGTCACGCTGCCGGCCCGGGTGCCGTGTTTGCCGTTCAAATGTGCAACGCTGTGTGGCGCCGCGGTTGCTCAGCTATGGAGCAGCCGGTGACATTCAGCGCATGCGCTGCAGCAGCGGCTCCTTGCGGATCACCTGGTGGTGCACGAAGGCCAGCACATGCAGGGCGATGAGCAGCACCAGGGCCCAGGCCGACCATTGGTGCACGCCGCTGGCCAGCTCCTTGGCGCCGTCCCAGCGCTCGGCCAGCTGCGGCAGGCGCAGGCCGAAGAAGCGGATGGGGTAGCCCGAGAACACCGAGCCCACGAAGCCCGACAGCGGCATCAGCAGCATCAGCAGGTACAGCAGCCGGTGGGCGCCCGTGGCCAGCAGCTGCATGGGGCGGGGCTGCGGCAGCGCCGCCACGCGCGGGCGCCAGAGCGCCCAGGCCAGGCGCAGCGCGATCAGCAGGCCCAGCACCATGCCCCAGGACTTGTGTACGTTGAACCAGGAGGCGCGCAGGCCGCTGGCATCCTTGGGCAGGCCCAGCATCCACATGCCCAGGGCTATCTGCCCCAGCAGCAGCACGGCCATGAGCCAGTGCAGGGTGACGGAAAAACGGTCGTATCGGTTGCGCTGCACAAAAGCCTCCTGTTGCTCCATCGGTCAATCGAGCAGATCGGGCGGCAGCAGGTTTTTCTTGCGGTAGATGGTGTTTCGCGACACACCCAGGGCCTTGGCCGCCGCCGACACATTGCCCTTGTGCAGGCGCAACATCTGTGCCATGGCGTTGATGGTCACATCCTGCAGGCTCTGGCTGTCATCGGCCATGTCGTCAGGCACGGGCGGGGCCCCCACGCTGGGCATCAGCGGCGGCTCGGCCGCGCGCACGGGGGGGGCGACCATGGGGCTGCGCAGGGGCGTGCGCAGCTCGTCGAGAAAATCGTCGGGCAGATGCTCCAGGCGGATGATGCCGTCATCGTCCACCATCACCGCCGCCGTGCGCAGCAGGTTGTGCAGCTGACGCACATTGCCCGGCCAGTGGTAGGCCTGCAGCAGCTCCATAACCTGGGGCGCGATCGTGATGTTGGCGCAGCTCTCGCACAGCGAGTGCAGCACCTTCTTCACCACGGCCTCGAAGTCGCTGCGCTCGCGCAGGGCCGGCAGGCGCACCACCAGGCCGTTCAGGCGGTAGTACAGGTCTTCGCGGAAGTCGCCGCGCGCGATCAGCTCCTTCAGGTTCTTGTGCGTGGCGCTGATGATGGTGACATCCACCTCCACCTCCTTGGCCGCGCCCAGCGGGCTCACCTTGCGCTCCTGCAGCACGCGCAGCAGCCGTGCCTGCAGGTGCCTGGGCATGTCGCCGATCTCGTCCAGGAATAGCGTGCCGCCATGGGCCTGCAATATCTTGCCGGCCGCGCCCTTCTTGCGTGCGCCGGTGAAGGCGCCTTCCTCGTAGCCGAACAGCTCGGCCTCGATCAAGGTGTCGGGAATCGAGGCGCAGTTCACGGCCACGAAGGGCTGGCGCGCGCGTGCCGAGTCGTTGTGCACGGCCTGGGCCAGCAGGTCCTTGCCCGAGCCGGTCTCGCCCAGGATCATCACCGGAATGTCGCGGTCCACCACCTTGCGCAGCTTGGTGATGACTGCCGACAGCTGCGCGTCGCCCGTGTCCAGGTATTGCAGCGAGGACAGCTGCGCCTTGCGCGCCGCGGCGGCGCGCGTGGACGCGGTGCCGCCCTCGGCCAGCGGCGAGACGATGGGCGTGGCCCAGGGCCCGGCGGGTTTGACCTCGGTGCGGCACCAGACGGACACGCCGTTGTGCAGGCACAGCTGGCGCGGCGCCAGGCTGGCGCCGCCGAACAGCTCGAACAGCGCCGACATCGGCAGGTTGAATAGAGAGGAAAAGGTGTGCGCCTGCAGCGCGCCGAACGACATGCCGAGCTGGAACTGTGCGCTGCGGTTGGCCGAGAGAAAGCGCCCCTCGGGCGTGAACGCGGCAATGCCCTCGACCAGCGTGCCCAGGAATTCGGGGCGCGAATGGAAATGCAAGCGCACGGCCTTCGGGAAGCTGCCCGCGAACATGTGGTTCTCTATCATCTGCGCCGACATGCGCACCAGGGCGATGGTGTGCTGGTGGTAGCTGCGGTGGTCGCCGGTCACGTCCAGCGCGCCGACGATCTGGCCGTAGGGGTCGAGAATCGGCGCGCAGGAGCAGGTCAGCGCCTGGTTGGCGCTCATGAAATGCTGGTCGCCATGCACGGTGACGGCCTGCTGTGCCGACAGCGCCGTGCCGATGGCGTTCGTGCCCTTGGTCTTCTCGCTCCAGTCCATGCCGGGCACCAGGGCCACGCGGTTGGCCTTCTCCAGAAAATCGTTGTCGCCCATGGAATGCAGCACCATGCCCTGGGCCGAGGTCAAGAGCACCATGCTGTGGGTATTGGCGATCTGCCCATACAGCGTCTCCATCACCGGCACCGCATGCTGGAACAGAAAGCGGTTCTCTTCCAGCACCGCCTTCAGCTGGCTGATCGCCAGGCTGGAGAAGTCGGGGGCATCGTCGCTGCAGACACCAAAGGCCTTGGAGCGCTGGTGTGCCTCGTCGATGACGAGATGTGCGTCTTGCTCTGGCGGTGCTTGCACGGCGATGGCGGCCGGGCGTCCAGACTGGGCGTCCATGTTGTCTCCTGGCGCTGGAAGTAGGTTCTTCCAATGGTTTTATGGATCCTCCTGGGCGGCAGGCGCAGGGGGCGTGGCTCCGGGCAAGAACCAAGTATTGTGCAAATGGTACGGGTGCCTCGCAACCCGGATCCACAGCAGGGATCAAGCAAGAAATGTGCCGCAACTGTGCCACTGAATTGCTCCATGCTGTGACACTCGGCCAGGTTTGGACGGCGCCGGCGGGCACGCGCTGGCGCAAACTGGGACAGCGCCGGGCCCGAACCCGGGCAGCGGCGGGGGTGGCATGCAAATTGCGCAGCTGAGGGCATTCACTTTTCCCACAGGAGACAAACCATGCAACGATCTTTTCTCGCCCCCCTGCAGCGCAGCCTGCTGGCCCTGGCCCTGGCCTGCGGTGCCTCGGCGGCATTTGCGCACGGCGATATGGTGCCCCAGGCCGTGGACACCAGCACGCTGCCCCAGCTGGGCGCGAAGTGGCTCGAATCCAACCCCTACAGCAGCGGCGAGGGCCACAAGGAGGCGCTGCGCATAGGCAGCTCGGCCTACAACCAGAACTGCGCGCGCTGCCATGGGCTGGAGGCGGTGTCGGGCGGCATCGCACCCGATCTGCGCAAGTTCGACGAGGAATGTTCCGGCTACGCCGATGCCGCCAAGAAGAAGGTGTGCTTCCAGGAGATGGACGACTTCTACGCCGGCACCGTGCGCCGCGGCCGCACGCGCGACGGCCGGGTCTACATGCCGCCGTTCGAGGGCACGCTGACGCAGGAGGCGGTCTGGGCCATCCGCACCTATCTGGAAGAGCGCCGCGCGCAGCAGTGAAGACACGCCATTGCACAAAAAAAAGGCCGCTGCGATAGCGGCCTTTTTACTGGGATGCGGCGCTTATTCCGTTTCTACATCATTCGTGTCTAGGCGCGAAGCCGCAGACAGTGCTGTAGCACGGCAAGGCGAAGCAACAACGACACGGGTGATTTAGAAATGGAATTACTTGGCGCCCGCCTCGCTCTGGCGCCGGCCCTGGGATATGGCGTAGGGCGCGGCACGCGCGGCCAGCACCGGGTCGTTGCCCGCCACCACGCCCTTGGGCAGCACGGTGGGGATGAAGGTCACGCCCATGCAGGCGCCCTGGCCCTCGGCCTCGACCTTGGTGATCCTGAGCTGGCCCAGGTTCACCTTCTGGCGCCCGGCGGGCAGTGGCACGGTGGGGTTGTCCAGTTGGTCGCCGCTCTGGGCCAGTTCCAGGTTGAAGTCAAACCGGGCCTGGCCGGTGGCCACGCGCTGGCGCAGGTCGTCAAACAGGAAGTTGGCGCCCTTGGCCTTGGCCTCGTCGTCGCTCAGGCCTTGCACACCGCCGACGGGCTCGAAGAGCCACTTGCCCCAGGTGGTCGCACCCTGGGCGTTGACAAAGCCAAAGCCATGCACGCCCCAGTAGTTCAGGCCGGCAAAGCTGGCCGGCACGGGTTGCGCCGCCAGGTATTTGCCCTGTAGCAGCACCTCGGGGTTGGCGTCGGCAAAGGCCTTGACCTTGGCCGGGTCGGCCTTCTTCGTCGCCGGATCGGCCTGCAGCGAGGCCAGGCGGCCGAGGAACTGCGCCGGCGTGGCGGCGCCGAACACCGGCGTGGAGATATTGCCCATGAGCCACTGCTCGCCGCCCGGCAGGTTGAACTGCAGGGCCATGTTGCGCTGGCTCTTGGTGTTGTCGGGTGCGGCGGGGTTGGCGCCGGTCAGTGAAAAGCGCGCCACGACGGGCACCGGCTGGCCGCTGAAGGCCGAGGCCGTGGACAGCGCGCGGCCCTGGGCGGAGCCGACGAATTCGCCGGTCGCGCAGATCCCCTTGGCGCCGGAGCGGCGCTGGCCGGGGAACTTGCCGGTGGTGGCCTCGAGCTGGTTCACCAGGGCCGTGGGGTCGGTGTTGTCGGCTGGGCCGGCGGACGGGTTTTGGGCGCAGCCGGCCATCAGGGCCAGGGCGGCGGCGGCGCTGGCGCCGGCCAGCAGACGGGTATGAGGGGGCATGCGAGGAGTCTCCTTGGTGGTGGTTATGAGAGAAAAATGGATTTTGCGCAAACTGGGTATGCGCAAACAGCTATTAAAAACATAGTGACTCAAAACTGATAGCCCAGGCTGATGCCGGCCATCCACTGCCGTCCGGGCGCCGCCTCGTAGAAGCGGCCGTTGCCCTCGTTGACGATGACGGAGCCTACATATTTCTTGTCTGTCACGTTGTCCACGCGGGCAAAGGCGTTCAGCTTCCAGGCGCCCCATTGCCGGGTATGGCTGGCGCTCAGGCCCAGCACGTTGTAGCTGGGTGCTTCGACGCTGTTGCTGTCGTTGGCGGCAATGGCGCTGACATGGCGCCAGTCCGCGCCCAGGCGCCAGTCGCCGTGTGGGCGCCAGTCCAGCCCGAGGGCGGCCTGGGTGCGCGCCGTGCCGGCGATGCGCTTGCCGGCGCTCACGCAGCTGGTGCCGGCGGCGTTGCAGAAGCCGTCGCGCAGCTTGGCGTCGAGCAGCGTCAGGGCGCCGCTGAGCTGCCACTGGCGTGCCAGCTGCAGCTGGGTGCCCAGCTCGGCGCCCTGGCGCCGCGTGCGCCCGGCGTTGCGGTAGGTGGCGCGCCCGCCGGTGTTGTCGGCGGTGACGATTTCGTTCTCGGTGTCTGTATGGAACAGCGCCGCCGACCAATGGCCGCGCAGGGCGTCGCCGTCCAGGCGCTGGCGCAGGCCCAGCTCCAGGCTGCGCGAGGTGGCCGGCTGCAGGCCGAAGTTGAGCCCGGGCAGGCCGCCGGGGCGGTAGGAGATCTCGTTGAAGGTGGGCGTCTCGGTGCCGCCGCCGGCCGAGGCATAGACCTGGGTGGCGGCGCTGATCTGGTGCTGCAGCGACAGCATGGGCAGCCAGCGCCGGTAGCGCGTGTCGCCGCTGCCGTCGCCATTGCCGGGGGCGATGTAGTGGTCGCGCGACTCGAACTTCACGTTGCTCCAGCGCAGCCCGGCATCGAGCCTCCAGCGCGGCGCAAACGACCAGCTGGCCTGCATGTAGGGGTCGGCGTTGTTCAGCGTATTGCGCTCGTCGCGGCGCAGCGCGCCCTTGACGCCGAGCGCGCTGCCCAGGAAGTTGTTGTAGCCCTGCCGGTCTTCCTCGACCACGTTCACGGCCAGGCCGGCCACCAGGCTGAAGGGGCTGTCTGCCAAGCGCGTGTCATGCGCCCAGCGCAGATCCATGCCGCCATAGTCGCGCCCCAGGTCGATGACGCCGCCGGCACTGGTGGCGGGCGCCTGTGCCGCCCTGGGCGTGGACTGGTACTGGGTGATGTGGCGCTGGCCGGCATACACCATCAGGCGCAGGGCATTGCTGGCGTCCACGCGGTGGTCGTAGCTCAGGCCCACCTGGGTCTGGCGCATGCTCTTGCGCATGTTGTAGTCGATCGGCCCCTGGGCCACGGCGCGGGCATTGGCCTGCCAGTCGGCGGGCGTGACGCCGCCGGGGTCGAGCGCATCCACATCCACGTAGTTGGCCACCAGCATCAGGTGGCCGCTGTCGCCCGGGTTGGTGTCCAGGCGGGCGTTGAACATGTTCTTGTCGGCCGCGCTCTGCGCGCGCCAGCCGTCGGTCAGGTAGCGGCTGGCGCTCACCACATAGCCCACGCCGCTCTGCTCGCCCTGGGCCTTCAGGCCCAGGCGTTTCTGGCCGTTACTGCCGACGGCGAAGCTGCTGTCGATGCGCGGGCGGCCCTCGCCGCGCTCGGTGTAGGCGTTGATCACCCCGCCCGAGGCGTTGCCATACAGCGTGGAATAGGGCCCGCGCAGCACCTCGATGCGCTCGACCGACTGCAGGTCGATGTTGTTCGTCTGGCCCTGGCCGTCGGGCATGGTGGCGGGTATGCCGTCCACGAAGACCTGCACGCCGCGCACGCCGAAGGTGGAGCGCGCGCCATGGCCGCGTATCGACAGCTGCAGATCCTGGGCGTAGTTCTGGCGGTTCTGCAGCAGCAGGCCGGGCGTGGTGGACAGCGACTCGGACAGATTCACCTGCCACTGGCGGTCGCGCACGCGCTCGCCATCGACGATGGTCACCGAGGCCGGCGAATACTCCAGCGGCGACTCCACCAGGGTGCTGCGCACCGTGACCTCGGGCAGGGCCGGGCTGGTCTGCGCCGCGGCGCCTTGCGCCAGGGCCATCAGGCCGCTCAAAGTGGCAATGCGCAGGGGCCAGCCGGCGCCTGCGCAAACTTGATCGAAATGCATGGAATGCTCCCTCCCTTGTTCTGACCAAAGAGGAGCGGGGCGCACCATCCCGCACTGCTTGCGCCCCGCGACATGGATGGCCCGGCCTGCCGTGCCGCGGCAGGCCGGGTGGACAGGCCTAGAAGAAGCCCAGCGCCTTGGGGTTGTAGCTCACCAGCAGGTTCTTGGTCTGCTGGTAGTTGGACAGGGCCAGCTTGTGCGTCTCGCGGCCAATGCCCGACTTCTTGTAGCCGCCGAAGGCCGCGTGCGCGGGGTAGAGGTGGTAGCAGTTGGTCCACACGCGGCCGGCCTGGATGGCGCGGCCCATGTGGTAGGCCACGGAGCCATTGCGGCTCCACACCCCGGCGCCCAGGCCGAACTCGGTGTCGTTGGCGATGCGCACGGCGTCCTGCACGTCCTTGAAGGTGGTCACCGAGGCCACGGGGCCGAAGATTTCCTCCTGGAACACGCGCATGTCATTCTGGCCATAGAGCAGCGTGGGCTTGATGAAGAAGCCGTCGTTGATCTCGCCGCCGGCGCGCAGGCGCTCGCCGCCGGTCAGGCATTTGGCGCCCTCGCCACGGCCGATGTCGATGTAGCCCAAGATGCGATCGAGCTGAGCTTGCGACACCTGCGCGCCGACCATGGTGCTCTTGTCCAGCGGGTGGCCCTGCTTCATGGCCTGCACACGGGCCACGGCGCGCTCCATGAAGCGCTCGTAGATGGATTCTTGCACCAGGATGCGCGACGGGCAGGTGCAGATCTCGCCCTGGTTCAGGGCAAACATGGAGAAGCCCTCCAGCGCCTTGTCAAAGAACTCGTCATCGGCGTCCATGACGTCGGCAAAGAAGATGTTCGGGCTCTTGCCGCCCAGCTCCACGGTGGAGGGGATCAGGTTGTCGGCCGCGGCGTGCAGGATGCGCTGGCCCACGGGGGTGGAGCCGGTGAAGGCGATCTTCGCGATGCGCTTGCTGGTGGCCAGGGCCTCGCCGGCTTCACGCCCGTAGCCGTTGACGATGTTCACCACGCCAGGCGGCAGCAGGTCGGCGATCAGCTCCATCAGCACCAGGATGGAGGCGGGGGTCTGCTCGGCCGGCTTCATGACGATGGAGCAGCCGGCGGCCAGGGCCGGGGCCAGCTTCCAGCAGGCCATCAGGATGGGGAAGTTCCAGGGAATGATCTGACCGACCACGCCCATGGGCTCGTGGAAATGGTAGGCCACGGTGTTGGCGTCGATCTCGGAAATCGTGCCTTCCTGGCCGCGGATGCAGCCGGCGAAGTAGCGGAAATGGTCAATGCCCAGCGGCAGGTCGGCGGCCATGGTCTCGCGCAGCGGCTTGCCGTTGTCAATGGTCTCGGCGATCGCCAGCAGCTCCAGGTTCTGCTCCATGCGGTCGGCAATCTTCAGCAGGATGCCCGAGCGCTCGGCCACCGAGGTCTTGCCCCACTTTTCCTGCGCGGCATGGGCGGCGTCCAGGGCCAGATTGATGTCGGTGGCGTCGGACTGCGCCACCTTGCAGAACGGCTTGCCGGTGATGGGCGAGACGTTGTCGAAATAGCGGCCGGCGGCCGGGGCCACCCATTTGCCGCCGATGAAGTTGTCGTACTGCTGGCGGTAGGGGAAGGAAAGGTCGAGGTTGAAGCGCTTGAATTCGAACATGTCCATGTTGGTCTCCTTGGGTGGTGGATGCCGGCGCACATGCGCACCGACTGCCTCAGGAGTAATCAAGCTTCGTGCCAGCCCGTTGCGTGCCGGGTGTGCCGACTTTTGTCACAGTCCATGGCGGTGGGTGTTCCAGATTGGCCCACTGGTGTGCAGGCTTGTGACACCGCAGCGCCCGGCATCAGGCCGGCCGCAGATCGGGCGACGGCGTGGGATCGACCGCCTGATCCAGCGCGGCCTGGTGCTGCGCCTGCAGCGCCCGCTGGAAGGCCGGCCTGGCCTGCATGCGCTGCCAGTAGTCGGCCACGGCCGGTGGAAACTGCGCCGCCAGCTCCAGGTGCTGTGCCAGGTGCAGGGCATAGGTCACGGCGACGTCGGCGGCAGTGAAGCGTCCGGCACACAGATATGGTTCGTGCTGCAATGCAGCATCCACCGCCCGCAGCCGCGCCAGGAACCAGCGTGCGTAGTCCGCCGCCACCTGTGGCTGCAGGCGGTCAGGCGGTTCGAAATAGCTATAGCGCAGTACCAGCGTTTGCGGAAAGGTCAGCGTCGCATCGCTCATGAACAGCCAGTTGAGATAGCTGCCATAGGCCGCGTCCGCCGGTGCCACATCCAGAACGCCCGCGCCGTAGCGCGTGGCCAGGTAATGGCACATCGCGGCCGACTCGGTCAGCCGCGTGGCGCCGTCCTCCAGCAGCGGCACCGTGCCCAGGGGGTTGCGCGCCAGATAGCCCCGTGCATGCACGCGTGGCGGGAAGGGCAGCATGTGCAGGCGGTAGGGGATGCCCAGTTCTTCCAGCAGCCATAGTGGGCGGAAGGATCGGGCGCTGACGCAGTGATGTAGGTCGATCATGGGGCGGTCTGTTGATGATGGGGTGGGCTGTGCGGCAGCATTCGGGTCGGGGGTGCCATCAGCCGCGGGATTGGCGCCGGAAGTCTGCCGGCGACTGCCCCGTCCAGCCGCGAAAGGCGCGCATGAAGCTCTTTTCGCTGGCAAAGCCCACGGCCTGGGCCACCTGCTTGATGGCTTGTGGCGAGCGCAGCAGCAGCT
>JAGPIX010000154.1 GCA_018054745.1 Alicycliphilus sp.
ACCAGGTGCAGACCGTGCTGGCGCACTACAAGAGCGGCAAGGTCCGCCTGCTGGGCATCACCACGGCCAAGCCCGTGGACGCCGTGAAGGAAGTGCCCACCATTGCCGCCAGCGGCCTGCCCGGCACAAAGGGCTTCGACAGCTCGATCTGGTTTGGCATCTTTGCACCCAAGGGCACCGACCCCACCGTGGTCAACAAGCTCAACACGGCATTGCGCCAGGTGCTGGAGCTGCCAGAAATCCGCCAGCGCTTTGAGTCCCAGGGCAACACCGTGCGCATAGAAACGCCCGAGCAGTTCCGCCAGACCGTGCGCAAGGACCGCGCGAAATGGGCCCAGGTGGTCAAGGACGCCAAAATCAGCATCAACTGATGCCGCCCGCTCCGCACCCCATGCCTGACACCCCCGCCCTGGGCGCGGCCGGACTGGCCGCCCTTGAAGAACGCCTGGCGCATGACCTGCTGACCCTGAACTGGCGCGCGCGCCCCTGGCTGCCCGCACTCAGCCATGGCGGCCAGCCGGTGATCGACGTCCTCATCATCGGCGCCGGCCAGGCCGGACTGGCGGCCAGCATGGCACTGGCACAGCAGGGCATTGCCGCCGTGCTGCTGGACCGCGCCGCCACCGACTACGAGGGCCCCTGGGCCACCACGGCGCGCATGGAGACGCTGCGCTCGCCCAAGGAGCTGACCGGCCCGGCGCTAGGCCTGCCCTCGCTGACCTTCCGCGCCTGGTTCGAGGCGCAGTGGGGTCGGTCCGCCTGGGACGCGCTGGACAAGATACCGCGCCTGCAGTGGATGGACTACCTGCGCTGGTACCGCCGTGTCACCCGGGCCGATGTGCGCAATGAACATGCGGTGACGGCCGTGCGCCCGCGCGCCGACGCGCTGGTGGAGGTGGATGTGCACACACCGACCGGCAGCGCCACCTGGCTGGCGCGCCGCGTGGTGCTGGCCACCGGCCGCGACGGCCTGGGCGGGGCGCAGATACCGGCCTTCATGGACGGCGTGGGGCACGCCAGCAAGGGTGGTTTGTGGGCGCATTCCAGCGATGTGCTGGACTACGCCACGCTGGCAGGCAAACGCGTGGGCGTGATCGGCATGGGCTCATCGGCCATGGACAGCGCGGGCACGGCGCTGGAATGCGGCGCGGCCAGCGTGGATCTGATCGCACGCCGCACCGCCATGCCCACCATCAACAAGTCCAAGGGCTCGGGCTTGCCCGGCCTGACACAAGGCCACCACGAGCTGCCCGATGCCTGGAAATGGCGCATACGCCACTACATCAACGTGCAGCAGGTGCCGCCACCGCGTGGCAGCACGCTGCGCGTGTCGCGGCATGCGCACGCGTTCTTCCACTTCGGCTGCGCGGTGCAGCAGGTCACGCAGCAGGGTCAGGCGCTGCAGGTCGCCACATCGCAGGGCCGATTCGCCTTCGACTTCCTGATCCTGGCCACTGGCTTTGCCATCGACTGGGCACAAAAGCCCGAGTTCGCCGCCTTCGCGCCGCATGTGCGCAGCTGGGGCGAGCGCTACCAGAGCCCGCCGGGCGAGGACGACCGCGAGCTGTTCGACTCGCCCGACCTGGGCCCGGTGTTCGAGCTGCGCGAGAAGTCCCCCGGTGCCTGTCCGGGCCTCGATCGCATCCACTGCTTTTGCTACCCGGCGGCGCTGTCGCACGGCACGGTGTCGGGCGATATCCCCGCCATCAGCGATGGCGCCAGACGCCTGGCCAGCGGCATCGCCGGTCTGTTGTATGCCGAGGATGTGGAGCAGCATTTCGCCGCCCTGCAGGCCTATGCCGAACCCGAACTGCTGGGCGACGAATGGACGCCCGCCGACACCCGCCAACGCGTACTGCCCGAATCGCCACCGACATGACCGACACCATCGCCCGGCTCACCCACCTGCAAGACACACCCCAGACCCAGGCCACGCGCCAGCAGCGCGCCAAAGCCATCAGCGCCACCCAGGCCTGCGAAGACCTGCTGCTGGCGCCCGACCTACCCGGCGGCCTGCCGCTGGCGCAGCGCCTGGCCGTGGCCCAGACCGTGTCCGCCGCCAGCGGCGTGACGGCCCTGGGCGAGCACTACGCAGCACAGCTGCAGCGCCTGCCCACGGCCACGCCAGATGCCCGCTGGCAGGCCATGCACCACTTCACGCAGCTGCTGGCCACGCAGCCCGCGGCTGCCGACCGGGCCGCGCTGCTGGCGCTGCCCGCCGCGGGCCTGACCACCGCAGACGTGGTGTTGCTGGCACAGCTCATAGGCTTTGCGGCCTTCCAGGCGCGCCTGGTGGCGGGCGTGGCAGCACTGGCTGCGCTGGGCCCGGCAGGCAGCACTGCGACCCCGGCCGCGCCCGCCGCCGAGGCGCTCTTCATCCACCCGGCGAATCTGCCCGCGCCGGGCGAACCACTGCGCCTGAACGGCTACACCAGCGAGACACTGGACTGGAAGGCCTGGCTGCCGGTGGTGGACGCGACCCAGGCCAGCGCCGAACAGAACGCCGTGCTGGACGCCAGCCACCCGAAGGCGCGCGTATCCGACTTCTACCTGCTGCTGGTGCACCAGCCGCGCGTGCTGGCCGAACGCTCCGAGGCCTTCAACGCCATCATGTATGCACCCGGCGGCCTGCCGCGATCCGAACGCGAACTGGCCACCGCCGTGGTCTCGCGTATCAACGGCTGCGTCTACTGCGCTTCGGTGCACGCCCAGCGTTTTGAACAACTGGCCAAGCGCAATGACGTGATCGCACAGGTCTTCATCGACCCCGATCAGGCGGGTACGAATGCGCGCGAGCGCGCCATCGTGCAGGCCAGCGCGGCCCTGACGCGCGCGCCCGGCAGCTTCGGCGCGCACCACCTGGCGGCGCTGCGCGACGCCGGCCTGAGCGATCTGGAGATACTGGATACCGTGCATGCTGTGGCCCTGTTTGCCTGGGCCAACCGCCTGATGCTCAACCTGGGCGAAGCCGTGTACCCTTGACACGCCCATCGGCCACCCAGCCAACGGCAGGCGGGCAGGTTCACGCCGTGTCGGCAGGCGCCACGAACACCGTCAGCAGGCCGGTGTAGCCATAAAGCCAATGCGCGGCAATTTCGCCCGAGGCAAAGAACCCCACCAGGGGCACGTCGCCCAGCGCACGGTGCACGGTTTGCAGCTCGGCACTGGGCCCGCCAAAATGTCGCCCGCCGCGGCCGGAGCAGCTGACATACAGCGCGCCGCAGATGCGCCGCTGCGTCGCCGCCTGCTCATCCGGCAACGCCGGGGACTCGGGCGCAAGCTCTTCACGGATCTCGGCGCAAATGCGCGTCAGGTCGGCACGCGCGGCCGCCATGTGACGCTGGCAGAACGCTAGGTGCATGCCCTCATGCACCCGATCGGCCAGCGCCACGCCACCGCGCGCCACATCCAGCCCGACGATATGGCGCACGCGCGTATCGGCACCAAAATGCCCCGTGCCCTGCAACGCCGGCGCATCCGCATTCGACAGGCCCGCCAGCGTGTGGCGCACCGCGCGCAAGGCGGGCTGCGGGTCGCCATTGAGCTCCACACCCAGAGTCTGCAACAGCACGTCCAGCGCGGGCTGGCCATCCAGGCGCAGCACCACGTTGTCCTGCGCCTGGGTCACGACGGCTTGTGGGCCAATGGGCTGGCAGTCCTGCGTGACACGCGACACCAGGCCCACCTGGTCGGAAAACGCCACCCCGGACAGCCCCCCCGACAGCACTCCACTCGCGGCGCCATCGCCGCCGGCATGCTGCGCAAACGCCAGGCTGGCGCCACGGCTGGCAGCCACGCCGCCAAACAGGTAGCCGCTGCTGGTGCGGCCCGCCATTTCCACCAGCAACTCGGCCAGGTCGGGGGTGCGGCCATCGGCATGCACCAGGGCCGTGTGTGCGGAAAAAGCAGATGCCCCCAGAGGTAGTGGCGCCACACCGGAAAACACGCGGTACTGTTCGGGTGGCAGGTCGCACAACATGATCGACAGCGCAGGTTCGTCGAAGTACTCCACATTGTTGCCAGCTACGCCCACACCCACGGTACCGCTCCAATCGGCCACCGAGGGCAGTTGCTGACCCAGATAGCGCAGCAGCGCAACGGCGTCCGCCACATAGTGATCGGTGATGTAGAGCAGGCCCAGCGAGGGCTTGCGCGCATATTGCGGCTGGGCCATCTGGGCCTGCAGCTGAGCCAACACTAGGGCCGCCGCCATGCGCCATTGCGGGTGGGTGGCATGGGCGTTGGGAAAGAGCTTCATCGATGACCCCGGGGAATGCGCAAGGCCACGGATGCCGCAGCCTGGCCGTTTCAGCGCGGCGCCGCGGCCTTCTTGGTGGCTGTCGCCTTCGATGCGGCGCGTGGCTTGGCAGCCGGCTTGGCCGCAGCCTCGGGTGTCGCCGCGGGCGCTGCCGCCCGGGCCTTGGGTTTGGCGGCTACGGCGCCCGGCATGCCCTGGGTGGCCATCTTCGCTGCCATGTCGGTGGCTGTTTTCAGCGCCCCGCTCGCCATCTCACGTGTGGCCTCGAAGGCTGCATGGTGCGTGCCCGCGTCCTTCATGGCATTGGCCGCCAACTGCTGAAACTGGTTGGTCAACGCTCCCCACCATTGCATCGGATCGACCATGCCCGGCGCCTTGGCCTCGGCCTGCGCCGCGTCGGCCTGAGGCGATGCGGCTTCCGCACTCTTGGGCGCTGCGGCTGGCGCCGGTGCCGCTGGCGCGGGCTGTGGCTCGGGTGCGGCGCTGGCTTGGGGCGGTGCCTTGAACGGTTGCGCGGCACCAAAGGCACCCACCATATCTCCCATGGCCACATTCATGCCCTGCAGCGTGGCCAGGGTCATCTTCTGCACCTCCAGTGCCTGCACCGTTGCCGTGATGGCGCGGGCGTTCTGCTCCAGCCAGAACTGCACCGCCTTGAGCTCCTGTATGCGCTTGTCCAGCTCCTCCACGCTCATCGTCGGTGCCACCCAGCCCGACAGCGCCGCCGGCATGGCAGGCATGCCAGCGGCCGCGCCTTTGGCCAGGTTCTGCAGAAAATCAAAGCCCGGGACGAAGCGCCCGAAACCGAAGGGGGTTGTGTCGCTCATGGCAGCTCCTATGCATCACGTGAAATACGTGGCCGAGAGCTTACCGCTAATGCCCAGTCCTGGCATATCCCTCGGGCCCACCGCCCGGGTACATTGCAAACAATGCACCAACGGTCGGCCTGACGCAGCTTTCGCGGGCAACCGCGCGCAAACCCATGGTATCGCGCACGCCTGTACCACCTAGAATCCACTCGCCGGCCTGGCTGGCATGCATTCAGACATTCCAAAACCATCCAACACCATGGCAACTGCAAAGAAAACCACCGCCCCGGTAAAAAAGACCACTGCCAGCGCCAAGAAGGCTGCAGAACCTGCCAAGACCGCAGCCGCGAAGAAGACCGCGGCGCCTGCGGCACCCAAGCCCGTAAAGGATCCGTTCAACAAAACCACGCTGGTGGCCCACCTCGCCTCGCAGGCAGGCGTCGAGCCCAAGACGGCCAAGGCCGTGCTGGCAGCGCTGGAAACCGCCATCCTGGGCGCCGTGCACAAAAAGGGTTGCGGGGAGTTCACCCTGCCCGGCCTGCTGAAGATCGGCCTGTTGCAGGTGCCGGCGAAAAAGAAACGCTTCGGCAAAGACCCCTTCACGGGCGAAGAGCGCTGGTTCCCGGCCAAGCCCGCATCGGTCAAGATCAAGACCCGCGCCCTGAAGAAGCTCAAGGACGCGACGCTCTGATCGATGCCATGCCTTGACCGAAAAGCAGCCCATGGGCTGCTTTTTT
>JAGPIX010000050.1 GCA_018054745.1 Alicycliphilus sp.
ATTGCCGCCACCCCGGCGCAAGAGGACATCTGGTGGCTCAACATCTCGGGCGGCACCGACTTTGCCGGCGGCTTCATCGCCGGCACGCCCGAGCTGCCGCAGCGCGCCGGCCTGATGCAGTGCCGCATGCTGGGCGCGGCCGTCGAGGCCTGGAACGAGGCCGGCGCGCCCGTTACCGGCCAGGTGGGCGAGCTGGTCTGCACGCAGCCGATCCCGTCCATGCCGCTGGCCTTCTGGAACGACCCCGGAAACGCACGCTACCTGGCCAGCTACTTCGAGATGTACCCGCCCGGCCACGGCCGCCGGCCCGGCGGCGGCGACCTGGGCCCCGAGGCCGGCAGCGTCTGGCGCCATGGTGACTGGCTGCGCATTGGCGACGAAGAGGGCCGGGGCGAGTGGTGCGTGATCTACGGCCGATCAGACGCCACCATCAACCGCCACGGCCTGCGCATGGGCACCAGCGAGATCTACAGCGCCGTCGAGGCCCTGCCCGAGGTGCTGGACTCCATGGTCGTCGATCTGGAATACCTGGGCCGCGAGAGCTTCATGCCGCTGTTCGTGGTGCTGCGGGCGGGGGCGGTGCTGGATGACGCCCTGCGCGGGCGCATCAACACCGCCATCCGCCAACGCTTGAGCCCGCGCTTCGTCCCCGATGCCATAGAACAGGTGCCCGAGGTGCCGCGCACCCTGAGCGGCAAGAAGCAGGAGCTGCCCATCAAGAAGCTGTTGCTGGGCCAGCCCCTGGCCAGGGTGGTGAACCAGGAGGCCATGGCCAATCCCGGCTGCCTGGCCTGGTATGTGGACTATGCGGAGCGGCGGAGTGCTTCATAAATAATAGCTGTATGCGCTTGTTGCACCTGTGCTACAGCCATTTTTCATTGGAGCGCCGGCGCTCCCGTGCTTGCACCGCATTCCAGCGCATGCTCGGTAAAGCGCTGCACCACGCGGCTCGTGTCACCCGCCAGCCGCGCCAGCGCAATGCTGATGTGAAAGCCCGGCGGGTTGTCGGTCAGCGCCAGGCAGACCACGCCGCGCGGCACCGCCTGGCGCGCCACGCCGGCCACCAGGCCCACGCCCAGGCCCGAGGCCACCAGGCTCATGATGGTCTGCACCTGCGAGGCCTCCTGCGCCACGCGCGGCGCAAAGCCCGAGGCCTGGCAGCGCATCATGGCCAGGGCCGCCAGGCCCGGCACCTTGGCGCGCGGGTACATGATGAAGGGCTCCCGCGCGGCCTCGTGCAGGGCAATCGCCCCGCGCGCGGCCAGCGGGCTGCTCTCGGCCACGGCCAGCACGAAGTCGTCGCGATCCAGCGGCGTCAGGTCGAAGCCGCTTGCGTCCAGCAGCGGATAGCGCAGCAGGCCGGCGTCGAAGCGGCGCGCGAGCAGACCTTCCAGGATCTCGGACGAGGTGGCTTCGGTCAGCTCCAGCGCGATCTGCGGGTAGCGCGCGCGCAGCGACGGAATCAGCCGCGGCAGCAGCGCATAGGTGGCCGAGCCGATGATGCCCAGGCGCAGCCGCCCGCCGGTGCCCGCGCGCGCGTGCTGCACTGCCTGGCGGCATTGCTCCGCATGCTGCAGCGCGCGCCGTGCGTCCTCCAGCATGGCCTGGCCGGCGGGCGTCAGCAGCACGCCGGTGCCGGTGCGCTCGAACAGTGGGGCGCCCAGCTCGTCTTCGAGCTTGCGGATCGACACCGACAGCGGCGGCTGCGCCATGTGCAGCCGCTCGGCCGCGCGGTGAAAGTTACCCGTCTCGGCCAGCGTGACGAACTGGTGCAGTTGGCGCAGGTTCATTTGATATTCATCGGATATTGCGATCAATATTTTTAATATTAGACAGCATGGCACCAGCGGCCTAAAGTGTCCCGAAAGCGCATTGCCAGGAGACATCACCCATGCCATTGCACCGCAGAAGCACGCTGCGCGCCCTCGTGGCCGCCGGCCTCGTGGCCCTGGGCGCCGCCATGGCGCCCGCCGCCCAGGCGCAGGCCTTCCCGTCCAAGACCATCAAGTTCGTGGTTCCCTTCGGGCCCGGCAGCGGCACCGACACCTCGGCGCGCTACTTCGCCAAAAAGCTGCAGGACCTGACGGGCCAGGCCGTGGTGGTGGAGAACAAGCCCGGCGCCAATGGCTTTCTGGCCGTCAAGCAGGTGCTCACGGCGCCGGCCGATGGCTACACCGTGTTCATAGGCAGCAACTCCACGCTGGCCGTGAACGCGGCGCTGTTCAAGGAGCTGCCCTACGACCCGGTGAAGGACTTTGCGCCGCTGACCATGATGATGCGTGCGCCCGCCATGCTGGTAGTGCCGCCGGGTTCGCCCAATGGCGACCTGAAGAGCCTGATTGCGTATGCCAAGGCGCATCCGGGCAAGGCCAACTTTGGCGCCGGCTCGGCCGGCTACCAGCTGATGGGCGAGCTGCTCAACGACCGCGCCGGCCTGCAGACCGTGCATGTGCCCTTCAAGAGCGCCGGCGAGACCATGACCGCCGTGGCCTCGGGCACGGTGGACTTTGCGTTTGCCGAGGTCACCGCGGTGCTGGAGCTGGCCAAGGGCGGGCGCGTGAAGATCCTGGCCGTGGCCGCCGACCAGCGTGTGCCCAATGCCCTGGACGTGCCCACCATGAGCGAGGCGGGGTTGCCGGGCTTCGAGGCCTATACCTGGGTGGGCGCCATGGTGTCGGCCAAGACCCCGACGGCCGAGACGGCGAAGCTGGCCGCGCTGTTCACCACCATCGCCAAGATGGACGAGACGCGCGCCTTCTACGAGCGCCTGGGCGCCACACCGATGACGGGCGGGCCGGCGCAGATGCATGAGTTCCAGAAGGGCGAGATCGCGCTGTGGAAGCGCATCGTGCAGCAGGCCAAGGTGCCGCTGCAGTAAAGGAGGCAGGGACATGAGCACCCTGGATTCACTCGCGCTCACGCGCATTCCGCCCGCAGACGAGGCGCTGCGCGCCGAGGTGCGCGCCTTTCTGGCCGAGGCCATCCAGGACTTGCCGGCCCATGTGCGCGCCCGCTCCTGGGGCGGCTACAGCGCCGAGCTGAGCCGCAAGCTGGGGGCCAAGGGCTGGATAGGCGTGACCTTGCCGAAGGAGTACGGCGGCGGCGGGCGCAGCGCCTTCACGCGCTATGTGCTGGTGGAGGAGTTTCTGGCCTGCGGCGCGCCCGTGGGCTCGCACTGGATCGCGGATCGGCAGAGCGCGCCGCTGATCCTGAAGTACGGCACCGAGGCGCAAAAGCGCTTCTACATCCCGCGCGTGTGCCGCGGCGAGGCATTCTTTTGCATCGGCATGAGCGAACCCGGTTCGGGCTCGGACCTGGCCAGCGTTAAGACGCGCGCCACGCCCAATGAAAAAGGCTTTGTGCTGAATGGCCAGAAGATCTGGACCACCAACGCCCACCACTGCCAGTACATGATCGCGCTGGTGCGCACTTCCGGCAGCAGCGAGGACAGGCACAAGGGGCTGTCCCAGGTCATCGTCGATCTGTCTTTGCCGGGCGTCACCGTGCGCCCCATCGAGGATCTGTCGGGCGACAGCCATTTCTGCGAGGTGTTCTTCGACAACGTGCAGCTGGGCGCCGACGCGCTGATCGGCGCCGAGGGCCAGGGCTGGGAACAGGTGACGGCCGAGCTGGCGTTTGAGCGTAGCGGCCCGGAGCGGCTGTTCTCCTCCATCGTGCTGTTCGACCAGTGGCTGGATTACTTGCGCACGCCGCAGGGCCGCAGCGCATCAAGCGTGCGCCTGGCGGGCAAGGTGTTGACGCAACTAAGCCCCCTGCGCGCCATGTCGGTGGCGATACAGGACAAGCTGGTGCGCGGCGAGAGCCCCATCGTCGAGGCGGCGCTGGTGAAAGAGCTGGGCACGACGCTGGAGCAGATGATTCCTGCGGCCATTGCCGACGACCTGTTCGCGCGCGAGGGCGAGGATGTTCCCGTCGAATTGCTGCTGACGCTGAAATACGTGACCGAGGCCGCGCCCTCGTACTCGCTGCGCGGCGGCACGCGCGACATCCTGCGCGGCATGATCGCGCGCGGCCTCGGACTGCGTTGAAAGGAATGGGCATGGACAACGATTTGTTTGCCGACGCCGCGCGCCAGCTGCTGGGGGGCGAATGCACCCCGGCCGTGGTGCGCGCCATCGAGGCCGGCGGGCTGGGCGCGCCGCAGGCCGAGGCACTCTGGGCCCAGATCGAGGCCGCGGGCCTGGCCGATGCGCTGCTGGATGAGGCAGAGGGCGGCGCCGGCCTGGGCCTGTCCCAGCTGTTCGGCGTGCTGGAGCAGGCCGGCGCCCATGCCCTGCCGCTGCCACTGGGCGACACCCTGCTGGCGCGTGCGCTGCTGGCGCAGGCCGGCATGGCGCGGCCCGCGGGCGCCATCGCGCTGGCCAGTGGTGAGCGCACCCAGGACGGTGGCCTGCGCTGCGCCCTGGTGCGTGGCGGCCGGGTGGCCGCCAGCGTGCTGGTGCAGGCGGGCGATGGCTGGCATCTGCTGGCCGTTCAAGCTGCCCAGACCACGCCCCAGGCGCTGGCGCTGGATGCGGCCTTCGCCTGGTCGCCCAGCCAGATGCTGGCCGCGCCCGTGGTACCCGTCGCCCAGGGGCTGGATGCGCGCACGCTGCAGGCCGCGCTGCTGGCGCCGCAGATGGCCGGCGCGCTGATGCATGTCTTTCAGCGCACGCTGCAATACGCCAACGAGCGCCAGCAGTTCGGCCGGCCCATCGGCAAGTTCCAGGCCATACAGCACCAGCTGGCGGTGATGAGCGAGCATGTCTTCGCCGCGCGCATGGCGGCGCAGCTGGGCTGCAGTGGCGCGGGCCTTGCGGCCGACCGCCTGCCTGATCGTTTGAGGGTCGCCACGGCCAAGGCGCGCTGCAGCGAGGCGGCGCTGGTGGTGTCCGAGCTGGCGCATGCCATCCACGGCGCCATCGGCTTCACGGCCGAATACGACCTGCAGCTCTACACGCGCCGCCTGCACGCCTGGCGCCAGGCGGCCGGCAGCGAGTCCTACTGGCACGACGTGGCCGGCAGCGCCCTGCTGGAGCACCAGGGCCTGACGCTGGACATGGTGCGGCGCATCACCGATGTAGAGACAGCGCATTAAAAACCATAGCTGCTTGCGCTTGTAGTTATTGAGTTTCAACATGAAAATGCTTGAAACCAATGAGAAACAAGCGCTGACGGCTCCTCTTTTTGAAATGGAGTTCCCATGGCCTTTCTGACCATCGAGCGCGACGGCGCCATCCTCACCGTCACCATGAACCAGCCCGAGACGCGCAACGCGCTCACCGGCAACACGGCGGTGGCCGAGTTCGTGCAGCTGTGCGCCGACGTGCGTAAGGACGCCGGCGTCAAGGTCGTCATCCTCACCGGTGCCGGCCCCATCTTCAGCTCGGGCGGCAACGTCAAGGACATGAAGCGCTTCTTCGACGACGCGCTCACGCCCGACCTGATCCGCGAGGAATACCGCCAGGGCATACAGCAGATCCCCTTGGCGCTGTACGAGCTGGACGTGCCCGTGATCTGCGCCGTGAATGGCCCGGCGATCGGGGCCGGGCTGGATCTGACCTGCATGTGCGACATCCGCATCTGCAGTGAGACGGCGACCTTTGCCGAGAGCTTCGTGCGCGTGGGCATCGTCCCCGGCGACGGCGGTGCCTGGTTGCTGCCGCGTGCTGTGGGCATGGCCAAGGCTGCCGAGATGAGCTTCACCGGCGAGGCCATCAGCGCCCAGGAGGCGCTGGCCTGTGGCCTGGTGAGCCGCGTGGTGCCCGCTGATCAACTCTTGCCCACGGCACGCGCCCTGGCCGAAAAAATAGCCGCCAACCCCGCCGCCGTGATGCGCATGACCAAGCGCCTGCTGCGCGAGGGCCAGGGCGCCACGCTGGCCACGCTGCTGGAGCTGTCGGCCGGCTACCAGGCCATCGCCCACAAGACGGCGGACCACCGCGAGGCGGTCACCGCCTTCATCGAGAAACGCGCGCCGCGCTTTCAGTAAGGCGCCCGCGGGCAGGGCGGGCGCGGATAATCGCGCCATGCCTTCTCCGCACAAACGCTTCGCAATGATCCGCGAGTTCCACCTCGCGGACTGGTTCACGCTCGGCAACGCCGTGTGTGGTGTGGGGGCGCTGTTCTCCTGCATGACCTATCTGGAGACGCATGACCTGCGCCACATCTACTTCGCCTGCACGCTGGTGCTGGCGGCCCTGGTGTTCGACGTGCTCGACGGCCGCATCGCGCGCTGGCGGCAGAAAAGCTCGGCCATGGGACGCGAGCTCGACTCGCTGGCGGATGTGATCTCGTTTGGCGTGGCGCCGGCCATCATTGCCTACGCCTGCGGCATGCAGGGGCTGTACGACCGCGTGGTGCTGGCCTTCTTCGTGGCCTGCGGCGTCTCGCGCCTGGCGCGCTTCAACATCACGGCCGAGGCCCTGGCCGAAGGGCCGTCGGGCAAGGTCAAGCACTTCGAGGGCACGCCGATTCCCACCTCCATCGTGCTCGTCGGCCTGCTGGCGCTGGCCGCCTCCATGGGCGCGGTGCGCGAAGAGCTGTGGTTGGGCAAGCTGATGCTGGGTGGCTTCACGCTGCACCCGCTGGTGCTGCTGTTCGCGCTGTCGGGCTCGCTGATGATCAGCCGCATCCGCATTCCCAAGCTTTGACACAGGCTGATGCAGGCCGTTATGGCTGCATTGGTACACTTTGCGGCTTTGAGGCGCCGCCTGTGGCGCCTTTTTTCGATCCCCATCGTTTCATGGCCGTTGACACGGCGGGCCAGGCCCGCACCCATCTAGACCTCAAGAGCGCGCAGCTGTCCGTGGTGGCCATGGTGCTCAAGACGGTGGACGTCGCCGCCGTTGCGGCCGAGCTGGCCGCCCGCAGCGCCGACGACCCCGAGTTTTTCGACAACGACCCGGTGCTGATCGACCTCTCGGCCGTGCAGGCCGAAGAGCAGCCCATCGACTTCGCCGCCCTGGTGCAGCTGCTGCGCAGCCACCGCACCCAGCCGGTGGCCGTGCGTGGCGGCAATCCCGCGCAGATGCAGGCGGCCCATGCGGCCGGCCTGGTGGCCGCGCCCGACATGCCGGCGGCGCGTGCGCAGCCGCGCGAGGTCATCCGTGAGGTGGTGCGCGAGGTGCAGGTGCCGGTCGAAGTGCCCGTGCCGGCACCGGCGCCCGGCGCGCTGGTGGTGGACAAGCCGCTGCGCTCGGGCCAGCAGGTGTATGCGCGCGGCTCGGACCTGGTGGTGCTGGCCATGGTCAGCTTTGGCGCCGAGGTGATTGCCGACGGCAACATTCACGTTTATGCCCCGCTGCGCGGCCGCGCCATTGCCGGCGCGCGCGGCGACACCAGCGCGCGCATCTTCAGCACCTGCCTGGAGCCGCAGCTGGTCTCCGTGGCCGGCATTTACCGCACCACCGAGACCGAGCTGCCAGCCGACGTGCGCGGCAACCCGGCCCAGGTGCGGCTTGATGGCGAAAAGCTGCTCATCGAGCCGTTGTAAGCCGTTTTCCTCAGATTCATATCCGCAAGACAAGCAACGCAAGGACCCATCAGAACATGGCCAAAATCGTCGTCGTGACCTCCGGCAAGGGGGGAGTGGGCAAGACCACCACCAGTGCCGCCTTCGCATCGGGCCTGGCGCTCGCCGGCCACAAGACCGCCGTCATCGACTTCGACGTCGGCCTGCGCAACCTGGATCTCATCATGGGCTGCGAGCGCCGCGTGGTGTATGACCTGATCAACGTTATCCAGGGCGAGGCCAACCTGAACCAGGCGCTGATCAAGGACAAGCAGTGCGAGAACCTGTTTGTGCTCGCCGCCAGCCAGACGCGTGACAAGGAAGCGCTGACGCAGGACGGCGTGGGCAAGGTGCTCAAGGATCTGGCCGAGATGGGCTTTGACTACATCGTCTGCGACTCGCCCGCCGGCATCGAGAGCGGTGCGCTGATGGCCATGCACTTTGCCGACGAGGCGCTGCTGGTGACCAACCCGGAGGTGTCCTCGGTGCGTGACTCCGACCGCATCCTGGGCATGCTGAGCAGCAAAACCAAGCGCGCCATCGAGGGCAGCGAGCCGATCAAGGAGCATCTCCTGATCACGCGCTACAACCCGAACCGCGTGGAAGATGGTCAGATGCTGGGCCTGGAGGACATCCAGGACATTCTGCGCATCAAGCTGATCGGCGTGATCCCCGAGTCCGAAAGCGTGCTGCAGGCCTCCAACCAGGGCCTGCCGGCCATCCACCTGGGGGGCACCGATGTCTCCGAGGCCTACAAGGACGTGGTGGCGCGCTTTCTGGGCGAGGACAAGCCCCTGCGCTTCACCGAGGCCGTCAAGCCCGGCTTCTTCAAGCGCATCTTTGGTGGGAGGTAAGCGGCCATGTCCCTGCTGTCCTTTCTGCTTGGCGAGAAGAAGAAGACCGCCGCGGTCGCCAAGGAGCGCCTGCAGATCATCCTGGCCCACGAGCGCAGCGGCCGCAGCGCCGGCAAACCGGACTATCTGCCCGCGCTGCAGCGCGAGCTGGTGGCGGTGATCTCCAAGTACGTGAAGATCAACCCCGAGGATCTGAAGGTGCACTTCGAGCGCCAGGATGACCTGGAGGTGCTGGAGGTCAAGATCGAGCTGCCCGAGGCGGCCAAGTAGGCGCCTGCGGCCAGCCCATCACCGGTCCATGGGGCCGGTCGCCTTGGGTGACAGGCGGCCCAGCGCGTGCTCGGTATAGAACATGCCGCCGTGGTACAGCAGCGGCGACAGGCCCTGGCGGTGGCCGCAGCGCAGCACCTCGCCAACGAAGATGGTGTGGTCGCCCTCGGCGTACTGGCTGCGCACATGGCACTCGAACACTGCCGCCGCGCCCGCGATCACCGGCACACCCTGCAAGCCCAGCTGATGCTCCACGCCGGCCCAGCGGTCGATGCCGCGCGTGGCAAAGCGCTCGGCCAGCGGGCGCTGCGCGGCCGTCAGCACATGGATGGCGCAATGCCGCGTGAGCGTCAGCGCCTGCAGCAGCGATGAGCGCTGCGCCAGGCTCCACAGCACCAGTGGCGGCTCCAGCGACACCGAGTTGAACGAGTTGATGGTCATGCCCAGCGGCTGGCCATTCTCGCTGCGCGCCGTGACGATGGCCACGCCGGTGGCAAACATGCCCAGCGCGTCACGAAACTCGCGTGGTGAAAACTGGGGCGGGTGGGCGGCGGTGCGGGGCAGGGAGCTGTTCACGAAAGACATGCGGCGCTCGGGGCGCGGCAGCGGATGACAAGGGGGCTATTATCGGCCGGCGGGTTCGCCCACGCCTGCACCCAGCCACAAGCCATGTCGTTGCTACCCACCTTTTCCCTGCTGGGCTCCGGCCCCACGGTGCTGCTGCTGCACGATGCCGATGGCGATCACCTGAGCTTTGCCCCGCAACTGGAAACCCTGGCCGCCGCCGGCTACCGCGCCGTGGCCTGGGACATGCCGGGCTACGGCCGCAGCGCGCCGGTGGAGCCCTACGGCTTCAAAGGTCTGGCCCAACGCTGCCTGCTGCTGCTGGATGCCCTGCAGTGCGACGAGGCGACGCTGGTCGGCCACGGCCTTGGCGCCATGCTGGCGCTGGAGCTGGCCTTGCGCGCCCCGCTGCGCGTGCGGCGCCTGGTGCTGTGCGCGGGTGGGCCGCCTCTTGACGCCGCCGCCATCGCCGCCTGGGTGGCGCCGCGCCTGGAGGCACTGGATGAGGGCCTGTCCATGAGCGAGCTGGCCGCTCGTCTGGTGGTGCATGCGGCAGGCGACGCCGCGCTGCCCGAGGGGCTGCACCTGGCGCGCCACGCCATGGGCCGTGTCCATGCCGCCACCTATCGCCGGGCGTTGCAGGCCCTGGCCAGCTTTGCACGCCGCGCGCCCGAGTTGATGCGCCTGCATCAACCCACGCTGCTCATCGGTGGCGAGCAGGATCGCTGCACCCCTCCCGAGGCGCTGCAGGCCCTGGCCCATGTGCTGCGCGATGCACGCCTGGTGCAGCTGCGCGGCGTGGGCCACTGGCCGCAACTCGAAGACCCCGAGGGTTTCGAGGCGGAGCTGCTGGATTTCCTGGCCGAACCAGACCAAGCGCGGCACTGAAAGACCGTCCTGTTGATGGGCCGTCGCCAAGCAGGGTTTTTGGGGTTATCGCGCCCTGGCTAACATGGGCCGCATGAACATGCTGTCGCAGCCCAGGCCCTCGTTCAAGGCGCAGATGCACCAGGCACGCGAGGAGGCCATCGTCGAGGCCACCAGCCGCTTGCTGGGCATCAAGGGCTTCGAGACCATGACCGTCGATGAGGTGGCCGCCACGGTGGGCATTGCCAAGGCCAGCCTGTACAAGCATTTTGCCGGCAAGGATGATTTGTGCGCCGCCGCCATGGTGCATGGCGTGGGGCGGCTGCAGCGCTTCCTGGCCGAACTGTCCGCCGAACTGAGCCCCCTGCAGCGCCTGCAGGCCCTGCTGCACTGGCTGCTGGAACTGCAGCTGGGCGACGACACCCCGCTGCTGCCCGAGCGCAACTCGGCCCTGGCCCAGGCGCTGCGCGGCTGCGATGTGTACCACGCGTCCATGCAGGAAGTGAGCGCCTGCATTCTTGGCTGGATAGTGCAGGCCCAGGCGGCCGGGCAGCTGCGGCGCGAGCTGCCACCCGATGTGGTGTTGTGCGCCCTGCTGGCACGCTCGGCCGATCCCATGCTGGCCATGCTGCGCGAGCGTGGCTACGGCAACGCCGAGATTCTGGCCTGGGCCATGGACACCTGCCTGAGCGGCCTGGTGCCGCAGCCCGCTGCCGAGCTGAGAGCGTGAGAGGCAATCCCCCATGCCCGCTTGGCACGCCAGAACACACCCCATCGTCGTTGCAAATACTCGCCATAGCCCGAGCTATGGCTGCGTTTTGCGCCTAAATGGGGCGCGTTTTGACGCACCCCTCGGGCACGGGCAATTTCCTCCCAGCCTCTGAGCTGATCAGCGCACCAGCAGCACCGGCACCTGGCAGTTGGCCAGCACCTGGGTGCTGACCGAGCCCATCACCAGCTTGCCCAGCGAGCCATGGCCATGTGTGCCCATGACGATGAGGTCGTACTTGCCGGATTCGGCCACCTTGGCGATGGTCTCGCCGGCCGGGCCGACCTTGGTCACGGTCTTGAGCTGCACGCCGTGGCGGGCGAGGAACTTCACTACCGGCGCCAGCACCTTCTCGCCCTCTTCGGCGTAGTAGCTGTCCACCGTCTCCTTGCCCAGGGCGGCGCGGGCGCGCGGCGGCAGCGCCGCCTGCACGGTAATGGCCGTGTAGCTGTGCGAGGTGCCCAGCATCTCGTCATGCGCGGCCAGATAGGCCAGCATCTTCTTGGTGTAGGGGCTGCCATCGACAGCAAGCAGGATGTTCATGCGAGGTTCTCCGTAAACAGGGTGACAGACTAATCCGCGGCGGCGCCTTTGATCTTGACCTGAATCACGCGCTCGGCGCAGGCCGGGCAATCATACGGTGAGCACGCACTGGGGCAGGAAGGCATCCTGCTCCCCCTTGCGCGCATAGCCCAGCGGGTTGGCCACCACGCGGCAATGCCAGGCCCGGCCGTCCCTATGCACGCCCTGGGCCAGGTAGTCGCTGGGTGCATGCAGATGGCCGTGCAGCCAGAGGCGGGCCCGGGGCAGTAGCTCGTCCATGGCGTTGCAAAAACCGGCCGTGCCGGGCGTCAAGCCATACCGTGGGTCGGCACTGCGCAGGCTGGGCGCAAAGTGTGTAATCACTACTGTTGTGCCGTCAAATGGCTGGCTCAGTGCCTGGCGCAACCAGGCCTGGCAGGCCAGGCCCTGCTCGCGCAGCTGCGCCGCCAGAAAGGGCTCGCCGCGCCTGGTGCCACCGGTCTTGGCCAGGTAGAAGTCGGCGGCGCGAAAGGCCTTTTCGCGCCGCTTCAGGCGCTGGCCCAGGTCGGTGATGCCATGGTGGTCGGCCAGGGCGTCAAAGTCGCTCCACAGCGTGGTGCCCACCAGGCGCACGCCGTCCAGCACCAGGCTTTCGCGTTCCAGCCAGATCAGCCCCAGCCGGTCGCAGACGTGGCGCAGGCGCGCGTGGGCGGCATCAAAGTCCTGGCCGTCGTACTCATGGTTGCCCGGAACAAAGACCACCGGGGTGGGCCAGCCGGCGTACTGCGGCAACGGCGAAAAGCGCGCCAGACCGAAGTCATCATCCGCCAGCAGGGAGCCTGGCTGGTAGGAGCCTATGTCGCCGGCCAGCACCAGCAGGTCGGCACCTGGGGCCGGGCTGGGCCGGAAATGGGGGTGAATCTCCAGGTGCAGATCGGACAGCAGTTGCAGCTTCATGGTGTGTGGTGGATGGCGAACCCGCAGGATGGGTCATTACGCATACCGGCAAGGGTGATTCCAACAATGCATTGGACAGAATTCAGGGTTAACCCTAGTATTACTCCAGTCGCCCGGCAAGCTCGCCGTCCGTGACATTCTGCTTTCATCATGACTACATCTGCATCCATCGAGCTTTATACCCAACACCGTGGCCTGGCCCGCATGCGGGGCGCCGCGCGCTATCTGCGCCAGGCCGCCGCCCGTTCCAGCGGTGCGCGTGGTGCCACATCCCTGGCCCTGGCGGCGACCGTGGCAGCGTTGATGGTGGCCGCGAATACGCTCATCGACAGCTGGAGCGACGGCCACCTGCTGGCGGCCTGGCTGGTGCTGTGGGGTATCGCCTTCGCCGGCATGGCCCTGCTGGCCGGACCGGTGCGGAAACTGGTGTCGCTGGTGCTCTCGGGTACCGAGGCCTGGACCGAGGCCTACCGACGCGCCCAGGAAGATGAAAAGACCTGGAACGCCGCGCTGCACGACGCGCGCATCCTGGCGGACCTGAGCCGCGCCATGAATGGCATCGCGGTCGAGGACATGCGCCGCTATCGCTGACTGTCCTGGCCCGTACCGGGTCAGGCCGCAATCCAGGGGCACCTCAGGGTGCCCTTTTTTGCGCCCGTACTTGCAGTCGCAAACAGCAAGGCCCCGCAGCACGGACATGCTGCGGGGCCTTGGTGGTCAGGCACTGTTTCAGGCGCCCAGGCGCTGCTCCAGATCAGCCTTGGCGTTCAACAGCTCCCGCGGCAGGCCCTGAGCGAGCATGGCGAAATGCTCGTCATGCAGCTTCAGCTCGTCAGTCCAGGCGGCCTTGTCGATGCTGGTCACGTTCTGGAACTGCTCGGAGCTGAAGTCCAGTCCACCCCAGTTGATCTCGGTGTACTGAGGGGCAATGCCGAAGGCGGTTTCCTGCCCCTGGGCCTGGCCCTCGATGCGATCGATCATCCACTTGAGCACGCGCATGTTCTCGCCATAGCCGGGCCAGACGAACTTGCCCTCGGCGTTCTTGCGGAACCAGTTGGTGGTGTAGATGCGCGGCAGCTGAGCGCCCTGGGCGCTGATCTTGGCGCCCAGGTTCAGCCAGTGCTGGAAGTAGTCGCTCATGTTGTAGCCCATGAAGGGCAGCATGGCGAACGGGTCGCGGCGCACCACGCCCTGGGCGCCAAAGGCGGCGGCGGTGGTCTCGCTGCCCATGGTGGCGGCCATGTACACGCCTTCGGTCCAGTTGCGTGCCTCGGTCACCAGCGGCACGGTGGTGGAGCGGCGGCCGCCGAAGATGAAGGCGTCGATCTTCACGCCGGCAGGGTCGTCCCAGGCCTCGTCGAGCGCCGGGTTGTTGGTGGCGGCCACGGTGAAGCGGGCGTTGGCATGTGCTGCCTTGCGGCCGGCCTTGCCGTCCTCGGGCGTCCAGTCCTTGCCCTGCCAGTCGATCAGGTGCGCGGGCATGACGCCGGTGTCCTTCTCCATGCCCTCCCACCATACGTCGCCGTCATCGGTCAGCGCGACGTTGGTGAAGATCACGTTTTTGTCCAGGCTGGCCATGCAGTTGGGGTTGGTGTGGTAGTTGGTGCCGGGGGCCACGCCGAAGTAGCCGGCCTCGGGGTTGATGGCGCGCAGGCTGCCGTCGGCCTGGGGCTTGATCCAGGCGATGTCGTCGCCAATCGTGGTGACCTTCCAGCCGTTGAAGGCCTGGGGCGGCACCAGCATGGAGAAGTTGGTCTTGCCGCAGGCGCTGGGGAAGGCGGCGGCGACGTGGTACTTCTTGCCCTCGGGGTTGCTCACGCCCAGGATCAGCATGTGCTCGGCCAGCCAGCCCTGGTCACGCCCCATGGTGGAGGCGATGCGCAGCGCCAGGCATTTCTTGCCCAACAGGGCGTTGCCACCGTAGCCCGAGCCGTAGCTCCAGATCTCGCGCGTCTCGGGGTAGTGCACGATGTACTTGGTCTTGGCGTTGCAGGGCCAGCTGGTTTCGTCCTTCTGGCCGGCGGCCAGCGGCGCGCCCACGGTGTGCATGCAGGGCACGAATTCGCCATCGGCGCCGATCACGTCGTACACGGCGCGGCCCATGCGCGTCATGATCTTCATGTTCACGGCCACGTAGGCGCTGTCGGACAGCTCCACGCCCACATGGGCGATCGGGCTGCCCAGCGGGCCCATGGAGAAGGGCACCACGTACATGGTGCGGCCGGCCATGCAGCCGTCGAACAGCGGCGCCAGCGTGGCGCGCATCTCGTTGGGCGCCATCCAGTTGTTGGTCGGGCCGGCGTCTTCCTTCTTTTCGGAGCAGATGTAGGTGCGGTCTTCCACACGCGCCACGTCGGACGGGTCGGACCAGGCCAGGTAGCTGCCGGGGCGCTTGGCAGGGTTGAGCTTCTTGAAGGTGCCGGCATCGACCAGCTGCTGGCAAAGCTGGTCGTACTCTTCTTGCGAGCCGTCGCACCAGTGGATCCTGGCGGGCTTGCACAGGGCGGCCATTTCGGCGACCCAGGCGATCAGCTTGGCGTTCTTGACGTAGGCGGGGGCCTGAATGGTCAGGCCTTGCAGGGTGGGAGCGTTCATCGCGGGCTTCTCTACAAGTTGAAAAACAGTTTTTTCAAAGAGAGCGCACCGGGCTTGCTTGGCACAGGCTGGCGCACCATGGGCGCTGCCTTTGAAAAAACGGCTTGGGTTGAAAGTAGGCCGGGCGGCTGCGACAGGCACCAAGGCTGGGCGGGCATGGCGCAGTCAGACCGGAACCCTTGATTCTATGAAGCACCCCGGAATTTGTCTGTGGGCCAGGGGGTAAAACTATGCAAACTGCGCATGACAATATGCACAGAATGTCGGAGAAACAACAAGGCCCCGCATTGCGGGGCCTTGTCAGTGGGGGCGCAGCCGGTCAGCCCATGGACACGGCAATGAAGGCCAGCAGGAAGATCACCAAAGCGCCCGCGGCCGGGATCACGAAGGGAATCACGTCCACTACGGTCTCGATGGGGTCGGTGGCGGTGGCCACCTCCACGTCGGCGGCATTCGGGGCGATGGGGCGGTGGGTCATGTGCCTGGTCTCCTGTGTCTGGTGGCGTGGTTCTGGTCAGTGTAGTCGCGCGCCGGTTTGCGGTTCTGAGGCCTAACCCGTATCAGCGCTCTCAGCGCAGCTCGGCTTCCATATGGGCGGCGCGCAGCTGATCCAGCACCTGCTGCACATGGGCCTTGCCGCGCGTCTGCAGCACCAACTCGATCTCCACGTTCTGCGCCGCCAGCATGGTGAAGGCGCGCTGGTGGTGCACCTCCTCGATGTTGGCGCCGGCCTCGGCCACGGTGGCGGTGATGCGCGCCAGCACGCCGGGAATGTCGCGCGCGCTGACCAGGATGCGCGCCAGGCGCCCGCTGCGCACCATGCCGCGCTCGATGATGGCCGCCAGCAGCAGCGGGTCTATGTTGCCGCCCGAGAGCACCAGCCCCACCTTCTTGCCGCGAAAGCGCTCGGGGTAGCGCAAGAGCGCGGCCAGGCCGGCGGCGCCCGCGCCCTCGACCAGGGTTTTCTCGATCTCCAGCAGCATCAGCACCGCCTGCTCGATGTCGCCCTCCTGCACCAGCAGCAGATCGTCCACCAGGCGGGAGATGACCTCGCGCGTCATCTCCCCGGGCTGGCCCACGGCAATGCCCTCGGCGATCGTGGACTGGCCCTGCGGGTGCTGCGTACCCTGGATGGCATTCACCATGGACGGAAAGCGCGCCGCCTGCACGCCGACGATGTCCAGGCCGGGTTTCAGCGCCCGCGCGGCCGTGGCAATGCCCGCCAGCAGACCACCGCCGCCGACGGCGATGACCAGCGCGTCCAGATCGGGCTGTTCGGCCAGCATCTCCAGCGCGATCGTGCCCTGGCCGGCGGCGATGGCCTCGTCGTCGTAGGGGTGGACGAAGCACAGCTGCTGCTGCTCGGCCAGCTGGTAGGCATGCTGGCGCGCCTCCTCCAGCGTGTCGCCGTGCAGCACCACCTCGGCGCCAAAGCCGCGCGTGCGCTCCACCTTCACGCCGGGCGTGAAGCGCGGCATGACGATCACCGCGCGCAGGCCCAGGCGCTGCGCGTGGTAGGCCACGCCCTGGGCGTGGTTGCCGGCGCTCATGGCCACCACGCCATGGGCGCGCTCCTCGGCTGTGAGCTGGGCCAGCTTGTTGCAGGCGCCGCGCTCCTTGAACGAGGCCGTGAACTGCAGGTTCTCGAACTTGAGGAACACCTGCGCGCCGACGATCTGCGACAGCGTGCGCGACTCGACGCAGGGCGTGTCCAGCACCTGGCCGCTCAGGCGGGCGGCGGCATCCTGTATTTCTTGGAGGGTGAGCATGGTGAGTACTATCAATAAGTGAGCTATTGGCGCTTTATACGATTGCGCTAAAGCCTGTTTTTGCTGTAAGTGTTCTTGTCAGGCGGGAAAGGCCCGCGCCAGGATGGCGGCGACGTCCAGGCCGCGCATGTCCATGGCACCGGCCACGCGGCCCGCGCCGCCATCGGCTAGGCGCGTGGCGATGAAGGCGTCGGCCATGGCGCTGGGCGCATGCCGGCGCAGCAGGCAGGCCTGGGCCAGCAGCACCAGGCGCTGGGCCAGCAGCCGGCCCAGGGCTTGCTGCTGCTCGGGCGGCAGGGCCAGCAGGGCCAGCAGCTCGCGCAGGGCCACGGCCAGTCGTGGTTCGCCCGCGGCTGCCGACTGCAGCTCGGCCAGCAGGGCCTGGGCGGCGTCGCCATCGCGTTGCAGGGCGCGCAGCACATCCAGGCACATGACGTTGCCCGAGCCCTCCCAGATGGAGTTCACCGGCGCCTCGCGGTACAGCCGGGCCAGCACGCCGTCCTCGACATAGCCGTTGCCGCCCAGCACCTCCATGGCTTCGCCGGTCAGCTCCACGGCGCGCTTGCAGACCCAGAACTTGGCGGCCGGCGTCATGATGCGGCGCCAGGCGCGTTCGCCCGGCGAGCTGGTTGCATCCTCGCAGGCCTGGGCCAGACGCATGGCCAGCTGCAGCGCGGCCTCGCTCTCCAGCGCCAGGTCGGTCAGCACGGCGCGCATCAGCGGCTGATCCGCCAGCGCCTTGCCGAAGGCCTGGCGCCGGCGCGCGTAGGCAATGGCCTGCGCCGTGGCCTGGCGCAGGATGGCGGCGCTGCCCACCACGCAGTTCAGGCGCGTATAGCCGGCCATCTCGATGATGGTTGGAATGCCCCGGCCCTCCTCGCCGATCAGGATGCCCCAGGCATCCTCAAATTCGACCTCGGCACTGGCGTTGCTGCGGTTGCCCAGCTTGTCTTTGAGGCGCTGCACGCGCACGGCGTTGCGGCTGCCGTCGGGGCGCCAGCGCGGCACGTAGAAGCAGGCGAAGGGGCCATCCGCACCGACGCGCGCCGTCACCAGGTGCGCGTCGCACTGCGGCGCGGAGAAGAACCATTTGTGGCCGCGCAGCAGGTATTCGCCGCCGCGCCCCCCGGCGCCCATGGCCGTGGCCACGGTGGTGTTGGCGCGCACGTCCGAGCCGCCCTGCTTCTCCGTCATGCCCATGCCCAGCCAGATGCCGGCCTTGTCCGCAGCCGGCATATCGCGCGCGTCGTAGGTGTCGCTGTACAGCTTGTCCTTGAGCTGCGCCCACAGCGCGTCCTCGCGCTGCAGCAGCGGAATGGCCGCCTGGGTCATGGTGGCCGGGCACAGCGTGCCTTGCTCCACCTGGCCGTGCAGGTAAAAACCGGCGGCCCAGGCAGTCCAGCGGCCCGGCTGCTGCTCTCGAAAAGGGAGCGACACCAGGCCCTGGCCGCGGTACAGCGCCATCAGCTGGTGCCAGGCCGGGTGGAACTCGATGGCGTCGATGCGCCGACCGCGCGTGTCAAAGCGGTGCAGCTCGGGCGCATGGCGGTTGGCCTGTTGCGCCAGGGTGTAGGTTTCGGCCCGGCCCAGCCGCCGCGCATAGCTGTCCAGCGCTGGCCTGGCCCAACCGGCATCGGCGCGCGCCAGCGCCTCGCACAGCGCCGGGTCGCTGGCCAGCGGGTCGTAGTCGCCCAGTTCGGGGAACTGGTTGAAGACCTGGTGGGTGGTCCAATCCATGGGCTTGTCCTCCGTGCGAGGGGGTGAGAAGTGCAGCTTACTGCCAACCCCAGCGGCGTCGGTAAAAACCCTTCATGGCCTGGGTCAGCGCCATATAACCCAGCACGATGAGGGGCAACAGCGCGAAGTACAGCGGCGGCAGGGCCTGCAGCTTGAAGTAATGCGCCAGCGGCCCCATGGGCAGGAACAGCCCCACGGTGACGATGGCGAGCGTCATCGCCATCAGCGGCAGCGAGGCGCGGCTCTCGATGAAGGGCAGCTTGGGGCTGCGGATCAGGTGCACGATGAGTGCCTGCGTGAGCAGGCTGACGACGAACCAGCCCGACTGGAACAGCGTCTGCTGCGCCGGCGTCTGCGCGCCGAACACCCACCACATCATGGCGAACGTGAGCATGTCGAAGACCGAGCTCAGCGGCCCGAAGAAAACCATGAAACGGCCGATGTCGCCGGGCTGCCAGCGCAGCGGCTGGCGCAGCATTTCTTCGTCCACGTTGTCGAACGGTATGGCGATCTGCGAGATGTCGTACAGCAGGTTGAGCACCAGCAGGTGCATGGGCAGCATCGGCAAAAAGGGCAGCAGCGCGGCCGCGATCAGCACCGAGAACACGTTGCCGAAGTTGGAGCTGGCGGTGATCTTGATGTATTTGAGCATGTTGGCGAAGGTGCGCCGCCCCTCCTGCACGCCTTGTTCGAGCACCATCAGGCTTTTCTCCAGCAAGATGATGTCGGCCGCCTCCTTGGCGATGTCCACCGCGCTGTCCACCGAGATGCCGATGTCGGCCGCGCGCAGCGCCGGTGCGTCGTTGATGCCGTCGCCCATGAAGCCCACCACATGGCCATTGGCCTTGAGCCGGTGCACGATGCGCTCCTTGTGCAGCGGCGTGAGCTTGGCGAACAGGTTGTGGTTCTCCACGGCCTCGCCAAGCTGCTGGTCGTTCATGGCCTCGATGTCGCGCCCCAGCAGCACGCCCTGCTGCGCCAGGCCCACCTCGCGACAGATCTTGGCGGCCACCAGCTCGTTGTCGCCGGTCAGCACCTTCACCGCCACCTGGTGCTCGGCCAGGGCCTTCAGGGCCGCGGCCGTGGAGTCCTT
>JAGPIX010000155.1 GCA_018054745.1 Alicycliphilus sp.
AGCTCGGGCATCTGGCGGTAGAAGAAGGTCAGCAGCAGGGTGCGGATGTGGGCGCCGTCCACGTCGGCGTCGGTCATGATGATGATGCGGTGGTAGCGCAGCTTGGCGGCGTCGAAGTCGTCGGCGCCGCTCTTGCCCTTGCCGCTGAAGTCGTCCTCGCTGGATTTGCCGATACCGGTGCCCAGGGCGGTGATCAGAGTGATGATTTCCTGGCTGGACAGCAGCTTTTCGTAGCGCGCTTTTTCCACGTTCAAAATCTTGCCGCGCAGCGGCAGGATGGCCTGGAACTTGCGGTCGCGCCCCTGCTTGGCGCTGCCACCGGCGGAGTCGCCCTCGACGATGTAGATCTCGCACAGCGCCGGGTCTTTTTCCTGGCAGTCGGCCAGCTTGCCGGGCAGGCCCATGCCGTCCAAGACGCCCTTGCGCCGCGTCATCTCGCGCGCCTTGCGCGCGGCCTCGCGGGCGCGCGCGGCCTCGACGATCTTGCCGCACAGAATTTTGGCGTCCTGGGGCTTTTCCTCCAGGTACTCGGTCAGCAGCTTGCCGACGATGTCTTCCACCGGTGCGCGCACTTCTGAGCTGACCAGCTTGTCCTTGGTCTGGCTGCTGAACTTGGGCTCGGGCACCTTCACGCTCAGCACGCAGCACAGGCCCTCGCGCATGTCGTCGCCGGTGACCTCGACCTTGGCCTTCTTGGCGAGCTCGTTCTGCTCGATGTATTTGCCGATCACGCGCGTCATGGCGGCGCGCAGGCCGGTCAGGTGGGTGCCGCCGTCACGCTGCGGGATGTTGTTGGTAAAACAGAGGACTTGCTCGTTGTAGCCGTCGTTCCACTGCATGGCCACTTCGACGCCGATCTCGGTGCCGGGGATGCCGCCGTAGCTCTCGGCCGGACGCGTGCCGCTGGCATGGAAGGCCGTGGGGTGCAGCACTTTCTTGTTGGTGTTGATGAACTTGACGAAGCCCATCACGCCGCCGCTGCCGGCAAAGTCGTCTTCCTTGCCGCTGCGCTCGTCGATCAGGCGGATGCGCACGCCGTTGTTCAGGAAGGACAGCTCGCGCAGGCGCTTGGCCAGGATCTCGTAGTGAAACTCGTGGTTCTCCTTGAAGATTTCGGTATCCGGCAAAAAGCGCACCTCGGTGCCGCGCTTTTCCGTGGGGCCCGTGACCTTCATGGGCGAGGTCTCGAAGCCATCCACCGTCTCGATCAGTCGGTCCTGCACGAAGCCGCGCGCAAACAGAATCTGGTGCACCTTGCCCTCGCGGCGCACCGTCAGGCGCAGCCATTTGGACAGGGCGTTGACGCAGGACACGCCCACACCGTGCAGGCCGCCCGAGACCTTGTAGCTGTTCTGGTTGAACTTGCCGCCGGCGTGCAGCTCGGTCAGCGCGATCTCGGCGGCCGAGCGCTTGGGCTCGTGCTTGTCGTCCATCTTCACGCCGGTGGGAATGCCGCGGCCGTTGTCCACCACGCTGATGGAGTTGTCGGTGTGGATGGTGACGACGATGTCGTCGCAATGCCCGGCCAGCGCCTCGTCGATGGAGTTGTCCACCACCTCGAACACCAGGTGGTGCAGGCCGGTGCCGTCGGACGTGTCGCCGATGTACATGCCCGGGCGCTTGCGCACGGCCTCCAGACCCTCCAGGATCTGGATGGCGCCTTCGCCGTAGCCGCCGGTATCGGTGGCTGCAGGGGCGGGGGTCTGTGGATCGGGCTGGTTCGCGTCGGTCATGGAATGCCTTGGGGCTGCGGCAGCCCAGCGCTGGTGGCTGGGCAATACTTGAAGCAAAAGTGCTATTTGCGCCCGTCTATCAAGCGCAAATAGCTATAAAAATAGTAGTATCAGATGCGCATCGGCATCACGACATACTTGAAATGCGGGTTGTCGGGAATGCCAAACACCACCGAGCTGTTGCCGTCGGCCAGCTCCAGCTTCACCATGTCCTGGCCCATGTTGGCCAGCACGTCCAGAAGATAGGTGACGTTGAAGCCGATTTCGATGTTGTCGCCGCCGTAGTCGATGTCGAGCTCGTCCTGGGCCTCTTCCTGCTCGGCGTTGTTGGAGGCCACGCGCAGGCTGCCCGGCTCAATGTTCAGGCGCACGCCCTTGAACTTCTCGCTGGTCATGATGGCCGTGCGCTGCAGGCTGGCCAGGAGCGGCGCGCGCCCCAGCGTGATGATGTTGTGGTGGTTGCGCGGAATCACGCGGTTGTAGTCGGGGAACTTGCCCTCCACCAGCTTGGTGACGAACTCCATGCCGCCAAAGCTGAACTTGGCCTGGTTGCCGGCAAACTGCATCTCGATGGCGCCGTCGGCATCGGACAGCAGGCGCTGCAGCTCCAGCACCGTCTTGCGCGGCAGGATCACCTCCTGCTTGGGCACCTCGACCTCCAGGTCGGCGCTGGAGAACGCCAGGCGGTGACCGTCGGTGGCCACCAGGGTGAGCTTTTTGCCCTCGGCCACGAACAGGATGCCGTTCAGGTAGTAGCGAATGTCCTGCACCGCCATGGCAAACGACACCTGGGACAGCAGCGTCTTGAGCGTCTTTTGCGGCACGCTGAAGGCGGGGCCGAAGTTGGCGGCCTCCTGCACCAGCGGGAAGTCCTCGGCCGGCAGGGTTTGCAGCGTGAAGCGGCTCTTGCCACCCTTCAGAATCAGCTTGGACTGGTTGTTCTCCAGGCTCACCGTCTGGTCGCCGGGCATGGTCTTCAGGATGTCGATGAGCTTGCGTGCGCCCACGGTGGTCGTGAAGTCGCCCGTGTCGCCGCCGAGCTCGGCCGTGGTGCGGATCTGTATCTCCAGGTCGCTGGTGGTGAGCTGCAGGGCGTTGCCCGTCTTGCGGATCAGCACATTGGCCAATATGGGCAGGGTATGCCGGCGCTCGACGATGCCGGACACGGATTGCAGAACGGCGAGTACCTTGTCTTGTGTGGCCTTCAGGACAATCATGTCGTCAACCTTTGGTGGTTTTGGGATGGGTGCGCAAACGGCGGCATGGGCATGGCCCCCTCTCGGCCGCCAAACATGGCATTTTGCCTGGGAACAAGGGCGCCTTGACCATCAGCCCTTGAGCGTCTGCTCCAGCACATGCAGTTGCTGGTTGAGCTCGGTGTTGGTCTGGCGCTCGGCGCCCATCTTGCGCACGGCGTGCAGTACCGTGGTGTGGTCTCTGCCGCCAAACAGCTCACCGATCTCGGGCAGGCTTTTTTGCGTCAGCTCCTTGGCCAGGTACATGGCGATCTGGCGCGGCCGGGCAATGCTGGCCGGACGCTTCTTACTGTACATGTCGGCGACCTTGATCTTGTAGTAGTCGGCCACCGTCTTCTGGATGTTCTCGACGCTGATCTGACGGTTCTGGATGCTGAGCAGGTCGCGCAGCGCCTCGCGCGCCAGCTGGATCGAGACCTCCTTCTGGTTGAAGCGGCTGTAGGCCAGGATCTTGCGCAGCGCGCCCTCGAGCTCGCGCACGTTGGAGCGCACGTTCTTGGCGACGAAGAAGGCGACCTCCTCGGGCATCTCGGCATGCTCGGCGCGCGCCTTGTTGATCAGGATGGCCACGCGCATCTCCAGCTCGGGCGGCTCTATGGCCACCGTCAGGCCCGAGTCGAAGCGCGAGACCAGGCGCTCGTGGATGTTGGCCAGGCCCTTTGGGTAGGTGTCGCTGGTCATGACGATGTGGCTCTTCTTGGCCAGCAGCGCCTCGAAGGCGTTGAAGAATTCTTCCTGCGTGCGGTCCTTGTTGGCGAAGAACTGCACGTCGTCGATCAGCAGCAGATCCAGCGAGTGGTAGCGTTCCTTGAAATCGTCAAAGGTGCGCCTTTGGTAGGACTTGACCACATCCGAGACGAATTGCTCGGCATGGATGTAGAGAACCTTGGCGTCGGGCCTGTCCTTGAGCAGCTGGTTGCCCACGGCGTGCACCAGATGGGTCTTGCCCAGGCCCACGCCGCCGTAGATGAACAGCGGGTTGTACAAATGGCCGGGCGAGCCCGCCACATGCATCGCGGCCGAGCGCGCCATGCGGTTGGCCGTGCCCTCGACCAGGGTCTCGAAGGTCAGTGCGGGGTTCAGGCGCGTGCGAAAGCTGCCGTTCGGTGCCTCCTCCGCCGCAGGGGCCGCGGGGGCGTTGCCGGCGGCCTCGGTTGCCTGCGAAGCGGCTGGTCGAACATAAGTCCTGGCAACGGATTCGCGCTGAGCGAGTGCTAACTCCAAGGTGACTGGCTGGCCATACAAACCCTCCAGCAGGGCAGAGATGCGGCCGGCGTACTGGGCGCGGATCCAGTCGAGCTTGAAGCGGTTGGCGACCAGTAGTGTCACCTTGGAGAAATCGGGTGCAACCTGGGCCGTCAGAGGTTTGATCCAGGTGTTGAACTGCTGCTCGGGCAGGTCTTGGGCCAGCTGTTCGGTGCAGGCCTGCCACAAGGCCTGGCCGGCGCTGGCGTTGTCGATATCGTGGCTGGGAGAATGCAGTCCCTCGTTCATTGCGGTGCTTGTAGTTGTGGATAGAGGAACGGTAAATGGCCGCCGATTTTAGCTTGTCAAAGACTTATCCACAATTTGCCGCGGGCCGGTTGGCAGGCAATTTCAACCCCAGGCATTGCCAGTTCCTGCATACCCTGCAATAATCGCCGGTTTCCCTGAAGGATCTTTCAGGGTGATCAAACCCGGGCGGCGGTTTTTCTGCACTGATGTGTGGCGAGGCTGCCGGTCCGGCGGGCGCGGCCGATCGAAGCGGCGCCTGTAACTGAATCTTCAAGGATTGAACATGAAACGTACTTACCAGCCTTCCAAGACCCGCCGCGCCCGCACCCATGGTTTCCTGGTGCGCATGAAGACCAAGGGTGGCCGCGCCGTCATCAACGCCCGCCGCGCCAAGGGCCGCAAGCGCCTGGCCGTCTAAGGTCGGCTTGCCAGGCTTTCGGCCGCTTCCTGGTCTGCACCGCCGGTTCTAGGCGGGGACGCTGCCCTGCCACCATGCAACGGCTGAAAACCCGCCCCCAGTTCCAGGCCGCCTTGGCGGCAGGCACGGCGGCCCGCACCGCGCATTTTGCGCTGCACCGACTCAGGCTTGCCCCCATGGACATGCCTCCCACAGGGCCCGACTCCTCGCCGCAGGCGGGGCAGGCGCAGGCCCTGTTTGGCGTTGGTGCGCCCGCCGTCTGGCTGGGCGCCATGGTGCCCAAGCGCTGGGCGCGCCGCGCCGTGACGCGCAACACCATCAAGCGGCAGATCTACGCCGTGGCCGCCGGTTTCGAGGCGCGCATGCAGCCGGCCGCCCATGTGGTGCGCCTGCGCGCGGCCTTTGACCGCAAGCATTTCGTCAGCGCCACGTCGGACACCCTCAAGGACGCCGTGCGCGCCGAGCTGCAGCAGCTGTTTGCCGCTGCCGAGCGGCGCAAGCCCGCCGTGGAGGCCGCGCCATGATGCGCCGCCTGCTCATGGGCCTGGTGCGCGGCTACCGGTTGCTGCTCAGCCCCTGGCTGGGCTCCGCCTGCCGCTTCGAGCCCACCTGCTCGGCGTACTCGCTGCAGGCACTGGAGCAATACGGGGCCGCCGCCGGCAGCTACCTGACGGTTCGGCGCCTGGCGCGCTGCCATCCCTGGTGCGAGGGCGGGATCGATCCCGTGCCGCGGGAGCTGCCGCGCGGCATGCGCCTGTTCTCGCGGCTCATGCCTACCGAACCCCCATCTTCCTCAGCTACAAAGCATTCATGAACGATATTCGCCGCACCATCCTGTGGGTGATCTTTGGCTTTTCC
>JAGPIX010000156.1:0-4219 GCA_018054745.1 Alicycliphilus sp.
TCTACGGCTACGGTGCGCTGCACCGCTTGACGGGCTCTTATGTCGTTTCCAACACCAAAGCCGAGTTGGGTGGCGGGGTGTACCAGCACTTTGTGCGCGACGCTGATCGCAGCCTGACGGGGGGCGTATCACTGACTGCAATCAAGTACGACAAGAACCTGCGCTACTTCACGTTCGGGCATGGCGGCTACTTCAGCCCCCAGGAGTTTGTTGCCGTGGCGCTTCCGGTGGAATGGCAGGCACGCGCGGGACGGCTGCGCTACCACCTCAAAGGGAACATCGGGATGCAATACATCCGCGAGGATGATGCGCCGTTCTTCCCAGCAAGCGCATCGCGCCAGGCGGCGGCCGTGCAGGCTGCGACCGACGCCGAGGCCACTGGGATGACGAGCAGCAAGGAGCTTGCCGTGTACAGTGGGCAGCGCAAAACCGGCGTGGGTTATGGGTTTAGCGGTGCGGTGGAATACCAGCTGCAGCCCCAACTGTGGCTGGGTGGGCATCTCGGATTCGACAATGCGCGCAACTTCCGGCAATACAATGGCGGCGTCTATCTGCGGTATGCCTTCGAGCCTTTCAACAAGCCATTGGGCCTGCCTTTGACACCCCTACGCTCGCCTTATGATTATGAATGACAGCGCCATTGCAACTGGCTCGCTGGTCTCTGGCAACCGCCGTCGGCTGTGCCTGGGGGGAATGGCGGTCGCTATGCTGGGGGTGAAGAGCGCTGGGGCGAAATCTGACTGCGCGCCAGATGCCTGGCCGCTGTGGCGTGCATTCACCACCCGGTTTATCCAGCCCGATGGGCGCGTGCTCGACGCGAGCACGCCACAGAGGCACAGCTCTTCCGAAGGGCAGTCCTACGGGATGTTTTTCGCGCTGCTGGCCAACGACCGCGCTCGGTTCGAGTCGCTATGGCGCTGGAGCATTGACAACCTGTTTGGCGGCACCTTGAGAGGGCGCTTGCCAGCGTGGTGGTGGGGGCGGGCGCCTGATGGCAGCTGGCGCGTACTGGACGGAAATTCCGCATCCGATGCCGACCTGTGGTTCGTCTATGCGCTGGCCGAGGCCGCGCGCCTGTGGAACCAGCCCGGCTATGCCCGCGATGCACGCATGTTGCTGGCGGCCATCGAAAGCCAGGAGGTCTCGGAGGTGCCGGAGTTCGGCACCATGCTGCTGCCGGGTGCCGCCGGATTCATGCGGGACGGGGGGCTGCACTGGCAGTTCAACCCAAGCTACCTGCCCATGCCCGTGCTGCGGCGGCTGGCTGCACTGTCGCCCCGGGGGCCATGGAGCCGGATTGCGGCCAATACGGCCACCCTGGTGCAACGCTCGGCCGGCGCCCACGGACTGGCGCCCGACTGGATTGCCTACGCCATGGATACCCAGGGCGCCTGGGCTTTCACCGCGCACCCGGAAAAGGGCAGCACCGGCAGCTACGACGCCATCCGCACCTACCTCTGGGCGGGCATGACGCCGCGCAACGACCCGCTGGCGGCGCCCATGATGAAATCCTTGCGGGGGCTGGAAGCCATTCTTGCGCGCACCGGCGCACTGCCCGAATCGGTGAACACCGCCAGCGGCGAAGCCAAGGGCGCCGCGCCATTCGGCTTTTACGCCGCCATGCTGCCTTATCTTGAAACCGCGGCAGCCCCCGGGCCGCGCGTGCAGGCGCAGCGCCAGCGCGTGGAGCAGGAGCTGGCGCGCGTGCTGGCCGAGCGGGCCACCGCCACCCAGCAACCGCCGTACTACGACATCGTCCTGAGCCTGTTCGGGATGGGTTGGGCTGACCGGCGTTACCGTTTTACTCGCACGGGCGAACTTGCGCCCCGATGGGCCAGCGAATGCAAAGCAAGCACCTCCTGATTGGCGCGGCCATTGCGGCCCTGCTGGCCGCCGCCAGCACCAGCGCCGTCGCCGAGTCCGCCGCCGAACGCCAACTGATTGAGCAAGGCCAGTATTGGCTGCAGCGCGACTCCGCGCGCGCTACGCAAGCATGGAACAAGCTGCTCCTAGCCAGGCCGGGAAGTGCCGATGCGCTTTTGGGGCTGGGTCAACTGGCAGTCCAGGCCCAGCAGGTGGCGAAAGCGCAGTCGTATCTTGCGCAGATCAAGCAATTGCACCCAGACCACCCTGATATTGCATTGCTTGAGCAGGACATTGCACTGATGGGCGATGGGCCGTCCGCCCTTCTGAACCAAGCGCGCATTTTGCTGCGCCAGGACAACCCCGATGAAGCGGTCAAACTTTACAAACAACTGTTCAATGGCCGCGCGCCGCAGGGAAACCTTGGCGTGGAGTACTACACTGCCCTGGGGTATTCAACAAATGGCTGGACAGAAGCGGTGGCAGGACTTGAGCGCTTGCGCGCCAGATCGCCGAACGATCCGCAGATTCAACTGGCCCTTGCAAACCTCCGGGTACTGCGCGATGGAACCCGCATGCAAGGCTTGCGCGCGCTCGTCACGCTTTCTCGTCGGCCAGACATTGGAGGCGTGGCAACGGAACAGTGGCGACAAGTCCTGACCTGGCTCGGTGCGCCGCCGCCGCCGTCAACCTCGCAGTATTTCGAGGAGTACCTCAAGGCGAATCCCGACGATGATGAGATTCGCCAGCAATACCGGGCCAAACGCACGGCATCGACGGGCACGGCATCGAATGCCAGGCCCGCGCCCGTGCGCGTCGATCCGTTCGATGGACATGTCAAGACAGGATTTGATGCCCTGCAAAAGGCCGACTTGCCCGCCGCAGAGCGCGCATTTTCTGCGGCGCTGCGCCTGCGTCCTCGCAATGCCAGCGTATTGGGCGGACTGGGGCTGGTGAAGCTTCGGCAGGAGGAATATGCCCAGGCCCGCGATTTGCTGGGCCAGGCATCGGCGCTGGGCGACGCCTCCCAATGGAAGCAGGCTCTCGACAGCGCAAGCTACTGGGATCTCGTGGACAAGGCGCGCACCGCCCGGCAGGAAGATCGCCTGGACGACGCGGCCAAGCTGCTGGAGCAGGCCCTACAGATCGATGCACGCGAACCGACAGCGGCCCTCGAACTGGGGCGCGCCTATGTGGATCTGCAAAGCCCCCAGGATGCGGAGCGCGCCTACAGAAACGTTCTGGCGCGCGAGCCCGGCAACCTTCCGGCCCTGCAAGGCTTGGTGGGGGTTCTGGCATCCACGAACCGCGGTGGTGAAGCCCTGGATCTCATCGACAGCCTGAGCCCCGAGCTGCGCGAACGCATCGACGTGGGCCGCCTGCGCGCCGAGCGCAGCATTGCCCAGGGCCGCGAGGCGGACAGCCGCGGCGATCTGGACGAAGCCCGGAGCTATTTCGAGGATGCTGTGAGCCAAAGCCCCAATGATCCGTGGCTGCGGCTTGAACTTGCCCGGCTGCTCCAGCGGATGGATCGGCACGCCGAAGCCGTCGAGGTGACGGATGCCTTGCTCGCCGGAGAGCCGCAGCCAGAAGCACTCTACGTGGCCGCGCTGGTACGCGCAGAGCAGCAGGACTGGGCAGGCGCGCTGGAATTGGTTGATCGCATTCCGAAGGCCAGCCGCACGAGCGACATGAAGGCGCTGCAGGCGCGCGCCTCGCTGCAGGCGGGCCTGGCGCAGGCGCAGGCGCTGGCACAGCGCGGCGAACAGACTCAGGCACGGGCCATGCTCGCACCGTTGGTGGATCTGGCCGGAGCAGACGCCGGATCGGTCAGCGCCATTGCGGCCGTCTATGCCGACGTCGGCGATTCCGTCCGCGCCAGGGCCCTGCTGCGCGAGGCGCTGGCCCGCGAGCGCCAGCCTTCGGCGGGGCTGCTGCTGCAGTATGCGGGCCTGCTGCTGCGGCTTGGCGGCTCCGACGCCGACTTTGCCAACGCCATGCAAAGCCTGCGCGCCATGCCCCTGGATGCCGCGCAGCGCCGACAGCACGAGGACTTGCAGCGCGGGCATGGGCTGCGCCAGGCGGAGGCACTGCGGCAGCGAGGCGAGCTGGCACTGGCCTATGAAGCCTTGCGCCCGTTGCTAGCCGCCATGCCCAACGATCCGCTGGTGCTTGGCGCGCTGGCGCGCATGTACGTGGATGCAGGCAACCAGGGCGAAGCTGTGCGGCTGTATGAGCGCATCCTGTCCCGCTCGCCCAATGACCTCGACACCCTGCGCGCCGCCGGGGGCGCCGCATCCGCCGCTGGCGACCTCGGCACGGCGGAGCGCCTGTTCCAGCGCGCACTCCAGATCGC
>JAGPIX010000156.1:4319-5755 GCA_018054745.1 Alicycliphilus sp.
ATGTTTGCAACACTTGCCGGTCTCAGCATTCTCGTCATTGGCGACAGTCACTTGCGTGATCAAAACTACCTCCTGGGAACCCTTCACGACGAGCTTCTGGGCCGGGGAGCCAAGGTTCACACCATCGGGGTGTGCGGTTCCACGCCCGCTGACTGGGTGACGACCAAGGCAGGCGATTGCGGCGGGGCCGAGCGCATTGACAAAGGCACCATCACCTACACCGAGGCCAGCGCCAAGACCAAACCGGTCAAGCAGTTGATCCAGTCGGAAAAGCCCAATCTCGTGGTGGTCATCATGGGCGACACGATTGGGGGCTACAAGCAACCCACCTTTCCCCGTGCATGGGCCTGGCAGCAGGTCACGGCGTTGACCAAGGAGATTGGCGCCACCGGCGTCAAGTGCGCCTGGGTTGGGCCGGCATGGGGCAGCGAGGGAGGCAAGTTCGGCAAAACCTTCGATCGCGTGCGCGCAACGTCGGAATTCCTGGCCAACAACGTGGCGCCCTGCACCTATGTGAATTCGCTGGATTTCTCCAAGCCCGGCCAGTGGCGCACGATCGACGGGCAGCATTTCACGCCGACGGGCTACAAAGAGTGGGGTAAGGCCATCGCCAAGGCCATCGCGACCTCTCCTGCAGTGAAAAAGTGACGCGGCGTGAATTCCGTGATGCGAGCCACGCCAATGAAACCATTGTCTCAATACATTGTGCCCACACTGATGACGTGCACGGCCGTTTCCGCGCAGGCGGCAGGCCCCATGCTCTATGAAACCGGCCCCGCGCAGGACTCCGCGTTCGTGCGCTTCGTCAACGGGCTGGATCATGCGGTGGAGGTCGTGCCCGAAGGCGGCCGCGCCAGGTTGTCTTTGCCAACCAGCAAGCCTCTCGGGGACTTTCTGCCGGTGCGGCCGGACACGGTCATCAAGGGCGCTTTCGAGGCGCGGGGCCAGCGAGCGGGCGTAGCTGTAAAAACCGCCCCGGGCGCCTTTTCAACCGTGGTGGCCAAGCCCGCGGGCGCGGGCAAGCCATTCACAGTGACCGTGCTCACAGAGGTGCCAGACGATTTCAGTGCGCTACGCGCTTCGCTGGGTTTTGCGAGCCTGGATAAAGCGTGCGCGCCTGCCGGTCTGCAGACTGCAGGCAAAGGGGTGGCGCTGTTTTCCGGCGTGGCCCTGGAGCAGCTCCAGCGCCGCCAGATCAACCCGGTCAAGCTCACGGTGCAGGCCACCTGCGGCGGCAAGCCGGTGGGCGGCGTGGTCGATCTGGGGCAGCTGGAGGCGGGGCAACGCTACAGCGTGCTGCTGATGCCCGCCGCGGGCGGTGCGCCGCGCGTGGTCTTTGCGGCCGACACCGTGGCCCGATAGTTCAGGTAGCCCATGGTTTTCGCGTCTCTCGAATTCCTGCTGCTGTTCTTTCCGCTGTTTCTGATCGCGTATGC
>JAGPIX010000051.1 GCA_018054745.1 Alicycliphilus sp.
TGGGGCTGTTTGCGCCGCACTTGTCGCCCGACGACAACCTGTTTGCCCGCGTCTCACGCGCCGGCGTGCGTGCCATGCTGCAGCAGTCTGGTGCGCTCTTGCAGGCGGGCGTGGACTGGAACCCGGCCGGGGTGCTTGAGCGCCGCCCCGCCGGCGAACTGGGCTTGCCCGCCGCCTGGGCCGATGGCCCGGGCACGGACTGGAGTCAGGCGGCAGGCGCCGATCACCTGGCCGCCGCCGGCCTGCCCCTGGACACAAGCGCTTGCTGGCACACCCGCGCCGGCTGGGTGTGCCCGGCGCGTTTGATCGCCCGGCTGCTGGCGCAGCCCGGCATCGCCTTGCGCCCGAACAGCCCCGTGGCACGGCTGCAGCACACCTCCCCCAGCCTTTGGCAGGTGCTGGACGGCACAGGCGCCGTGCTGGCCGAGGCCGAGCTGGTGGTCGTGGCCGCTGGCCCGGCGAGCAACGCCCTGCTGGTGCAACTGGCCGGCCCACGGCTGCCGCTGCAGTCGGTGCGCGGCCAGATGAGCTGGGGCCTGCAACCCGAGCCGGCACCCGGCCTGCCACCCTTTGCCGTCAACGGCGGCGGCGCGCTCATGGCCCATGTGCCCTGCGAAGGGGCTCTGGCGTGGCATATGGGCGCAACCTTTGAGCGCGATGTGGAACGCCTGCCGATGACCATCGCCGAACAAGCCGACGCCCACATGCATAACTGGCAGCGCCTGCAGGCCCTGGTGCCCACCGCCGCGGCCACGCTGCGTCCGGCCTTTGCGCCCGGCGGCGACCTGCGCGCCTGGTCGGGCGTGCGCTGCACCTCGCAAGACCGCATGCCCATCGTCGGCCCGGTGGATGCAGCCGCCCTGCCCGGCCTGTGGATCAGCACCGCCATGGGCGCGCGCGGATTGACACGTGCCGTGCTCTGCGCCGAACTGCTGGCGGCGCGCCTGATGGGCGAACCATTGCCGGTCGAGACCAAGCTGGCGCGCGCCATGGGCACGGAGCGGCTATAGCCCGAGCGAACCTCGACATTCCGTTTCATATGCACATTTATGCATATATGAAGTTCTAAATATTCGTTTGTTTTTATAAGACTGCCTTTTACAGTCCCGCCCATCCCCGCTGCTGGGCGCGCCAAAAGGGCCCGGTGGTGCAACGATTGAATCGCCCCACGGCCCACCATGTACCAATACACCGACTTCGACAAGCAATTCGTCAAGCTGCGCGCCCAGCAGTTCCGCGACCAGTTAGAGCGCTGGCAAAAAGGCGAACTCAGCGACGAGCAGATGCTGCCGCTGCGCCTGCAAAACGGCTGGTACATCCAGCGCTACGCCCCCATGGCGCGCATTGCCGTGCCCTACGGCGAGATCAGCAGCCTGCAGCTGCGCACCCTGGGCCATATTGCGCGCGAGTACGACCGCCCCAGCCCTGAGCTGCTGGCCAGCGCCCAGGCCACGCAAGACGCCCTGGAGGCCAGCCAGCCCGGCGCCACCCTGGCCGCACCAGCGCTGCAATACGGCTATGGCCACTTCACCACGCGCACCAACTGCCAGTTCAACTGGATTCCCATCACCCGCGCGGCCGACGTGATGGACCTGCTGGCCAGCGTCTCCATGCACGGCATCCAGACCAGCGGCAACGACATCCGCAACATCACCTGCGACGCCTGGGAGGGCATTGCCCAGGACAGCATCGTCGATTGCCGCCCGTTTGCCGAGATCACGCGCCAGTGGAGCTCGCTGCACCCCGAGTTCAGCTACCTGCCGCGCAAGTTCAAGATCGCCTTCAACGGTGCCGAGGAAGACCGCGCCGCCATTGGCTGGTATGACATCGGCCTGCAGGCGCTCAAAAACGACGCGGGCGAGGTGGGTTTTCGCGTGCTGGTGGGCGGTGGCATGGGGCGCACGCCCATCGTCGGCTCGGTGGTGCGCGAATTCCTGCCCTGGGCCGAACTGCTCAACTACATCGAGGCCATCGTGCGCGTGTACAACGGCTACGGCCGGCGCGACAACAAGTGGAAGGCGCGCATCAAGATTCTGGTCAAGAGCGAGGGCCAGGCCTATATCGATGCGGTGGAGAAGGAATACCAGGCCATCGTCGAGCAGGACGGCGCACCGCACCGCATCACCCAGGCCGAATTTGACCGCGTGGCCAGCCACTTCGTCATCCCTGAATTGAAGCCCGCCAATCTGCCCAGCCAAGTGAACCCGCAGGGCCAGCTCTACCAGCGCTGGCTGGCGCAGAACGTGCGCGGCCACCGGCTGGCGGGCATGAAGACCGTGACGCTGTCGTTCAAGCGCAGCGGCTTTGCCCCGGGCGACGCCGACGCCGCAACCCTGGAGGCCCTGGCCGAGCTGGCCGAGCAGTTCAGCGCATCGGAAGCACGCCTGACGCACGAGCAAAACCTGCTGCTACCCTGGGTGTTCGAGTCTGACCTGCCCGCCTTGTACGAGGCGGCGCGCAAGCTCGGCCTGGCGCAGGCCAATATCGGCCTCTTGACCGACATGATCGCCTGCCCGGGCGGGGATTTTTGCTCGCTGGCCAATGCGCGCTCGCTGCACATCGCCCACGCGGTCACCGAGCGCTACCAGGACCTGGACGAGCTCTTGGACATCGGCCCCATCGACCTGCACATGAGCGGCTGCATCAACAGCTGCGGCCACCATCACAGCGGCCATATCGGCATTCTGGGCGTCGATAAGGACGGCAAGGAGTGGTACCAGGTGACGCTGGGCGGTGCCGACGGCACGCGGCTGTCCGGCCCCTCGATTGGCGGCAAGGTCGTCGGCCCGGCGTTCACCGCCGCCGAGGTACCCGACGTGATCGAGGCCGTGCTGCAAACCTACCGCAAGCTGCGCCAGCCGGGCGAATACTTCATCGACGCCCTGCGCCGCATCGGCCACGACCCGTTCAAGCAAGCGGCCAATGGCGCGCGCCACCCCAAGCTGGCCGAAGATGCCCTGCCGGCTTGAAGCCCCGTTCCCACGAGAATTACTGCTATGAAAATAATATCTGCTAACGCAGTACCTACGGGCGAAAACGCCGAAAATGTCTTGCAAATCGCTAACGACGCCGACCTGGCCGCGCTGCACGCCAGCGGTGCGCTGCAGGGCGTAGAACGCATCGAGCTGCAGTTTCCGAAGTTCACCGACGGGCGCGCCTACAGCCAGGCCCTGCTGCTGCGCCGGCGCTACCAATTTGCGGGCGACATCCGCGCCACGGGCGATGTGCTGATAGACCAGCTGGTGCACATGCACCGCAGTGGCTTTAGCAGCGCCGTGCTGGCAGGCGGCGTGGATGCCAGCGCGGCCGAGCGCCAGTTCGCCCGTTTTGCTGCCTTCTACCAGGGCGATGTGAACGAGCCGCGCCCGCTCTTTGCCCGGGAGGCCGCATGAGTGCCGTCACCCCTGCTGAACTTGCGCGCGTCAACGCCGAACTGGGCCGCGACGCCGCCGGCCTGACGCGCTGGGCGCTGGGCCTGGGCAAAAACGCCATCGTGACGACCAATTTCCGTCCGTTTGAAGCCGTCATCCTGCACCTGGTCACCCGGGTGCAGCCCGACATGCCCGTGGTCTGGATGGACAACGGCTACAACACCGAGGCCACCTACCGCTACGCCGACGAGGTCACGCGCCGGCTGGGCTTGAACCTGAAAACCTACCTGCCGCTGCGCACGCGCGCGCACCGCGAGGCCGTCGAAGGCCCCACGCCCGCGCTGGATGACCCGCGCCACGAGTCCTTCACGCAGGAAGTAAAGCTGGAGCCCTTCGCCCGCGCCCTGCGCGAGCAGGCACCGCAGGTCTGGTTCACGGCGCTGCGCGCCAGCGACAGCGCCGTGCGTGCGCAGATGGAGCCCGTCAGCATCAACCCCGACGGTCTGATCAAGGTGGCGCCGCTCCTGCACTGGTCGTCCAAGGACCTGTACCAGTACTGCGAAATCCACGGCCTGCCGAACAACTTTGACTACGTGGACCCGACCAAGGGCGAGGAGCAGCGCGAATGCGGCCTGCACCTGGCGCACTGATAAAAATGATAGCTATCAGCGCTTTACCTATCAGTGCTACAACCGAATTTGAATGGATACTCCCATGAACGCCCGTGTTGACCCCCAAGTGCTCAGCCAGCTCAGCAACCGCCACCTCGATGCGCTCGAAGAAGAAACCATCTTCATCCTGCGCGAAGTCGCCGCCGCTTTTGAGCGCCCGGCCCTGCTGTTCTCGGGCGGCAAGGATTCGCTGGTCATGCTGCGCTGCGCCGAAAAAGCCTTTGGCGCCGGCAACATACCCTACCCGCTCTTGATGATCGACACCGGGCACAACTTCCCCGAGGTGACCGACTTTCGCGACTTTCGCGCCAAGGAATTGGGAGCCGAACTCATCGTGCGCAGCGTCGAAGACTCCATGGCACGCGGCACGGTGCGCCTTTCGCACCCGGGCGAGAGCCGCAACGTGCACCAGTCGGTCACGCTCCTGGAGGCCATCGAAGAGTTTCGCTTCGACGCACTGATCGGCGGCGCGCGCCGCGACGAGGAAAAGGCGCGCGCCAAGGAGCGCATCTTTTCCCACCGCGACAGCTTTGGCCAATGGCAGCCCAAGGCGCAGCGACCCGAGCTGTGGACGCTGTTCAACACCCGCATCGCCCCGGGCGAGCATTTCCGCGTCTTCCCCATCAGCAACTGGACCGAGCTGGACGTGTGGCAGTACATCGCGCGCGAGCAGATTGGCCTGCCCCAGCTGTACTACGCGCACCAGCGCCAGGTGGTCGAGCGCCGAGGCCTGTTGGTACCGGTGACGCCGCTGACCCCGGCCAAGGACGGCGAGCAGGTGGAGACGCGCACCGTGCGCTTTCGCACCGTGGGCGACATCACCTGCACCTGCCCGGTGGAAAGCCCCGCCGCCAGCGCGGCCGAGATCGTGATCGAAACCCTGGCCGCCGAGGTGAGCGAACGCGGCGCCACGCGCATGGACGACAAGACCAGCGAAGCGAGCATGGAAAAGCGCAAGAAAGACGGGTACTTCTAATGACAAAAACTATCGAAACAATAGCTGCTAGCGCCGTATCTACAGGCGAAAACTCCATAAACGATCATATTTCCGCTCTGCGCTTCATCACCTGCGGCAGCGTCGATGACGGCAAGAGCACGCTGATCGGGCGCCTCTTGGTCGATAGCCGCGCCGTGCTGCAGGATCACCTGGCGGGCGTGACGCGCTCGGGCGAGGTGGATCTGGCGCAGCTCACCGACGGCCTGTCGTCCGAGCGCGAGCAGGGCATCACCATCGACGTGGCGTATCGCTACTTCGCCACCGAGGAGCGGAAATTCATCATCGGCGATGCCCCCGGCCACGAGCAGTACACGCGCAACATGGTTACGGCAGCCTCGCAGGCCGACGCGGCCGTGGTGCTGGTCGATGCCACCAAGCTCGACTGGCAGAACCCGCAGCTCGAACTGCTGGTGCAAACGCGCCGCCACAGCCTGCTGGTGCACCTGCTGCGCGTGCATTCGCTGGTGTTTGCGGTGAACAAACTCGACGCCGTGGCCGACCCGTCGCTGGCCTTCACCAACATCCGCGCGGCGCTGCTGCGCTTTGCACAGGACGCGGGCATCCAGGTCGCCGCCACCGTGCCCGTCTCGGCGCTCAAGGGCTGGAACGTGGTCAACCCCCATCCGGGCTGGTGCGGCTACCAGGGCCACAGCCTGCTGCAAGTCCTGGAACTGCTGCCACACACACCGGCGGACACGCAACTGCCGCTGGCCTTTCCGGTGCAATGGGTGGAAAAGTCCGCCTCTTCGTCGGCCGACACGCGCCAGGGCCGGCGCGTGTTCTGGGGCCGCGTGGCTGCGGGCTCGGTGGCGCCGGGGGCGCAGGTCAGCCTGTTCCCCAGCGGCCAGAAGGCGGTCGTGGCCCAGGTGCTGGACCATGCTCGCCGGCCGACCGGGGTGGACGCCGGCAGCAGCGCCGGCATCGTCCTCGATCGGGAGGTGGATGTCTCGCGTGGCGACTGGATCCTCGCTGCGCCCAGCGCGGCAGCACCGGCCGACGATGAGTTTGACGCCCCCGTCGAACACAGCGCCTGGCCGGGCCGGCGTGAGATCAGCGCCACCGTCGCCTGGATGGACGACGAGCCCCTGGTGGTTGGCCGCGTCTATTGGGCACTGCATGGCCACCGCTGGGTCAAGGCCAAGGTGCGCCGGGTGGTGCACTGCCTGAACATCCACACCCTGGCCAAGGAAGGCGCGCATCAACTGGAACCCAACGCCATCGGCCATGTCGAGCTGGTGTTGCAGGAGCCCCTGCCCGTGGCGGCGTTTGAGCAGGCGCGGGTACTGGGCGCATTGATCCTGGTGGACCAGGCCAGCCACAAGACCGCAGGCGCCGTACTGGCGCATTGACCCGCATCAAGTTTTCCGCACCTGGCCCATGGTCGGCTGCCCCGGCGGCTGACCATGGGCCTAAAATCGCGGGTTATACCCAATAGCTAGAGCAACTGAACCCCCATGACCCACGTCGTTGTCGAGAACTGCATCAAGTGTAAATACACCGATTGCGTGGATGTATGCCCCGTGGACTGCTTCCGCGAAGGCCCGAACATGCTCGTGATCGACCCCGACGAGTGCATTGACTGCGCCGTCTGCGTGCCCGAATGCCCGGCCAACGCGATCTTTGCCGAGGAAGATCTGCCCAGCGACCAGTTGGCCTTCATCAAGCTCAATGCCGAGCTGACGCCCAAGTTCAAGAGCATCACCAAACGCAAGGCCGCCCTGCCCGACGCCGACGAATGGAACGGCCAGCCGGACAAGCTCAAGGATCTGGAGCGCTGAGCGCCCACCCGCCCGGGCCGTTGATGACAGCGCCCGCCACCGCCAGCGCATTGCCGGCGCAGACCGATGCCGTGGTGATCGGCGCCGGTCCGGTGGGGCTGTTCCAGGTCTTTCAGCTGGGCCTGCAGGGTCTCTCGGCCCATGTCATCGACGCCCTGCCCCAGCCCGGCGGTCAATGCGCCGAGCTGTATGGCGACAAACCCATCTACGACATCCCGGCCATCGCCGCCTGCACCGGGCACGACCTGACAGAGCGCCTGTGCGCGCAGATCGCGCCCTTTGCCCCCGCCTGGCATCTGGGCCAGCAGGTCGATACCGTGGCCGCCCTGGACCAGGGCGGTTTTCTCGTGGTCACGGCGCGTGGCACGCGGCTGCATGCGCGTTGCGTCTTCATCGCCAGCGGCGTCGGCGCCTTCATGCCGCGCCAGCTCAAGCTACCCGGGCTGGAGGCCTTTGAAGGCCGCCAGCTGCACTACCACCTGGACGACAACACCAGCCTGGCCGGCCGGCATATCGTCATCCACGGCGGCGGCGAGAGCGCGGTGCGGCAGGCCATTGCCTGCGCCCTGGCCCCCGAGGCCATCCGCGCCGCGCGCATCACGCTGCTGCACCGCCGCGATGTCTTCGACGCGTCGCCAAAGCAGCTTGACGAGCTGCAGGCGCTGCGCGCCGCCGGCCGCATCCAGGTGGCCATCGGCATGCCCGGCCGCGTCGTGCAGCAGCAGGGACGCCTGACGGCCCTGGAGCTCACCAACCCCGAGGGCCAGGCCGTGGAGTTGCCGCTGGACATGCTGCTCGTGCGCCTGGGCCTGGTGCCACGCCTGGGGCCGATTGCCGACTGGGGCCTGCAGCTCGAACGCAAGCAGCTGGTGGTGGACGGCGCCACCTTTGCCACCAGCACCCCCGGCATCTACGCCGTGGGCGATGCCATCACCTACCCCGGCAAACGCAAACTCATCGTGAGCGGCTTTCACGAAGCCACCCTGGCCGCCTTTGGCGCCGCCGAGTGGCTGGCGGGCACCAGGCTGCCACTGGAATACACCACCAGCAGCGAACGGCTGCAAACCCTTCTGGGCAGGCGCGGCTGAAAGCCTGGGGCGTGCTCGGGCACGCCCTGCGGCATGGAGAAAAAGGCCGCATTGGCGGGCATGCCCCGCATGCCACGGGCAGGCACCCGCCACCGCCGCCGCCGCGTCACAGATGCGTCATCACTCTGTCACAAAGCCTTCTGATACTGCGCGGGTCGCTCACTGTCGCCGTATCCATGTTGCCCCTCTCCCCCACCAAGACGGAGCCCGCCCTTGAGGCGAGCCTGAGCGAACTCGGCCCCATCCCGCCCGAAGCCGCCCCCGCGGCATTGGCGCCAACGCCCCCGGCGGCGCCGCTGCTGGACCGCGACCACAGCATCCTGGCCTTCAACGAACGCGTGTTCGACTGGGCCCGGCGCCCCGATGTCCCCCTGCTGGAGCGCCTGCGCTACCTGTGCATCGTCTCGTCCAACCTGGACGAGTTCTTCGAGGTGCGCGCGGCCGCGCATATCACGGCAGTCACCGACGGCGACACCAAGGGCGCCTATACCCAGGCCAGCTTCGAGGCCCTGATGGCCTCGGCCCAGGGCCTGGTGGCGCGCCAGTACCAGCTCTACAACGAGGCCCTGGCCCCGGCCCTGGCGGCCGAGGGACTGCGCATCGTCTCGCACGGCCAGCGCACGGCGGAGCAGCGGCGCTGGGTGCAGGAGTACTTCCTGCGTGAGGTGCGCCCGCTGCTGGTGCCCGTGGGACTGGACCCGGCCCACCCCTTCCCCATGGTGGCCAACAAGTCGCTCAACTTCATCGTGCGCCTGAAGGGCTCGGACGCCTTTGGCCGCAGCAACGAGATTGCCATCGTGCGCGTGCCGCGCGCCCTGCCGCGCGTGATCCGCATTCCGGCGCGCGCCGCCGGCAAGGAATCGATCTTCGTACTGCTCTCCAGCGTCATCCGCGCGCACCTGGCCGATCTGTTTCCCGGGCGCGAGCTGGGCGAGTTCTCGCAGTTTCGCGTCACGCGCCATTCCGAGCTGGCGGTGGACGAGGAAGACGTGAGCAACCTGCGCACCGCCCTGCGCCAGGGCCTGACACAGCGCAACTACGGCCAGTCCGTGCGCCTGGAGGTGTCGGCGAGCTGCACACGCTTTCTGTCCGACTTTCTGCAGGCCCAGTTCAGCCTGCCGGCGCAGGCGGTGTTTCGCGTGCATGGGCCGGTGAACCTGGTGCGCCTGGGCCAGCTCGTCGATCTGGCCGAACGCCCGTCGCTGCTGTTTCCCGCCTGGCGCGCCGCCTGGCCGCAAGGGCTGGTGCAGGGCCATTCCATCCTGGCGCAATTGCGCAGCAATGATGTGCTGATGCACCACCCGTTCGAGAGCTTTGATGCCGTGCTCGCCTTCCTGCGCGAGGCCGTGCACGACCCCGATGTGCTGGTCATCAAGCAGACCATCTACCGCACCGGGGCCGACTCCGAACTGATGGAGCTGCTGCGCGAGGCCGTGCGCCGCGGCAAGGAAGTGATGGCCGTGGTGGAGCTGAAGGCGCGCTTTGACGAGGAGGCCAACATCAACTGGGCCGAGGCACTGGAGGCCCTGGGCGCGCAGGTGGTCTACGGCGTGGTGGGCCTCAAGACCCACGCCAAGATGCTGCTGGTGACGCGCCGCGAGGGCAAGGGCCTGCGCCGCTACGGGCACCTGTCGACCGGCAACTACAACCCGCGCACGGCACGCCTGTACACCGACCTGGGCCTGCTCACCAGCAACGAGGACATCACCGCCGACATGGACGGCGTCTTCAGCCACCTGGCGAGCCAGAACCGCCCGCCCAAACTGCGCCAGCTCATGCTCGCGCCCTTCTACCTGCAGCAGCGCATGCTGGAGAAGATTGCGCAGGTGGGCGAGGCGGCGCAGGCCGGGCAGTACGCGCGCATCGTCGTCAAGATGAATGCGCTCACCGATGAGGCGCTGATACACGCCCTGATACGCGCCGGCCAGCAGGGGGCGCAGATCGACCTCATCGTGCGCGGCGCCTGCATGCTGCCGGCGCAGCTGCCGGGGCTGACCGACAACATCCGCGTGCGCTCCATCATCGGGCGCTTTCTCGAGCACACGCGGGTCTTCTACTTCGCCGCGGGCGAGCAGGAGAACCTCTACCTCTCCAGCGCCGACTGGATGAACCGCAACATGCTGCGCCGCGTGGAGCTGGCCTGGCCGGTGCACGACAGGGCGCTGCGCCAGCGCATCATCGACGAATGCCTGGTGGCCTACCTGCACGACGAGCGCAACGCCTGGACCCAGCGGAGCGACGGCAGCTACGCCCCGCCACCGCGCCCCGGTGTCGGCAACGGCGCGCAAACCGCCCTCATGAGCCGCTACGGCGGCGGCGCGTTGGCCAAACGCAAGAAACGCAAGTGATTCCAGGATGATGGACCTGATTCTGTGGCGCCACGCCGAGGCCCATGAGGGCCAGGAGGGCGAAGACGACCTGCTGCGCCGCCTGACGCCGCGCGGCGAGAAGCAGGCCGCGCGCATGGCCGTCTGGCTCGACCGCAACCTGCCCGAGGGCCTGCGCGTACTGGCCAGCCCGGCGCGGCGCGCCGAGCAGACCGCCCAGGCGCTGGGGCGCAAATTCAAGCTGCGCGCCGAACTGCTGCCCCAGGCCACGCCCGCGGATCTGCTGGAGCTCGCCCGCTGGCCCCAGGGGCGCGGCGCCGTACTGATGGTGGGCCACCAGCCCGTGCTGGGGCAAACGGCGGCCCAGCTGCTGGACATGCCGGGCGCGGATTGCGCGATACGCAAGGGAGCGGTGTGGTGGCTACGCCAGCGCCAGCGCCAGGGCGAAAGCCAGACCGTGTTGCTGGCGGCCATGTCGCCCGATCTTTTGTAACAGCGGGCGGGCCAGCCGCAGGGCCATTCACTATTGAATTTGTAGCTGCGGGCGCTTCATATACAGGCGATAACGGCCAAAATCCCCTGACTATGCACATATCGCAGAGGCCCCTCACCCCTCCCTCTCCCCAAAGGGGCGAGGGCGACCGGTTGCGCCGGCTTTACTCCCTCTCCCTCTGGGAGAGGGTTGGGGTGAGGGCTCGCGGCACAGTCTGAGGTATATGCCTAATCAGGCCAAAATCACTCAAAAATTTCCAGCACCCAGGGCGTGCGCTGCCAGTCCAGGCCTTCCTCGCGCAGCAGGTGGGCCGACTGCGGGTAACGCTCGGCCCAGCCGGCGGGCAGCCACAGGCTCAGGCGCTGGCCCTGCTGCTGCAGGCGCAGGCCCTGCAGGTCGGGGTCGCGCCGCGCGTGGCACAGGGCCACGGCCAGGCGCAGGCAGGCCAGTTGCAGCGCCAGCCCGGGGCGATCCCAGTCGAGGTCGAGCTTGCGCAGCTTGCCCCGGTGGGCGCGCAGCAGCTGGCCCAGGCGCTGCAGCTCGGGCTGGGCAAAGCCGGCGGCGTCGGTGTGCTCCAGGATGTAGGCGCCGTGGCGGTGGTAGCCGCTGTGGGCGATGCGCTGGCCGATCTCATGCAGCTGCGCGGCCCAGCCCAGCTCGCGCGCGGCGTCGTCGCCGGCCTGGGGCGTGGCCTGGGCAAACAGGGTGCCGGCCGCCCGCGCCACGCGCTCGGCCTGGGCGCCATCGACAGCAAAGCGCTGTGCCAGGCCGGCCACGGTGGCGCTGCGCTTATCAGTGCCGGGTGAAGATCTGTCGATCAGGTCGTACAGCGCACCCTGGCGCAGGGCCCCCTGGGCGACATGCAGGCGGTCGATCTGCAGCAGGTCGAACAGCGCGCGCAACACGCTCAGGCCGCCGCCGATGACGGGGCGGCGGTCGTCCTTGAGGCCGGACAGCTCCACGCGGCTGGTGTGGCCCGCGCGCAGCAGCTGCTGCAGCAGCCAGTCCAGGCCCTGGCGGTAGATCACGCCGCTCTCATGCCCGCAGGCGGCCAGGATCTCGGCCACCGCGCCCACCGTGCCCGACGATCCGTAGGCCCGCTCCCAGCGCTCGGGCCGGTACACGGCCAGGGCCTCGTCGAGCATGGCCTGGGCGGCGGTCTCCGCCTGGCGGAAGGCAGCGGCCGTCAGCTGGCCATCGGCAAAGAACTGTTTGGACCAGGACACGCTGCCGACGCGAAACGAGGCCACCTCGTGCGCCTGGTACTGCCGGCCCAGGATGAGCTCGGTGGAGCGCCCGCCAATGTCCACCACCAGGCGGCGCTCGTCGGACTGGGGCAGCAGGTGCGACACACCCTGGTAGATCAGGCGCGCCTCTTCGGGGCCCGAGACGACCTCGATGGCATGGCCCAGGATGGCGTTGCCGCGCTCCAAAAAAACGTCCCGGTTCTTCGCCTCGCGCAGGGTTTGCGTGGCCACGGCGCGCACCTGCCGGGGGGCAAAGTCGGCCAGGCGCTCGGCAAAGCGTGCCAGGCAGTCCCAGCCGCGCTGCATGGCGGCCTGGCTCAGATTGCGTTCCTCGTCCAGGCCGCCGCCCTGGCGCACGGTTTCCTTGAGGTATTCGACGCGCTGGATATGGCCATGCTCGTAGCGGCCAATTTCCAGGCGAAAGCTGTTGGACCCCAGGTCCACGGCGGCGAGCAATGTTCCGTCTTGCATACGAGGGGGGGAGGCAAACAAAGCGGCGCAGCATAGCACCGGGGTCAATGGTCAACCGCGCAGCCTACGAAGCCTGCATGACAGCGCCGTGACAGCGCGCAGTCGGCGGCTTGCCACCAGCTTCCGGGCCGCCCATATGTCACAGCGCTGTCACAAAGCATGCCTACATTGCGCTGCATCCCTTTCAACAACCTTCAAAGGTTTTTCATGAAGCTGTGTGTGTTACGTGTTCTGGTGGCGGGCCTGGTGTCTGCCGCCGCCCTGCCCCAAGCCCTGGCCCAGAGCGAGGCCACCGGCGCGGGCGCGAGCTTTCCGGCGCCGCTGTACGCCAAATGGGCCGCCGACTACCACAAGGCCACGGGCGTGAAGATCAACTACCAGTCCGTCGGCTCGGGCGCCGGCCTGCGCCAGATCGAGGCCAAGACGGTGGACTTTGGCGCCTCGGACGCGCCGCTCAAGGACGAAGACCTGGCCAAAAAGGGCCTGGTGCAGTTCCCCACCGTGATCGGTGGCGTGGTGCCGGTGGTCAACATCAAGGGCATTGCCCCGGGCCAGCTGAAATTGAGCGGCGCCGTGCTGGGCGACATCTACCTGGGCAAGGTCACCCAGTGGAACGACGCCGCCATCGCCGCGCTGAACCCCGGCGTGGCGCTGCCGGATGCAGCCATCGCCCCGGTGCGCCGCGCCGACGGCTCGGGCACCAGCTTCATCTTCACCAACTACCTCTCCAAGGTGAACGCCGAGTGGAAGGCCAAGGTGGGCGAAGGCACGGCGGTGAACTGGCCCATCGGCGCCGGCGGCAAGGGCAACGAGGGCGTGGCCGCCTTCGTCGGCCGCCTGCCCAACTCCATCGGCTACGTGGAGTACGCCTATGTCAAGCAAAACAAAATGAACTACGTGCAGCTGCAAAACGCCGATGGCGCCTTTGTGACGCCTGACGACGACAGCTTCAAGGCCGCGGCCGCCGGTGCCGACTGGAGCAAGAGCTTCTACCAGATCCTGACCAACCAACCCGGCAAGGCCGCCTGGCCGCTGACCGGCGCCACCTTCATCCTGATGCACAAGGCGCAGGACAAGCCGCAGCAGGCCGCAGCCACACTCAAGTTCTTTGAATGGGCCTACAAGAGCGGCGACAAGCAGGCCGGCGAACTGGACTACGTGCCCATGCCCGAGGCCGTCAAAGGCCAGATCGCCAAATCCTGGGGCCAGATCGTGGACGGCGCGGGCAAGGCGGTGGCACTGAAATAATCTGCGGCTTTTCACTCCTTCCCCCTCTGGGGGTGGGAGAAAAAACGCCGCACCATGCAACACAAAGGCCACCCCGTGTCCACCTCCTTGACTTCTCCCGCCGCGCCGCTGGCGCAGCCGGGCAGCGGCCAGTCGCGCCCGCCGGCGCGCCGCCCCTGGTTTTCCGCCAGCTGGGCCGACCGGCTGTTCGCCGCGCTGGCGCGTGGCGCCGCCCTTCTGACCCTGGCGCTGCTGCTGGGCGTGCTGGTGTCGCTGGTCATTGGTGCCTGGCCCGCCATCGCGCAGTACGGCCTGGGTTTCCTGACCAGCACGGCCTGGGACCCGGTACAGAACGAGTACGGCGGCCTGGTCATGGTCTACGGCACGCTGGCCACCTCGCTCATCGCCCTGCTCATCGCGGTGCCGGTGAGCTTTGGCATTGCGCTGTTCCTCACCGAACTCTCGCCCACCTGGCTCAAGCGCCCGCTGGGCACGGCCATCGAGCTGCTGGCCGCCGTGCCCTCCATCGTCTACGGCATGTGGGGGCTGATGGTGTTCGGCCCCATCCTCGCCACCTGGGTGCAGCAGCCGCTGCAGGCTCTCTTCAAGGGCGTGCCGGTGCTGGGCGCGCTGGTGGCTGGCCCGCCGGTGGGCATTGGCATTCTGGCGGCCGGCATCATCCTGGCCATCATGATCATTCCCTTCATCGCCTCGGTGATGCGCGATGTGTTTGAAGTGACTCCGCCACTGCTCAAGGAGTCGGCCTACGGCCTGGGCGCCACCACCTGGGAGGTGATGTGGAAGGTGGTTCTGCCCTACACCAAGTCCGGCGTGCTCGGCGGCGTGATGCTGGGCCTGGGCCGCGCTTTAGGCGAAACCATGGCGGTGACCTTTGTCATCGGCAACATGAACCAGCTCAACTCCCTCTCGGTGTTCGAGGCCGCCAACAGCATCACCTCGGCCCTGGCCAACGAATTCGCCGAGGCCGGCGAGGGCCTGCACCAGGCGTCGCTCATCTACCTGGGGCTGGTGCTGTTCTTCATCACCTTCGTCGTGCTGTCGGCGTCCAAGCTGCTTCTGAGCCGCCTGCAAAAGGGCGAGGGAGCGCGCGCATGACGACGTCACAAAAGCTCCTTTCTGCCGCCACCCTGGCGCAGACCCGCCAGGCCCGCTTTGCCGCACGCAAGCGCCTGAACCAGGTGGCACTGGCGCTCTCGCTCGCCGCCATGGCCTTTGGCGTGTTCTGGCTGGTGTGGATTTTGTGGGAGACGCTGCGCCTGGGCCTGTCGGGCCTGTCGCTCTCGCTCTTCACCGAGATGACGCCGCCGCCCAACGAGGCCGGCGGCCTGGCCAACGCGCTGTTCGGCTCGGGCGTGATGGTGCTGCTGGCCACCTTTGTCGGCACGCCCATAGGCATTCTGGCGGGGGTCTACCTGGCCGAATACGGGCGCCAGGGTGCGCTTGCGGGCTGCACGCGTTTCGTCAACGACATCCTGCTGTCGGCGCCCTCCATCGTCATCGGCCTGTTCGTCTACACCGTGGTGGTGGCGCGTTTCAAGAGCTTTTCGGGCTGGGCCGGGGTGCTGGCGCTGGCGCTGATCGTCATCCCCGTGGTCATCCGCACGACCGAGAACATGCTGCTGCTGGTGCCTGCCAGCCTGCGCGAAGCGGCCTACGCCCTGGGCACGCCGAAGTGGAAGGTGATTACGCTGGTCACGCTGCGCGCCGCGCGCGCGGGTGTGATTACCGGCGTGCTGCTGGCCGTGGCGCGCATTGCGGGCGAGACGGCGCCGCTTTTGTTCACGGCGCTCAACAACCAGTTCTGGAACGCTGACCTGAGTAAGCCCATGGCCAGCCTGCCGGTCACCATTTTCAAATTTGCCATGAGCCCCTACGAGAACTGGCAACAGCTCGCCTGGGCCGCCGTCTTCCTCATCACCGTGGCGGTGCTGGGCCTGAACATCCTGGCGCGCGTGCTGACGCGCCAAAAATAAGGAACAACCAACATGTCCACCGCTCCCCGCCCCTCCCAGCCGCCGCGTGCCAAGCTCGCCGTGCGCGACCTGAACTTCTACTACGGCAAGTTCCACGCGCTCAAGGGCATCAACCTCGACATTCCCGAGAACAAGGTCACGGCCTTCATCGGCCCCTCGGGCTGCGGCAAATCGACGCTCTTGCGCACCTTCAACCGCATGTTCGAGCTCTACCCCGAGCAGCGCGCCCAGGGGCAGATCCTGCTGGACGGCGAAGACCTGCTGACCAGTCGCCAGGACGTGGCGCTGATCCGTGCCAAGGTCGGCATGGTGTTCCAGAAGCCCACGCCGTTTCCGATGTCGATCTACGACAACATCGCCTTTGGCGTGAAGCTGTTCGAGAGCCTGAACGCCACCGACATGGACGAGCGCGTGGAATGGGCGCTGCGCAAGGCCGCGCTGTGGACCGAGGTCAAGGACAAGCTGCACCAGAGCGGCGCGGGCCTCTCGGGCGGTCAGCAGCAGCGCCTGTGCATTGCGCGCGGCATCGCGGTGCTGCCCGAGGTGCTGCTCTTGGATGAACCCTGCTCGGCGCTGGACCCCATCTCCACCGCAAAAATCGAGGAACTGATTGCCGAGCTGAAGAACGACTACACCGTCGTCATCGTCACGCACAACATGCAGCAGGCGGCGCGCTGCAGCGACTACACGGCCTATATGTACCTGGGCGACCTGATGGAGTTCGGCGCCACCGAGCAGATGTTCTTCAAACCCCAGCGCAAGGAAACCGAGGATTACATCACTGGGAGGTTCGGATGAACCGAGCAGTGATGCAACGGCGGAGGCTCACTTCGCGCAGCGAAGTTAAGCGCAGCGGCCGTAACCATTACATCACCGGCCGCTTCGGCTGATTTTTTCTCTCCCTCGCCCCCTTGGGGGAGAGGGCAGGGGTGAGGGGGTAGAGCAGGCACGGCGCCTGCCACCGAATCGCCCTCACCCCCACCCTCTCCCGCCAGCGGGAGAGGGAGAAAAACTAGAGACACCATGACAGACAAACACCTCTCCACCCAATTCGACAGCGAACTCAACCAGGTCTCCGCCCGCGTGATGGAGCTCGGCGGCCTGGTCGAGTCGCAGATTCGCCAGGCCATCGCCGCCCTGTCGCAGTTCAGCCTGGAGGCGGCCGAGCGCGTCGAGTTCATCGAGAACCGCGTGAACCAGATGGAGGTCGAGATCGACCACGAGCTCATCACCATCATCGCCCGGCGCCAGCCCACCGCCCGCGACCTGCGCCTGTTGATGGCCTTCTCCAAGGCGACGGCGAATCTGGAGCGCATGGGCGACGAGGCCACGCGCATGGCGCGCATGGTGCGCTCCATCATCGAGCACGGCGCGGCGCGCTCGCTGCCCAGCAGCGACCTGCGCATGGCCGCCGACCTGGCCTCGGGCCTGCTGCGCAAGGCGCTGGACGCGTTTGCGCGCCTGGACACCCGCGCGGCGCTGGCCATCCTCAAGGAAGACGACCTGATCGACCGCGAGTTCGACGGCTTCGTGCGCAAGCTCATCACCTACATGATGGAAGATGCGCGCACCATCTCGGCCAGCCTGGACCTGCTGTTCCTGGCCAAGGCCATCGAGCGCATCGGCGACCATTCCAAGAACATTGCCGAACTCATCATCTACCTGGTCGAAGGCAAGGACGTGCGCCACCAGGCGTTGGAACACATCGAGTCGGCACTTCAATGAAAACCTCCCCCCGTGTTCTGATCGTCGAAGACGAACCGGCGATCGCCGAACTGCTGTCCGTGAACCTGCGCCACAACGGCTTTACGCCCATCTGGGCCGAGGACGGCGCGGCCGCGCAGCGCGAAATCGAAGCGCAGCTGCCCGACCTGATCCTGCTCGACTGGATGCTGCCGGGCCAGAGCGGCCTGCAGCTGGCGCGCAAGTGGCGCCTGGATGCGCGCAGCAAGGCCATCCCCATCCTGATGCTGACCGCGCGCGGCGACGAGCCCGACAAGGTCGCGGGCCTGGACGCCGGCGCCGATGACTACATCACCAAGCCCTTTTCCACGCAGGAGCTGCTGGCGCGCATCCGCGCCGTGCTGCGCCGGCGCGCGCCCGAGCATGGCGGCGAAAGTGTCAGCGTCGGCAGCCTGCATCTCGACCCGGCCACGCACCGCGTCAGCTACGCCGGCCAGCCGCTCAAGCTCGGCCCCACCGAGTTCAAGCTGCTGCACCACCTGATGCGCCACGCCGAGCGTGTACACAGCCGCGCGCAGCTGCTGGACAAGGTCTGGGGCGACCATGTCTACATCGAGGAGCGCACCGTGGACGTGCATGTCAAGCGCCTGCGCGAGGCGCTGGGCGAGGCCGCGGTGATGGTGGAGACGGTGCGCGGCGCGGGCTACCGCGTCACGGCCCAGGGACAGGCTTAAAAATGATAGCTGCCTGCGCACTACCCTATTGCCATAGAGGCATTTTTTGATCATGTTCTGGCGCATAGCGATGCTGCTCATCGCCCAGCTGCTGGGCGCGGCCCTGGGGCTGTGGCTGGCCGGCGCCTGGGGGCTGGCGGCGGGCGTGGCGCTGGCCTCCTGGCTGTGCTGGGGCTGGGTGGCCTGGCGCGGCCTGCGGGTGCTGGCCTGGCTGCGCCAGGACGCAGCGGCGGGCCAGGCCCCGGCCTTGCGCGGCCCGCAGGGCCTGTGGGGCGAGGCGGTGGATCGCATGCGCCGCCAGCTGCGCCAGCGTGAGCAGCAGGCAGCCGCCAGCGAGGCGCGCCTGCAGGCCTTTCTGGCGGCGCTGCAGGCATCGCCCAACGGCGTCATCCTGCTGGACGCCGAGGGCCATATCGAATGGTGCAACCAGACCGCGGCCGGGCATTTCGGCCTGGAGCTGCCGCGCGACCTGATGCAGTCCATCGGCAACCTGCTGCGCGAGCCCGATTTCAGCGCCTACCTGGCGGCGGGCGACTATGCCCAGGACCTGCTGCTGCCCGGGCGCGAGCGCAGCCCCCTGCAGCTGGTGCAGCTGTCGGTGCGCCTGCACCCCTATGGCGAGGGGCGGCGGCTGATGCTCTCGCGCGACGTGACGCAGCTGGAGCAGGCCGAGGCCATGCGGCGCGACTTTGTCGCCAACGTCTCGCACGAGATCCGCACGCCGCTCACCGTGCTGGCGGGCTTTGTCGAAACCCTGCAGACCCTGCCGCTCGCCGACGACGAGCGCAGCCGCTACCTGGGCCTGATGGCGCAGCAGGCCCGCCGCATGCAACTGCTGGTACAAGACCTGCTGACGCTCTCGCGCCTGGAGGGCAGCGCCCCGCCCGGCACGGGCCAATGGACCAGCGTTGGCGCGCTGCTGCAGCGCTGCGAGCAGGAGGCGCGCGCGCTGTCCGCGCAAATCACGCCCCCGGCCGCGGCGCCCCAGCGCCTGGTGTTTCCGCCGCCCGCGCAGCTGCAAGCCTGCGGCGAGATCGCCGGCAACCCCGAGGAGCTGCACAGCGCCCTGTCCAACCTCATCGCCAACGCCGTGCGCTACACGCCCGCCGGCGGCCTGATCACCGTGGACTGGCAATGCCAGGACGACGGTGGTGCGCGCTTTTGCGTGCGCGACAGCGGCCCCGGCATCGCGCC
>JAGPIX010000157.1 GCA_018054745.1 Alicycliphilus sp.
CTGGTGGTCACGCCGCTGTGGTTTGTGCTGCTGGGCGTCGCCTACCGGTTCATGCTGCGGCGCCAGCCAGAGGGTGCGACCGTGGTGTCGGTGCCGTCCTGAGGGCAAGACCTGTCTGCACGGGAGTGGTGACACCGATGGTCTGATCGGCCAGTTGGCTTGCTACGGTTTGTAAGGCGACGCTGCAATTGCCGCTATTCTGTGCGGCGCAGGTGCAACCCTGTACCGCCATTGTTGTCCCACCCACCATGTTCATACTCGCCGCGCGACGCCGACTGCTCGGGCACTGGCTGCCAGGCCTGGCGCTGGCGCTGGCAGGCTGCGCGGCCAGCTATGCGTTGTGGTTGCAGCAGACCGCGTCCATGCAGTCCATCGCGCAGGCGCGCTTTGCCCAGGAGACACGGTTGTTTGCCGATGCGCTGCAGCGGCGCATGGAATCGCATGCCGAATTGCTGCAGGGCATGCGCGGCCTGCTGACCGTCAACCCGGAGCTGCGGCGCAGCGAGTTCGAGCGCGTGGCCAGTGACCTTGCGTTGGCCAGCAGCCACCCTGGGGTGAAGAACATCAACTTCACCCGCCATGTTGCCGGGGATGAGCGCCGCGCCTTCGAGACGCGGGCCCGAGGCGACGCCCATCTGGACGGCAGCCTGCCGACGGACTTTGCGATTCGGCCGGCGCAGGAGCGTCCGGAGTATTACGTGGTGGAGTTTCTCTGGCCACGGGCTGGCAACGCAGGCATTCTGGGGCTGGAAATCCATTCCGTGCCGGAGGCACTGGAGGCCTTGCTGCGCGCCCGCGACAGCGCTGGATTGACCGCGTCGGCGCCATTTCAATTGGCAGGTTCCGACGGAGACCGAACCGGCATCATGCTCCGCCTGCCGGTGTTTGCCGGTCCAGCGCCGGGTGATGGCCAGGCCCGGCGTATTCTGGGGGCCGTCGGTGTCAGCGTGCATATCGAGACTGCCATCCAGGCGATGCGCAATCAGGGGCAGATGCACAACCTGTCGGTGACCCTGTCCGACATCGGCCTGGCCGGTGGCGTGTCGCCGGCGGCCGCCGAGCGGCTGTACCAATCCCCATCCATGGACGCGTCCGCTGTTGACGGCATGCAGCGCACCGAGGAGGTGCTGGTGGGCGGGCGGCGCTGGTTGCTGCAGCTACAGCCGACGGCGAGCTTTCTGTCGAGCCAGGAGCAGCGGCTGCCGGGCCTGCTGGCCCTGGGGGGGCTGCTGGTCACGGCGTTGCTCACAGTCTCCGTCAGCATGCTGGTGCTGCGCCGCGCGCGCGCGCTCAGCGATGTGCGGCAGGCCGGCACCGCTTTAAGCGAGAGCGAGGCACGCTTCAGCGCCGTGTTCCATCAGGCCGCCGTGGGCTTTGTGCAGGTGGATCTGGACAGCGACAGGCTGGTGCGCATGAACCAGAAGTTTTGCGACCTGCTGGGCTATACCGAGCAGGAGCTGCAGCAGCTGCGCTTCCAGGACATCACCGTGGCCGAGGATCTGCAGGACGATCTGGCGCAAATGGCGCGCCTGCGCGCCGGCGAGCTGCGCGACTTCCGGATGGAGAAGCGCTACCGGCGCAAGGATGGTGGCGTCGTATGGGCCGAGCTGTCGGTGTCACGCCTGCGCCTGGCCGATGGCACTGGCTACCACCTGGCCGTGGTGCAGGACATCAGCGAGCGCAAGCGCATGGAGCAGGCCCTGCGCGGCAGCGAGCAGCGCTTGCTCGGCATCCTGAACCACATGCCCGTGGGCGTGAACCTGGTGCAGGACGAGCGCATCGTGTTCCGCAATGCCAGCCATGTGCAGATCTGCGGCTATGGCGCCGACGAAGCGCCCGATGTGGACAGTCTGTGGAGCCTGACCATCCCCGACGCCGCGCAGCGCGAGCAGGTGCGGCGCTCCTGGCAGGCCGCCTGCGCAGCGGCGCGCCGGGCCGCAGTGGATGGCGGCGCCGCCATCGCGCCGCTGGAATGCGTGATCACCGCCAAGTCCGGCGTGCAGCACATCGTCGAGCTGTCCGGCATGATGCTGGAGGACAGCCACATCGTCACCATGGTGGATTTGAGCCAGCGCCGCCGGGCCGAGCAGGAGGTGCGCTATCTGGCCTACAACGACCCGCTGACCGGCCTGCCCAACCGGCGCCTGCTGCTTGACCGCCTGCAGCAGGCGCTGGCCATCAGCGCGCGCCACCAATGGTGCGGCGCGCTGTTGATGCTGGACCTGGACAACTTCAAGCAGATCAACGAGACCCTGGGCCACGACATGGGCGACCGACTGCTGCAGGCCGTGGCCGAGCGCCTGCGCGCCTGTGTGCCGGACGACGACACGCTGGCGCGCCATGGCGGCGACGAGTTCGTGGTGGTGCTCAAGGATCTGGGCGCCACGCCGGCGGAGGCCGCAGCCAGGGCCGAGGAGGCCGCGCAGAAGATGCTGCAGGCCATGCGCGCGCCTTTCGTGATCGATGGCGGCGAGCCGCGCCACTCCACGCTGAGCGTGGGCATCGCCATCTTCCAGGGGCAGCATGAGTCCGCCGACGAACTGCTCAAGCGCAGCGACATGGCCATGTACGAGGCCAAGGCCGCCGGGCGCGACGCGCTGCGCTTTTTCGACCCGCAGATGCAGGCCCAGATGGCCGAGCGCGTGGCGCTGGAGGCCGACATGCGCGCCGGGCTGGACAGTGGCCAGTTCGAACTGTTCTACCAGCCGAAGATGGTGCGCGGCCAGATCACGGGCGCCGAGGCGCTGCTGCGCTGGCGCCACCCTGTCAAGGGCTACGTGTCCCCGGCCGAATTCATTCCGCTGGCCGAGAAATGCGGCCTGATCCTGCGCCTGGGCCAATGGGTGTTGCGCACGGCCTGCGAGCGGCTGGCGCACTGGCAGGAGCACCCAGTGCTAGGCCAGCTGACGGTGGCGGTGAACGTCAGCCCGCGCCAGTTCTACGAGGCCGGCTTCGTACCCCAGGTGCTGGAGGCATTGGCCGGCGCCGGCGCCGATGCGCGGCGCCTGCGCCTGGAGCTCACCGAGGGCCTGCTGCTGCAGGACGTGGAGGACACCATTGCCAAGATGGTGCAGCTGCGCGGCTATGGCGTGGGCTTTTCGCTGGACGACTTTGGCACCGGCTATTCATCGCTGGCCTACCTGAAGCGCCTGCCGCTGCACGAGCTGAAGATCGACCAGAGCTTTGTGCGCGACGTGCTCACCGACCCCAACGACGCAGCCATCGCCCGCACCATCGTCGCCCTGGGCACCAGCCTGGGCCTGCAGGTGACGGCCGAAGGGGTGGAGACCGAGGCGCAGCGCCTGTTCCTGGAGCGCGCAGGCTGTCATGCCTGGCAGGGTTACTTGCTCAGCCGCCCGGTGCCGGGTCTGGCATTCGAGGACCTGGTGCTGGCACATGCAGCCGCCGTCGGCCCCCATGTCCCATAGTGCCGCCAGCGCAGAAGCCTGCGCAGTCCCGTCATGCAGGTAGTCACCACCCTGGCCCTGTTCCTGGCCACGGCGCTGGCCGAGATCCTCGGCTGCTATCTGCCCTGGCTGTGGCTGCGCCAGGGGCGCAGCGCCTGGCTGCTGCTGCCGGCCGCCGCCAGCCTGGCCCTGTTTGCCTGGCTGCTGACGTTGCACCCGGCCGCCGCCGGGCGTGTGTATGCGGCCTACGGGGGCGTCTATGTGGCCGTGGCATTGGCCTGGCTGTGGGCCGTGGACGGCATACGCCCCGGCCCCTGGGACTGGCTGGGCGTGGCCGTCACGCTGTGCGGCATGGCCATCATTGCCTTTGCGCCGCGCGGCTGACGGCAGTCACGGATGCATAATTGATAGCTGCATGCCATTGTTGTACACGCGTTTCAGGACATTTTTGCTAAAAAAACAAAAGCGCTCGATGAGCGCTTTTTGAGGACGACAGAACTGCTTAGAGTTCTGGGTGCTCAAACCGGCTTGCGACGGCGGGCCAGCGCGGCGCCGAGCAGGCCCAGGCCCACCAGGGTGATCGAGGCAGGTTCTGGCACCTGCTTCGTCGTGCCTCCGCAGTTGAGTGTGCCCGAAATGCAGCCCGCGAATTCATGCGAGCCGCCGCCGTTGCCAACGCTTTGAAACTTCGCGTCAAAAGGGTTTTCGAATGTGATGCCATTTGTCAGAAAGTTGCCGGCGGTCGTCAGGGTCAGGACAAAGTCGGCGGCTTTCAATTCACCGAGACCCGCGTTGCCGCCGCCGGAACAGTTGTTGCCGGCATAAAGGCACAGATCCACGTTCTGGAAACCGGGGAGCGTCGTGTTGAGCTTGGTGCCCTTCCAATCACCGGTGGCCGTAGCCTTCGTGATTGAGGGGCTGACTATGTCGATGCCGATCGAAGTAAGCGTGTTTTTGCCCGGACCAGACGAGTCGTTCGCGACATGCACAGCAAAGGTGGCGCTGGTAGCCGTCCACGCAGTGAGGGTGAAGTCCACCGTGACAGACAACGTGGCGCCATCTTGGGTCGTGGAAAACAGGATCGAATTCTTTTCGTTCACATGATCGAACAACATTGCCGCGGCATGGCTGCTGGCCATGCCCGCCAAGCCACAGCACAAGACCAAGGCGCGCAGGACTGTCTTGAGTTTCATGGGGAATTCCTCCGAAGGGGGATGTTTAGTGATATGCGCAGAAAAAGAACGCATTTTTTATGCCAAGTAGGGATGTCGCTGCAATTGGAAGTAGTGGGTATTAACTCGGCACAAAAACGTCGGTGATATGTAAAAAAAATCGACAGCCATGGAGAGTGAGCGCCGCAGCGGATAGACGATGCCCACCCGCGCCTGCACTGGACAGGGCCTGCCAGCTGCCTCAGGTAACATTCATGCTTTAAACCGCCGGGCCCGCCAGCGGCGCGGTGTTACAGGTAATTCGTGCGTCTCAATTCCATCAAACTCGCTGGCTTCAAGTCGTTTGCCGAGCCCACCCACTTCCAGTTGCCGGGCCAGCTCGTGGGCGTGGTGGGCCCAAACGGCTGCGGCAAGTCCAACATCATGGACGCGGTGCGCTGGGTACTGGGCGAGTCCAAGGCCAGCGAGCTGCGCGGCGAGTCCATGCAGGACGTGATCTTCAACGGCACCACGAGCCGCAAGCCCGCCAGCCGCTCCAGCGTGGAGCTGGTCTTCGACAACCACGACCACCGCGCCGGCGGGCAGTGGAACCAGTTCACCGAGATCGCCGTCAAGCGCGTGCTCACGCGCGACGGCACCAGCAGCTACTACATCAACAACCAGCCGGTGCGCCGGCGCGACGTGCAGGACGTGTTCCTGGGCACGGGCCTGGGGCCGCGCGCCTACGCCATCATCGGCCAGGGCACGATCAGCCGCATCATCGAAAGCCGGCCCGAGGAGCTGCGCCTGTTCCTCGAAGAGGCCGCGGGCGTGTCCAAGTACAAGGAACGCCGGCGCGAGACCGAGAACCGCCTGGCCGACACGCGCGAGAACCTGACACGCGTCGAAGACATCCTGCGCGAGCTGAACGCCAACCTCGAAAAGCTGGAGAAGCAGGCCGAGGTGGCGGCGCGCTACAACGCGCTGCAGGCCGACGTGACGCTCAAACAGCACCAGCTGTGGTTCCTGAAGCGCGCCGACGCTGAAGCCGAGATGGCGCGCGTGCGCACCGAGGG
>JAGPIX010000052.1 GCA_018054745.1 Alicycliphilus sp.
AGGTGCTGGAGCGGCTGGGCATGCAGGGCTGGGTCGATCTGGACGTAGGCGCGCGCTGCCCCATGGGCCATGGCGGCAAGAAGGATGATGAAAAGGGCGGCGCATGAGCCGCGCCCAGTCCAAGGCCGATGCGGCCCAGGCCGCCCAGGCGGCGGTGCTGGCCGAGTTGCGGCCGGGCCAGTCCGTGGAGCTGCTGAAAGATCTGCACATCCTCACGCGCGAGGGGCGGCTGAACCAGGACTCGCGGCGCAAGCTCAAGCAGGTCTACCACCTGTACCAGTTCATAGAGCCGCTGCTGGCCGAGCTGTCGGCAGATGGCCATGCGCCGCTGCTGGCCGACCATGGCGCGGGCAAGTCCTACCTGGGCTTCATCCTCTACGACCTGTTCTTCAAGAGCCTGGGGCGCGGCGAGATCTACGGCATAGAGTGGCGCGCCGAGCTGGTCGAGCGATCGCGCGCACTGGCGCAGCGCCTGGGCTTTGAGCGCATGCAGTTCCTGGACATGGCCGTGGCCGACGCCGCGGCACTGTCCGGCCTGCCCGAGCGCTTTGACATCGTCACCGCGCTGCACGCCTGCGACACCGCCACCGACGATGCGATTGCCTTCGGCCTGCAAAAACAGGCCCGCGCCATGGTGCTCGTGCCCTGCTGCCAGGCCGAGGTGGCGGCCAGCCTGCGCCAAACCAAGGCCCTGTCCCTGGCGCGCACGCCCCTGGCCGAGCTGTGGCGCCACCCGATCCACACGCGCGAGCTCGGCAGCCAGATCACCAATGTGCTGCGCTGCCTGCACCTGGAGGCCTCCGGCTACCAGGTCACCGTCACCGAGTTGGTGGGCTGGGAGCACAGCCTGAAGAACGAGCTCATCCTGGCACGCCACACCGGTCACAAGAAGCACAGCGCCCGCGAGCGGCTGGCGGCCATCCTGGAAGAGTTTGGCCTCACCCAGGCCCTGGGCCCACGTTTTGGCGTGCAAACCTTATTGGGGTCAGATTCCAATTAATTGACAGGCGGCCTGCCATCTCGATAATTGGAGTCTGACCCCAATTAAGGAGACTCCATGGCCCGCCTGCCCCGGCTCACCGTTCCTGGCTATCCGCACCATGTCATTCAGCGTGGCAACAACCGGCAGATGATCTTCAGGGATGCTGCGGATCACGAGTTCATGCTGGGCCTGCTGACCGAGCAGGCCAAGAAGCTCCAGGTCGAGATCCACGCCTATGTGCTCATGGGCAACCATTTCCACCTGCTGGCCACGCCGCAGACGCAGGATGGCCTGCCGCTGATGATGCAGTCCGTCGGGCGCAGCTATGTGCGCTATTTCAACCGCCGCCACCAGCGCAGCGGCACGCTGTGGGAGGGGCGCTACCGTTCGACCATCGTGCAGTCCGAGCGCTACCTGCTGGCCTGCATGGTCTACATCGACCTGAACCCGGTGCGCGCCGGCATGGTCGCCCAGCCGGGCGACTACCCCTGGTCCAGCTACGCGCACAGCATGGGGCGGCGCAACGATCCCCTGGTCACGCCGCATGCGCTGTTCTGGTCGCTGGGCAACACGCCGTTTGCACGCGAGGCGGCCTATGGCGATCTGGTGCGGGCGGGCATCGTGGGGGCAGACCAGGCGCAGATCGGCCAGTCCGTCCATGCCGGCTGGGCGCTGGGCGAGGCGGACTTCATTGCTGCGTTGCAACAACGTACCCAGCGCCGTGTTGCCAAGGGCAAAGCTGGGCGTCCCGCTATTCAAACCGGCTGAGCAAAACAGGTGCAATGCTTATCAATTAAGCATTATTAGCTATTAATTTAATATGTCCCTAAATAAATGGAAACGATGATGTCCTAAAATTAATTGGAATCTGACCCCAATTAATATGCTTGCGCTGCATGGGTTGATGCCTTAATCTCCGCTTCCCTGCGATATTTTGAGAAAGCGCGCGATGACCAAGGCTGCCGAGATCCAGCACCTGCAACAGCATGGCCTGTATGCCACCCACAACGAACACGACGCCTGCGGCCTGGGTTTTGTGGCCCATATCAAGGGCGTCAAGCGCCACGACATCGTCACCGGCGCGCTGAAGATTTTGGAAAACCTCGACCACCGCGGCGCGGTGGGCGCCGACAAGCTGATGGGCGACGGCGCCGGCATCCTGATCCAGATTCCGGACCAGCTCTACCGCGAAGAGATGGCCAAGCAGGGGGTGGAGCTGCCCCCCGCCGGCGAGTACGGCGTGGGCATGATCTTCTTGCCCAAGGAGCACGCCAGCCGCCTGGCCTGCGAACAGGAGATGGAGCGCGCCATCAAGGCCGAGGGCCAAAAGCTGCTGGGCTGGCGCGACGTGCCGGTGAACCGCGACATGCCCATGTCGCCCACGGTGCGCGAGAAGGAGCCCATCCTGCGCCAGGTGTTCATTGGCCGGGGCGCCGACGTGATCGTGCAGGACGCGCTCGAGCGCAAGCTCTACGTCATCCGCAAGACCGCCAGCGCGGCCATCCAGAACCTCAAGCTCAAGCACAGCAAAGAGTATTACGTGCCCAGCATGAGCAGCCGCACCGTGGTCTACAAGGGTCTGCTGCTGGCCGACCAGGTGGGCGTGTATTACAACGACCTGGGCGACGAGCGCTGCGTCTCGGCCATCGGCCTGGTACACCAGCGCTTCTCGACCAACACCTTCCCCGAATGGCCTCTGGCCCACCCCTACCGCTACGTGGCGCACAACGGCGAGATCAACACCGTGCGCGGCAACTACAACTGGATGCTGGCGCGCGAGGGCGTGATGGCCTCGCCGGTGCTGGGCGAGGACCTGAAAAAGCTCTACCCCATCAGCTTTGCCGGCCAGAGCGACACCGCCACCTTCGACAACTGCCTGGAACTCTTGACCATGGCCGGCTACCCGATCAGCCAGGCGGTGATGATGATGATTCCCGAGCCCTGGGAGCAGCACGAGGGCATGGACGAGCGCCGCCGCGCCTTCTATGAATACCACGCCGCCATGATCGAGCCCTGGGACGGCCCGGCCTCCATCGTCTTTACCGACGGCCGCCAGATCGGCGCCACGCTGGACCGCAACGGCCTGCGGCCGTCCCGCTACGTGGTGACCGAGGACGACCTGGTCATCCTGGCCTCCGAAGCCGGCGTGCTGCCCGTGCCTGACGGCAAGGTGCTGCGCAAGTGGCGTTTGCAGCCGGGCAAGATGCTGCTCATCGACCTGGAGCAGGGCCGCTTGATCGAAGACGACGAGCTCAAGGCCAACATCGTCAACACCAAGCCCTACAAGCAGTGGATCGAGAACCTGCGCGTCAAGCTCGACGAGGTGCAGGCGCCGCCCGCCGCGCCCGTGGCCAGTGCCCTGCCGCTCTTGGAGCGCCAGCAGGCCTTTGGCTTCACGCAGGAGGACATCAAGTTCCTGCTCGCCCCCATGGCCGCCAACGGCGAGGAGGGCATAGGCTCCATGGGCAACGACAGCCCGCTGGCGGTGCTGTCCGAGCGCAGCAAGCCGCTCTACAACTACTTCCGCCAGATGTTCGCCCAGGTGACGAATCCGCCGATCGACCCGATCCGCGAGGCCATCGTCATGAGCCTGGTGTCCTTCGTCGGCCCCAAGCCGAACCTGCTGGACATCAACCAGGTCAACCCGCCGATGCGGCTCGAATTGCACCAGCCCATCCTGGACTTCGAGGGCATGGCCAAGCTGCGCAATATCGAGGCGCACACGCACGGCAAGTTCAAGAGCGCGACCATCGACATCACCTACCCATTGAGCTGGGGCAAGCAGGGCGTGGAGGCCAAACTGGCCTCGCTCTGCGCCCAGGCGGTCGATGAGATCAAGGGCGGGGCCAACATCCTCATCATCAGCGACCGGCTGCTGTCGGCCAACCAAGTCGCCATTCCGGCCCTGCTGGCCCTGTCTGCCATCCACCAGCACCTGGTGCGCGAGGGCTTGCGTACCACCACCGGCCTGGTGGTCGAGACCGGCACGGCGCGGGAGGTCCACCACTTCGCCGTGCTCGCCGGCTATGGCGCCGAGGCCGTCCACCCCTACCTGGCGCTGGAGACCCTGGTGGAGATGCACCAGGAGCTGCCCGGCGCCCTGTCGGCCGACAAGGCCATCTACAACTACGTCAAGGCGATCGGCAAGGGCCTGTCCAAGATCATGTCCAAGATGGGCGTATCCACCTATATGAGCTACTGCGGCGCGCAGCTGTTCGAGTGCGTGGGCCTGAACAGCGACACCGTGGCCAAGTACTTCACCGGCACGGCCAGCCGCGTCGAGGGCATAGGCGTGTTCGAGATTGCCGAGGAAAGCATCCGCACCCACATCGCCGCCTTTGGCAACGACCCGGTGCTGGCCACCATGCTCGAGACCGGCGGCGAATACGCCTGGCGCACCCGTGGCGAAGAGCATATGTGGACGCCCGACGCCATCGCCAAGCTGCAGCACGCCACGCGCGGCGGCAACTTCAGCACCTACAAGGAATACGCGCAGATCATCAACGACCAGAGCAAGCGCCAGCTCACGCTGCGCGGCCTGTTCGAGTTCAAGTTCGACCCGGCCCAGGCCGTGCCGCTCGACGAGGTCGAACCCGCCAAGGAAATCGTCAAGCGCTTTGCCACCGGCGCCATGTCGCTGGGCTCGATTTCCACCGAGGCGCATGCCACGCTGGCCGTGGCCATGAACCGCATCGGCGGCAAGAGCAACACCGGCGAGGGCGGCGAAGACCCGGCGCGCTATCGCAAGGAATTGAAGGGCATCAGCATCACCAAGGGTGAGAAGCTCTCGACCATCATCGGCGCCGACAAGGTTGAGTCCGACATCGAGCTGCAAGACGGCGACAGCCTGCGCTCCAAGATCAAGCAGGTGGCGTCCGGGCGCTTTGGCGTGACGGCCGAATATTTGTCGTCGTCCGACCAGATCCAGATCAAGATGGCCCAGGGTGCCAAGCCCGGCGAGGGCGGCCAGCTGCCCGGCGGCAAGGTGTCCGAATACATCGGGCAGCTGCGCCACAGCGTGCCCGGCGTGGGCCTCATCAGCCCGCCGCCGCACCACGACATTTATTCCATCGAAGACCTGGCGCAGCTGATTCACGACCTGAAGAACGTCGCGCCGCACGCCGACATCTCGGTCAAGCTGGTGTCTGAAGTGGGCGTGGGCACCATTGCCGCGGGCGTGGCCAAGTGCAAGAGCGACCATGTGGTCATCGCCGGCCACGACGGCGGCACGGGTGCATCGCCCTGGTCCAGCATCAAGCACGCCGGCAGCCCCTGGGAAATCGGCCTGGCCGAGACCCAGCAGACCCTGGTCTTGAACCGCCTGCGCGGCCGTATCCGCGTGCAGGCTGACGGCCAGATGAAGACCGGGCGCGACGTGGTGATTGGCGCGCTGCTGGGCGCGGACGAATTCGGCTTTGCTACCGCGCCGCTGGTCGTCGAGGGCTGCGTGATGATGCGCAAATGCCACCTCAACACCTGCCCGGTGGGCGTGGCCACGCAAGACCCGCAGCTGCGCGCCAAGTTCTCGGGCAAGCCCGAGCATGTGGTGAACTACTTCTTCTTCGTTGCCGAAGAGGCGCGCCAGATCATGGCGCAGCTGGGCGTGCGCAAGTTTGACGACTTGATCGGCCATACCGAGCTGCTCGACATGCGCCGTGGCCTGCAACACTGGAAGGCCCAGGGCCTGGACTTCTCGCGCCTGTTCGCCCAGCCGCAGGTGCCGGCCGACGTGGCACGCTTTCATGTCGAGACGCAAGACCACTGCCTGGAAAAGGCGCTGGACGTCAAGCTTATCGAGCGCTGCCAGCCCGCCATTCAGAAGGGCGAGCCGGTGCGGTTGATGGAGGTGGCGCGCAACGTGAACCGTTCGGTAGGCGCCATGCTCTCGGGCGCGGTCACCAAGGCGCACCCCGAGGGGTTGCCCGATGACAGCATCCGCATCCACTTCGAGGGCACGGGCGGGCAGAGCTTTGGCGCCTTCCTGTGCAAGGGCATCACGCTGAATCTGATGGGCGAGGCCAACGACTACACCGGCAAGGGCCTGTCGGGCGGGCGCATCGTCGTGCGCCCCAGCCACGAGTTCCGCGGCGAGGCGGCGCGCAACACCATCGTCGGCAACACCGTGATGTTTGGCGCCACCAGCGGCCAGGCCTTCTTTGCCGGCGTGGCCGGCGAGCGCTTTGGCGTGCGCCTGTCGGGCGCCACGGCGGTCGTCGAGGGCGTGGGCGACCACGGCTGCGAATACATGACCGGCGGCACCGTGGTGGTGCTGGGCAAGACCGGGCGCAACTTCGCCGCCGGCATGAGCGGCGGCGTAGCCTATGTCTACGACGAGGACGGGCGCTTTGACGGCCGCTGCAACCTGGCCATGGTGAGCCTGGAGCGCGTGCTGCCCGCCGACGAGCAGGTCGCCAGCATGGACCCCGGCCACTGGCACAAGGGCCAGACCGACGAGGAGCAGCTGAAGAAGCTGTTAGAGGAGCACAGCCGCCAGACCGGCAGCCGCCGCGCGCGCGAACTGCTGGACAACTGGGCCGCCGCGCGCAGCCGCTTCGTCAAGGTCTTCCCCACCGAGTACAAGCGTGCCCTGGTTGAGATGTATGAGCGAAAAGTGCTTGAAGAGCAGGCTACGCCTGCGCAAGGAGCTCCTAAAACAGAAGTAATAGCGGCTAAGTAGACCGGACGCAACTCCCTCTCCCGCTGGCGGGAGAGGGCAGGGGTGAGGGTGGCTTCCCCAGCGGGCACCCCCACCCCCACCCTCCCCCGCTACGCAGGGGAGGGAGTTCAACCCCAAGAACACCCACAGACACAGCGAAAGACACCACAATCATGGGCAAGACCACCGGTTTCATGGAATACGAGCGCATCGAGGAGGGCTACCCGGCCCCGGCCGAGCGCGTCAAGCACTACAAGGAGTTCGTCATCGGCCTGGATCAATCCCAGGCCAAGACCCAGGCTGCGCGCTGCATGGACTGCGGCATACCGTTCTGCAACCACGGCTGCCCGGTGAACAACATCATTCCGGACTTCAACGACCTCGTCTATCACGGCGACTGGAAGAGCGCCAGCACGGTGCTGCACAGCACCAACAACTTCCCCGAGTTCACCGGCCGCATCTGCCCCGCGCCCTGCGAGGCCGCCTGCACGCTCAACTTCAACAGCGATGCTGTCGGCATCAAGAGCATCGAGCACGCCATCGTCGACCGGGCATGGGCCGAGGGCTGGATCACGCCGCAGAAGGCAGCGCGCAAGACCGGCAAGAAGGTGGCCATCGTCGGCAGCGGCCCGGCCGGCCTGGCGGCCGCCCAGCAGCTCGCCCGCGTGGGCCACAGCGTGACGCTGTTCGAGAAGAACGACCGCGTTGGCGGCCTGCTGCGCTACGGCATCCCCGACTTCAAGCTTGACAAGGGCCATATCGACCAGCGCGTGAAACAGCTCGAAGCCGAGGGCGTGGTGATCCGCACCAGCGTCTTTGTCGGCGCCGAGAAGGACGGCCTGGGCAAAGACAGCAAGGTCACCAACTGGGCCAAGGAAACCATCACCCCCGAGCAGCTGCACAAGGACTTTGACGCCGTGCTGCTCACCGGCGGTGCCGAGCAAAGCCGCGACCTGCCCGCGCCGGGCCGTGATCTGGCCGGCATCCACTTCGCCATGGAGTTTTTGCCGCAGCAAAACAAGGTCAACGCGGGCGACAAGCTCAAGGGCCAGATCCGTGCCGATGGCAAGCATGTGATCGTGATTGGCGGCGGCGACACCGGCAGCGACTGCGTCGGCACCAGCAACCGCCACGGCGCGGCCAGCGTGACGCAGTTCGAGGTCATGCCCATGCCGCCCGAGCAGGAAAACAAGCCCCTGGTCTGGCCCTACTGGCCGCTGAAATTGCGCACCAGCTCCAGCCACGACGAGGGCTGCGTGCGCGAGTTCGCCATCTCCACCAAGGAATTCATCGGGCAGAAAGGCAAGGTCACGGGCCTGAAAACCGTGCAGGTTGAGTTCAAGAACGGCCAGTTCACCGAGGTGCCCGGCACCGAAAAAGAATACAAGGCCGACCTGGTGCTGCTGGCCATGGGCTTCACCAGCCCCGTGGCCGCCGTGCTCGATGCCTTTGGCGTCGAGAAAGACGCACGCGGCAACGCCCGCGCCAGCGTGGATTTCATCGGTGGCTACGCCACGAGTGTTCCGAAGGTGTTTGCCGCCGGCGACATGCGCCGGGGGCAGTCGCTGGTGGTCTGGGCCATCCGCGAAGGGCGCCAGGCGGCGCGCGCGGTCGATGAGTTCCTGATGGGGCGCAGCGACCTACCGCGTTAAGAATAAAAATGGCCAATAGGCCTTATGTGACAAGCGCCTAAAGCTATTTAAATTATAGCTATAGGCGCTTTCTTCCTGGCCGCCTGGCGCGGTCCTACTTCATCGAGATGGTGGTATTCACGCCATCGCTGGCGCTGCCGTGATCCTCATACCAGCGGGCCGTCACGGTCTTGGTCTGGGTCCAGAACAGGACGGCCTGCTTGCCGTTGGGCCCCAGGTCGCCGAGCTTGGAGGCGCGTGAGCCGGTGAAGCTGAAGTAGGCCACCGGCACCGGGATCGGCACGTTGATGCCCACCTGGCCCACGTTGATGTCGTGCTGGTACTTGCGCGCCGCCCAGCCGCTGCTGGTGAAGATGGAGGTGCCGTTGCCGTTGGGGTTGCGGTTGATGAAGGCGATGGCGTCTTCCAGCGTATCCACGCAGACCACGTTGAGCACGGGGCCGAAGATCTCCTGGCTGTAGATGTCCATGGTCTCGGTCACGTCGGCAAACACCGTGGGGCCGACGAAGTTGCCCTTCTCGTAGCCGGGCACGGTCAGACTGCGGCCGTCCAGCAGCAGCTTGGCACCCTGGGCGACGCCGGAGTCGATCAGGCCGAGCACGCGCTCCTTGGCGCGTGGGTTCACCAGGGGCCCCAGGTCGGCGCTGCGGTCGCTGCCGGGGCCGACCTTCAGGGCCTTGGACTTGGCCACCAGATCGGGCAGCCAGTCGCGCGCGGCGCCCACGAACACGGCCACCGAGTTGGCCATGCAGCGCTGGCCCGCGGCGCCAAAGGCCGAGCCCAGCAGGTTGTTCAGCGCATGCTCCTTGGGCGCATCGGGCATGACCACGCAATGGTTCTTGGCGCCCATCATGGACTGCACGCGCTTGCCGGCCTCGCTGGCGCGGCGGTAGATATGCGTGCCCACATGGGTGGAGCCGATGAAGGACAGGGCCTTGATGTCCGGGTGGTCGCACAGCATGTCGGCCACCTCGGGGCCGCCGTGGATCACGTTGAGCACGCCGGGCGGCACGCCCGCCTCATGCGCCAGCTCCACCAGGCGCATGGTCGAGCTGGGATCCTGCTCGGAGGGCTTGAGGATGAAGGTGTTGCCGCAGGCAATCGCCATGGGGAACATGAAGCAGGGCAGCATGACGGGGAAGTTGAAGGCCGTGATGCCCGCGCCCACGCCCAGCGGCTGCAGCAGGTTGTACACGTCCACACCGGTGGCGGCGTTCTCGGCAATTTCGCCCAGCTGCAGCGTGGTGATGGAGCAGGCATGCTCCACCACCTCCAGGCCACGCGCCACCTCGCCCTCGGCGTCGGGCAGGGTCTTGCCATGCTCGCGCGTGATCAGCTGGGCCAGCTCGGCGGTGTTTTCGCGTATCAGGTGCTGCAGCTTGAGCATGATGCGCATGCGCGCGCCCAGCGAGCTGCTGCGCCAGGTCTGGAAGGCCTGGTGCGCGTTGGCGACGGCCAGCTCCACTTCTTCGCGCGTGGCAAAGGGCACGCGCGCCACGACCTCCTGCGTCGCCGGGTTGGTCACGTCGCGCCACTGGTTGGTGCTGGACGGGTAATGCTTGCCACCAATGAAATGGTGGATGGTGGTGGGTGTGCTCATGACGCTCTCCTGGGGTTATTTCTTCACGAGGGGGCAGGTGGACTGGGCCAGCGGCTTGAAGGCGGCGTTGGCGGGAATGGTGCTCACGGTCTTGTAGTAGTCCCAGGCGCCCTTGGACTCGGCCGGGGTCTTGACCTGGAACAGATACATGTCGTGGATCACGCGGCCGTCGGGGCGAATGCTGGCGTTGCGCATCACCGGGTCGTCGATGGGCAGCTCGCGCATCTTCTGCGCCACCACCTTCCAGTCGTCGGTCTTGGCGGCGGCCACGGACTTCAGGTAATGCAGCACGCTGGAATACACCCCCGCCTGCACCATGGTCGGCTTGAAGCCCTTGTGCAGCTTCTCGAAGCGGGCCGAGAAGGCGCGCGTCTTGTCGTCCATGTCCCAGTAGAAGCCCTCGGAGAACATCAGCCCCTGGGCCTGGCGCAGGCCGAGCGAATGCACGTCGGTCAGGAACATCAGCAGGGCGGCCACCTTCTGGCCCTTGGCGCCGGTGATGCCGAACTCGCGCGCGGCCTTGATGGCGTTCACGGTGTCCTGCGCGCCGTTGGCCAGGCCTATGACCTGGGCCTTGGAGTTCTGCGCCTGCAGGATGAAGGACGAGAAATCGCTGGCGTTCAGCGGGTGGCGCACGCTGCCCACCACGGTGCCGCCGTTGGCCTTGACCATGTCGGACGCATCCTTCTCCAGCGAATGGCCGAAGGCGTAGTCCACGGTGACGAAGAACCAGCTCTTGTCGCCGGCCTTGGTCAGCGCCACGGCGGCGCCGGCGGCCGAGGAATAGGTGTCGAACATCCAGTGAAAGCCATTCTCGGCACAGTCGTCCTCGGTCAGGCGCGTGGTGGCCGGTCCGCTGTACATGGCGATGCCGCCCTTTTCCTTGATCAGCTTCTGCACCGCCAGGGCGCCGGCGGAGTTGGTCAGGTCTGCCAGCGCATCGACCTTGTCGCGGTCCAGCCATTCGCGCGCCTTGGTGGCGGCGATGTCGGCCTTGTTCTGGTGGTCGGCGCTCACCACCTCGATCTTCATGCCCTTGCATTCGGCCTTCAGGCAGTCGTCGATGGCCATCCTGGCCGCCACCACCGAGCCCGCGCCCCCCATGCCCGAGTAGGGGCCGGCCATGTCGGTGAGGATGCCGATCTTCACCACGTCGTCGGAAATCTGCGCCTGTGCACCGGCGCAGAATGCCAGCGCGGCGAGGGCAATGGAATGTCTTAGGGGTTGCATGCATGTCTCCTGGGTTGTCGATCGCGTGTCCGGGCCAAGGCCACGGCGCAGACCACTCTAAGCCAACAGTTATGCAAAGGGATAGGGCATTTGGGCATATGCTCAATGCAGATTTGCACCACTACAGTTCCCGCAAGCATGGCCATGGATCGCATCAACTGGGACAACCTGCGCCTGTTCCTCGCCGTGGTGCGTGCCCAGTCGGCGCAGGAGGCTGCCCGGCGCCTGGAGCTGGACCATTCCACCATCACGCGCCGCCTGCACCGGCTGGAGAAGGAGCTGGGCGCACGGCTGTTCGAGCGCACGCCGGCCGGTCACCTGCTCACGCCCGTGGGCCAGCGCCTGCTGGAGCATGTGGAGCGCATGGAAAGCTCCATGGTGCTGGTGGGCGAGGACATAGGTGGCGACAGCCACATGCTCACCGGCCATGTGCGCCTGGGTGCGACCGAGGGTTTCGGCAGCTTCTTCCTGGCGCCGCAGCTGAGCCATTTCTGCGAGCGCCATCCGGGCATACAGGTGGAGCTGCTGATCGTGCCGCGCTTCATCAACCTCTCGCAGCGCGAGGCTGATCTGGCCGTGAACATCGAGCGTCCGCACCGCACGGGCGAGCTGTGCAGCAAGCTCACCGATTACCGCCTGCGGCTGTATGCCAGCCGGCGTTATGTAAGCGAGCATGGGCCCATCCGCCGACTGCAGGATCTGGCCGCGCACCGATTTTTCGGCTATGTGGAGGAGCTGGTCTTCAGCCAGGAGCTGCATTACCTGAGCGACATCGTCCCCGATGTTTCCAGCTCCCTGCGCAGCACCAGCGTGGTGGCGCAGTACCACGCGGTGCGCGAGGGCCGCGGCCTGGCCGTGCTGCCCTGCTTCATGGCCGAGCCCTGCCAGGAGCTGATCGCCGTGCTGTCCGACGAAGTGGAGCTGCGGCGCACCTTCTGGCTTGCCGCGCCGGCCGATCGCCGTGAGCTGGCACGGGTGCGCGCGCTGTGGGACTACCTGCGCGAGCTGGTGGAGTGCAACCAGTCCTTTTTGCTGGGCGACTCGCCCGCCTGGCGCAGGCTGGCGTAGCTCCCGCCATGCCGCTACACCCATATGGCCGCAATCACGGCAATGGGGTGCCATCGTGGGACAATCGCCGGTTTGCCGCCATGGCCCGCCGTGGCGGTTGTTCCCACCCCCCTCGCCAGTTCTTGAGAGAAACACTCGCCATGAAGAAGATTGCCGCCATAGCCCTGCTGACCCTGGGCGCCGTGCTTGCCGGTTGTTCCAAGCAAGAGAGCGCCGCTCCCGCCGCCGCACCGGCGCCCGTGGCCATCACCAAGATCGTCGTCGGCCTGGACGACAACTTCCCGCCCATGGGTTTCCGCGACGAGAAGAACGAGCTGGTCGGCTTTGACATCGACATGGCCCGCGAGGCCGCCAAGCGCCTGGGCCTGGAGGTCGAATTCAAGCCCATCGACTGGAGCGCCAAGGAGGCCGAGCTGTCGGGCAAGCGCGTGGACGCGCTGTGGAACGGCCTGACCATCACCGAGGAGCGCAAGAAGAACATCGCCTTCACCGCGCCCTACATGGAGAACCACCAGATCATCGTCGTGCCCGCCGGGTCAAGCATCAAGGCCAAGACCGACCTGGCCGGCAAGGTGGTGGGCGCGCAGGACGGCAGCAGTGCCGTGGATGCGGTCAAGAAGGAAGAGGCGGTGTTCAAGTCGCTCAAGGAATTCAAGACCTTTGGCGACAACGTGACCGCGCTGATGGATCTGTCCGCCGGCCGCCTGGAGGCCGTGGTGGTGGACGAGGTGGTGGGCCGCTACTACGTGGCCAAGAAGCCCGACCAGTATGTGGTGCTGGAAGAGAACTTCGGCACCGAGGACTACGGCGTGGGCGTTCGCAAGGACGATGCCGAACTGCTGGGCAAGCTGGACAAGGCCCTGGGCGAGATGAAGGCGGACGGCGCAGCGGCGAAAATCGCCGAGCAATGGTTCGGCAAAAACATCATCAAATAAGTTCTCGCGCCACGCCCGTCGTGGCCCGCACCGGCAGTGCCTTGCCTGGGCCTGCCGGTGTTTTGCGTTCATGAGGCCATACGCATGGACTACGTTCTCTCCCTTCTCGGACCGCTGGCGCAGGGCGCCGTCGTCACGCTGAAGCTGTTTTTCATCACGCTGGCGCTGGCCGTACCCTTGGGCCTGGCGCTGGCGCTGGCGCGCGTGTCGCGCTTCGCGCCGCTGTCGGGGGCGGTGAATGGCTATATCTGGCTGATGCGCGGCACGCCGCTGATGCTGCAGATGCTGTTCATCTACTTCGCGCTGCCCTTTGTGCCGGTGATCGGCATCCGCCTGCCGGACTTTCCGGCGGCGGTGGCGGCGTTTGCGCTGAACTACGCGGCCTACTTCGCCGAGATCTTCCGTGCCGGCATCCAGTCGGTGGACCGCGGCCAGTACGAGGCCGCCAAGGTGCTGGGCATGAGCTACGGCCAGACCATGCGCCGCATCGTGCTGCCGCAGATGGTGCGCTCCATCCTGCCGCCCATGAGCAACGAGACCATCACCCTGGTCAAGGACACCTCCCTCATCTATGTGCTGGCGCTCAACGACCTGCTGCGCGCCGCGCGCGGCATCGTGCAGCGGGACTTCACGACCACGCCGTTCATCGTCGCCGCCGCCTTCTACCTCGTCATGACCCTGGTGCTGACCTGGGGCTTCCAGCGCCTGGAACAACGCTATGCCAAATACGACCAGTGATGTGCCCATGATCGAGGCGCGCGACGTGAAGAAGCGCTTCGGCCACAACGAGGTGCTGCGTGGCGTGTCGCTGTCGGTGGCGCGCGGCGAGGTGGTGGCCATCATCGGGCCGTCGGGCTCGGGCAAGAGCACCTTTCTGCGCTGCCTGAACCACCTGGAGACGATAGACAGCGGCCAGGTCGCCATCGAGGGTGAACTGCTGGCCAGCACCGACGCCGCGGGCCATTGCCGTTACCCGCAGGACGCCGAGGTGCGCCGCATCTGCGCCAAGACCGGCATGGTGTTCCAGCATTTCAACCTGTTCCCGCACCTGACCGTACTGCAGAACCTGATAGCGGCGCCCATGGTGGTGCAGGGCGTGGCGCGTGATGCCGCGATTGCGCGTGCCGAGGCGCTGCTGGCCAAGGTGGGCCTGGCGCAAAAGCGCGACAACTACCCCGCGCGCCTGTCCGGCGGACAAAAGCAGCGCGTGGCCATTGCCCGCGCCCTGTGCATGCAGCCCGACATCATGCTGTTCGACGAGCCCACCAGCGCCCTCGACCCCGAGCTGACCGGCGAGGTGCTGCGCACCATGCGCGAGCTGGCCGAGGAGCGCATGACCATGCTGGTGGTCACGCACGAGATGGGTTTTGCCCGCGAGGTGGCGCAGCGCGTGGCCTTCATGGACCAGGGGGAGCTGATCACGGCGCGCCCGGCGGCGGAGTTCTTTGCCGATCCGGGCCATGAGCGCGCGCGCGCCTTTCTGCAGCACATGTTGTGATGGGTTGGACGCCGGCGAGACGCCGGCGCTCCCGGTGAATCAGGTGTTTTTTGGCTGTAGCGCTTGTTGGTATTGCGCAGACAGCTACTATTTTTATAGCTGTATTGTCACCTGCACCGGCGGCAGCTCCGCCGGGTCGCGCACATCGGCCAGCTGATCGCCGCTGCGCAGCGGCTCGGCCGCCTGGGCGAAGAGGGCGCGCACGAAGTTCGGCTGGGCCAGCAGTGCCTGGTGCGTGGCGCCGTTGTACAGCTGCAGGTCGGTGATGCCGCGCTCGGCAATGCGCGCGTCCACCTCGGCGGGCGTGAGCAGCGCCGGGTCGGTGCTGTCCGACGCCATGGCCATGGCCCACAGCGTGCCGTACAGCGGCACGTATTGCAGATAGGGACGAAACACGGGGAACACCGCGCGCACCGACGCGCCTATGCGGCGCATGCTCTCCTGCAGGTGGATCGGCGAGCCCAGGTGCAGCGACAGCACGCCGCCGGGGTTCAGGATGCGGCGACAGGCCTGGTAGAACTCCACCGTGTACAGCTCCACCGCCGGGCCAAACGGGTCTGTCAGATCCAGCACGATCTGGTCGAAGCGCTCTGGCGTGGAGGCGATGAACTCGCGTGCATCGCCCAGGCGCAGCGCAAAGCGCGGGTCGTCGAAGGCGCCCTTGTGGATGCTGGCGAGCCATTCGCGCGCCATGGCCACCACTTCGCCATCGAGCTCGGCCATCACCACCTGCTCGATGCCCGGCAGCTTGAGCAGCTCCTCGGCCGCGCCGCCGTCGCCGCCGCCCACCACCAGCGCGCGGCGCACGCCCGGGTGGGCAATGGCCGGCAGGTGCACCATGGGCTCGTGGTAGAAAAACTCGTCGCGCTCGCTGGTCATGAAGGCGCTGTCTATGCGCATCACACGGCCGAACTGCGGGTTCTCGAACACCTCGATGTGCTGCCAGGGCGACTGGCGCTCGGCCAGCTGGCGCACATCGCTGAGGTAGATGCCGAAGTCGGCGTTCAGGCGCTCGGCGACAAGACGTTGGATGGCCGTGGTGCTCATGGCGGGACTCCCTGCAGGTGCGGCGCACGCATTGGACAAAGCTCCCCATGCCCGGCGGCAGGGGAGGCGGCAGCGAATGGGGGGATCAGGCGCGGTCGACGCGGTGCAGGTGCGGGTCGTTCGGGTTGAACGCGGCCAGCAGGTCGTCGAACAGCTTTTGCGCCTTGGGGCGGTTGTTTTCGGTGTAGTTGCAGACGTAGACGTCGAGCGTGACGTAGCCTGCCTCGGGCCAGGTGTGGATGGACAGGTGCGACTCGGCCAGCACCACCACGCCGGTCACGCCGCCGCCTTCGCCAAAACTGTGGAACAGCGAGCCCACTGTGGTCAGGCCGGCTGCGGCCACGCGTTCCCTGCAGAAATTCTCCAGATACGGGGCGTCCAGCATCAGGCGGCTGTCGCACAGGCAGCCATAGAGGTCGCCTATCAGGTGCAGGCCGGTGGCGCTGCGGGCCACGGCGGGGGGCTGGATGGGGACGACGGCTTGGTAGTTCTTCATTGCACTCAGGCCCTTCTTTTGTTGGGACATGACAAAAAACGGCATGCGCGCCCGACAGGGCTCCTCTGCGCATGCCACCCGGTGCGCTGCCGGCATGGGTGCTGAATGCCAGGCGAGGGGCAGGGCGACCGTTGGCCAGCTGTTTGCCGGGCCATGGTCATGCCTTCGCCTGTGCCGGATGCGCCACGACATCCCTGCACCACCGACAGCAATCCGCCCTGAAAACCCAGGGCGGGCATTTCAATCGAACCCAAGAGTATATGCGTTGTTGCTGAAATGCATAAGATGTGCCATGGCGCCAGCGGGTTTGCACCTATAATGCAAGGCTTTGCCATTTTCTTGCGCGGCAGGCCTAGCCGGCTGTCCGCCACCTTGCCCACAACCATGTCTTCTTCAGACGATGCCCTCGTGCAGCTGCGCAACGTCACCTTCGGGTATGGCGAGCGCGTGGTGCTGCGCGACCTGTCGTTGACCGTGCCGCGTGGCAAGGTCACGGCCATCATGGGCGCCTCGGGCGGCGGCAAGACCACCATATTGCGCCTGATCGGCGGGCAGCAGCGCGCCCAGCAGGGCCAGGTGCTGGTCAACGGCCAGGATGTGGGCGCGATGGGCATGGAGCAGCTCTACGCCGCGCGCCGGCGCATGGGCATGCTGTTTCAGTTCGGCGCGCTGTTCACCGACATGAGTGTGTTCGACAACGTGGCCTTTCCGCTGCGCGAGCACACCGACCTGCCCGAGGAACTGGTGCGCGACATCGTGCTGATGAAGCTGGGCGCCGTGGGCCTGCGCGGCGCGCGTGATCTGATGCCCAGCCAGATTTCGGGCGGCATGGCGCGGCGCGTGGCGCTGGCGCGGGCCGTGGCGCTGGACCCGGAGCTCATCATGTATGACGAGCCCTTTGCCGGGCTTGATCCGATCTCGCTGGGCACGGCGGCGCAGCTGATTCGCCGGCTCAACGACGCCATGGGGCTGACCACCATCGTCGTCTCGCACGACCTGGAGGAGACCTTCCGCCTGGCCGATCAGGTCATCATCCTCGGCCCCGGCACCGTGGCCGCCCAGGGCACGCCGGACGAGGTGCGTGCCAGCCAGGATCCGCTGGTGCACCAGTTCGTGCATGCGCTGCCCACGGGGCCGGTGCCGTTTCATTACCCCGGCCCCAGCGTGGCGCAGGACTTCGGTCCGGTCGGCATGGGCAGCCAGGGCGGAGGTGATGCATGAGCTGGTGGCGCCCCTCGCACCTGGGCTATGCCGTGCGCAGCAAGCTGGCCGACATCGGCATGGGCGCGCGCCTGTTCGCGCGCCTGGTGGCGCTGTTCGGCCCGGCCATGCGCCGCTTTGGCCTGGTGCGCGACCAGGTGCATTTTCTGGGCAACTATTCGCTGTCCATCATCACCATGTCGGGCCTGTTTGTCGGCTTTGTGCTGGCGCTGCAGGGCTACAACGTACTGCAGCTCTATGGCTCGGCCAATTCGCTGGGCCTGGTGGTCACGCTGGGGCTGGTGCGCGAACTGGGGCCGGTGATCACGGCGCTGCTGTTCGCGGGCCGCGCCGGCACCTCGCTGACGGCCGAGATCGGCCTGATGCGCGCGGGCGAGCAGCTCTCGGCCATGGAGATGATGGCCGTGGATCCGGTGCGGCGCATCCTGGCGCCGCGCTTCTGGGGCGGGGTGATCGCCATGCCGCTCTTGGCCCTGGTGTTCAACGCCGTCGGCGTGATCGGCGGCTGGCTGGTCGGCGTGGTGTTGATTGGCGTGGATGCGGGCGCCTTCTGGGGCCAGATGCAAAGCGGCGTCGATGTCTTCAAGGACGTGGGCAACAGCATCGTCAAGAGCCTGGCCTTTGGCGTGGCCGTCACCTTCATCGCCGTGCTGCAGGGCTACGTGGCCAAGCCCACGCCCGAGGGCGTGTCGCGCGCCACCACGCGCACCGTGGTCATGGCCTCGCTTACCGTGCTGGCGTTGGACTTCGTCCTCACGGCAGTGATGTTCAGTATTTGAGGGCGGAACGCACGCCCACAGGGAGAAATTCACCATGCAGCATTCCAAGAACGATCTCTGGGTTGGCCTGTTTGTCCTGCTGGGGGCCGCGGCGCTGATCTTTCTGGCCCTGCAGTCGGCCAATCTGCTGAACCTGAACTTCCGTTCGGGTTACGTGATTTCGGCACGTTTCGACAACATCGGCGGCCTGAAGCCCAAGTCGGCGGTACGCAGCGCCGGCGTGGTCGTCGGGCGCGTGCGCGACATCACCTTCGACGACGCTACTTTTCAGGCGCGCGTGACGCTGGAGCTGGAAAACCGTTACCTTTTCCCCAAGGACAGCTCGCTCAAGATTTTGACCAGCGGGCTGCTGGGCGATCAATACATTGGCATCGAGCCCGGCGCCGACGAACACAACCTGGCGAGTGGCGACCTGGTGACCGCCACGCAGTCGGCCGTGGTGCTGGAAAATCTCATAGGCCAGTTCCTGTACAGCAAGGCCGAGGAAAACGCAGCACCCGCGGGTGCAGGAGGAAAAAAATGACAACCGAGAAACCATCCACGCCCTGGGCTGTGCATCCGGCGGCGCTGCTGCTGGGCGCCGCGCTCCTGAGCGGCTGCGCCACGGGCCCCAACGCCAATCCGGCCGACCCGCTGGAACCCTACAACCGCAGCATGACCACGTTCAACGAGAACGTGGACAAGGCCGTGCTCAAGCCCGTGGCCACGGCCTACCGCGACGTGACGCCGCAGCCCTTGCGCACCGGCGTGACCAACTTCTTTGCCAACCTGGGCGATGCCTGGTC